>CAUZEB010000230.1:0-2568 GCA_963578655.1 Dehalococcoidia bacterium | reverse complement strand
AACATATTCTAACAGCACCAGAGAGGTACGAAAAACTTGATCCTCAAAGAGTAATGTCTCACCTTCCGTTACTTGTTTACCAAACTGTCGCTGACATTGGATGCGGACCGGGATACTTTACGGTTCCCCTGGCCAAATACCTCTTCGACGGTAAAGTATACGCCCTGGATGTGCAACAGAAAATGGTAGATGCCGCAAGAGAGTCAACTAAGCTCATCAACTTAACAAATGTCCACTTTGAACGCTCTGGAGAAAACAAGCTACCTTTGGAGGAGGACTGCCTAGACGGCGCCTTGGTAGCATTCGTCTTACACGAGGCGAACAGACCTCACATCTTCTTAAAAGAAGTTAAAAGGTGCCTTCGTAAGGGTGGATGGTTGGCAATTCTCGAGTGGCACAAGATGGAAGCTGTTGATGGTCCGCCCTTAGAGGACAGAATTGCATTTGCCCAATTAACTGAATTAGTACAGGATGCCGGGTTTCGTCAGTCTTCCCGTTATGAACTTAATGACGAACAGTACATCCTATTAGTGAGAAAATAACACCATCAACAAAGAAGCCGAGAGAGTATGCTTACAAAAAGAATCATTCCTTGTCTAGACGTTGACGGCGGTAGGGTCGTAAAAGGCGTTAGCTTTGTTGAATTGCGTGATGCGGGTGATCCAGCTGAAATGGCGGCGTTCTACGATAAAGAGGGGGCAGATGAACTAATTTTACTAGATATAACCGCAAGCTCGGAAGATAGAGACATAATGATCAACGTCGTGAAAGATGTCTCTGAGGAAGTGTTTATACCCTTAACCGTAGGTGGAGGCATGCGAAAAATTGATGATGTGAGAAAGATGCTGGAAGCCGGGTCAGACAAAGTATCTCTTAACACAGCAGCAATCCTGAACCCCTCCCTCATAACTGCATCATCAAAGTTTTTTGGGAGTCAGTGTATAGTGGTCGCGCTAGATGCCAAAGCAGTTTCAAATGATCTAGGACATACCTCGCTAAAGCCACCACCAAGGCATGATCAACTGGTATTGGATGATAAATCCAGATGGGAAGTATTTATAAACGGCGGGAGAACTCCGACAGGCTTAGACGCCGTTAAATGGGCCCAACGAGCTGCCGAACTAGGTGCTGGGGAGTTGATTGTCACTAGCATGGATGCAGATGGGCACAGGATAGGCTACGATCTAGGTCTCACCCAGGCAATTTCAAGAAGTGTGTCAATACCCATCATAGCCAGTGGAGGAGCGGGTAATTTAACTCATCTCTACGACGCACTTGAAACTGGTAAGGCCGACGCAGTTTTGGTAGCTAGCATTTTCCATTACGGAACCTATTCCATAGGAGAAGCGAAGGACTATCTGTCTAGACACGGCCAGCCAATACGACCAAACATTCAAAATATCTCTGCCTAATAATATACGTTGCAACAAATGAAAGGTGATTTCATGGTTCATATTAGATTAGATGAAAGTGGACTAGTACCTGCGATAGCTCAGGATAACGAAAGTGGTGAAGTACTAATGATGGGGTACATGAATCCAGGTTCAATTAAGCGAACTTTTGACGGTGGGGATGTCTGGTTTTACAGCCGTAGCCGTTCAGATTTATGGCACAAAGGAGAACTCTCCGGTCATTATATGAAAGTGAAATCAGCATATGCTGACTGTGATGGGGACACGATATTACTGAAGGTAGAACCAGATGGTCCGATCTGTCACACAGGGAATGTATCTTGCTTTTTTACACCATATACGGGAATATCGGAGTTCGACAAGTCCACAGATGGCTCGAGGATTTTAGAGGAATTGTTTTCCACCATACAGGATCGGAAAGACGAGATGCCAAAATCGAGTTATACCACTAAGCTTATAAAAAGCGGACCAGACAGAATTAGCCAGAAAGTTATCGAAGAGGCAGGCGAACTAGCGATTGCGGGCGTCAAGAATGAGACAGAGAATATAATCAATGAGATGGCGGATTTAATGTATCACTCACTAGTCCTTCTAGCAGTTTCAGGGCTGACTCCAAGAGACATCTGGAAGGAATTGAGAAAGAGAAGATCCTGACTATCAGATGATTTACATCTGATAGTCTTTGAGTTAACTAGTAGACAGTATAATAAATTTTAGTCCAGACAAGCGCTCCCTTTTATTCGGACTGGAATATATTGTCGTTGTCTGCTGCTATAACCCCTCGCATAGCATGAATTGCTATTTCAATTTGATCATCATTGGGTTGTCTTGTAGTTAACTTCTGTAATGTTAGATTCGGCCGCGTCAACAATTTCACAATGGTAGAATCAGAATGGAATCCACTGTATCGTATTATCTCGTAACTTATTGCAGCGATCACCGGAATCAATAATATACGGGAAAAAATAAGCCACCACAGAGGATCTCTAGGTATAAAAACGAAAACCACTATAGAAACTAGCACTACAGTTAAAAGAAATGCTGTTCCACAGCGAGGGTGTGCTGTAGAATATTTTCGAATATTGTGAATATCCAAAGGATCACCATGTTCTTGAGCATGAACGGTCATGTGTTCCGCGCCATGGTACATAAAAAC
>CAUZEB010000229.1:0-2591 GCA_963578655.1 Dehalococcoidia bacterium | reverse complement strand
TTGGTTCAAGTCAACTGAGTCTGATCTATGCTCGCGTCTATACAGATCATGTTACTATCTCCGTAACAACATGATGGAGACATTCTAATGACAAACCGCAATAATACCTATATCACAGCGAAGATGTTAGCCGAGATAGGGATGAAGTTCAATCAGCGTACATCTTCGCCTGTTTCTCTTAGTGATATCAGGAAATGGGCTATCGCAGTTTATTGGCCGGAACAACCCCCACGTTTATTTTGGGACAAGGAATATGCAAAACAAACCAGCCATGGAGGAATTATTGCACCAGAGGACTTCAACCCTTTTGCATGGCCCATTATCCCGCCAGAGCCAAGAGCTGAGATCGTTATTACTCCACATTCTCAAGGGTTAAACGGAGGAGGGACCAGTATTTACCACGCACCCATAAGACCTGGAGATGTAATATCGTCAATAAGTAGCATCAAAGAGTATCGAGAACGCGAAGGTCGGTTAGGCCTTATGTTATTCACGATTACACAAACGCGTTGGGCTAACCAACAAGGAGAATTGGTCAAGGTATATGAAGGTGTCAGTATCCGCTACTAATTCTTAAGTAGAGAGGAGTTTAATCATGAATAAATCTCAAGTATTTTTCGAGGACGTAGAAGAAGGATTTGAAATTCCTACATTCGAACGCACTACCGATTTCATGCATTGGAACCGTTATGCTGCAGTCAATGACGAGTTTGTGTACATTCATATGGATGACGAATCCGGGCGTCAGGCAGGATACGATGCTGCATTTGGTATGGGAAACCTTCGGTTCGCCTATCTCCATAATATGCTTCGGGATTGGATAGGGGAACAAGGTCATATCATTGAGATCGGTTGTCAATACCGATTACCAAATATGAAAAACGACCATCTGGCTTGCAGAGGAAGAATTACTAAAAAATATGTTGAAGAAGGAAAGAATCTACTCGAATTGGAGCTTAGAGTAGATAACCAACAAGGGCAGAACACCAGTCCAGGCAAAGCTATCGTCTCTCTCCCTTCCCGGATAAATTAATTCCGCTTCTTGTTTTTATCCGAAGCATCCTCTTTAGCTTTCGAGAAGACATTTCAGGCTTTACAAGAGGAGAGTTCAAATTCGCTAAATTCTTCTTTTAGGAAATAGCCTGCTCCGTTATACCGATCTGCATCCTCAATGTAACCGTTATTCTGCCAGGATAACGCCCAATCTACACTAATATACCTATCCCTAAATGACATTCAGGCGAAACTCGTGGGATGACACTAGAAGAATTAGGAATTCAATAATCTGTTATTTAACTTCTTATACTGTGATCCTCAACTTGGCAAGAATCTAAACTTTGCGTTATCATGACGACTATGATCCCTTCAAAAGAAATAGGGCAACATAGAATAGATAAACACCAGAAAGTCTTTAGGACAGTGCAAAACTAATTATCTTTCAGAAGATCCCACAATAGAATCGATGCAGTCTGTATCCATGGACTCCGGGGTTTGAGGTCTTTTCCAGTCTTCAGGGTTCACAAACTCCGGATGATTTAACGCCAGCGTAGCTCAGAGGCAGAGCAGCTGTTTCGTAAACAGCAGGTCATCGGTTCGATTCCGATCGCTGGCTCCATTCTAGGCATGCCAACAAGGTTAACTAAAGGAGCTAAGGTATGGCCACTCTTGAACAGGGCAACACTTCTAATTTTATTAAAGACATCATTGCCCAAGATATTAAATCAAACAAGTGGAATAGGCCTATTACAACCCGATTCCCACCTGAACCCAATGGCTACTTGCACATTGGCCATGCAAAGTCGATATGCCTTAACTTTGGAATAGCCCTAGAGACTAGAGGGGTCTGCCACCTACGGTTCGACGATACTAACCCAACAAAAGAAGAAGAAGAGTACGTTGAATCTATAGAGGAAGATGTTTCGTGGCTTGGTTGGGATTGGGGTAACCATCATTATTTCGCATCAGATTACTTTGAGACACTTTACCAGTATGCAGTCCTTCTCATTAAATCAAGGAAGGCTTATGTAGACGACCTCAGCCAAGAAGCCATTCGAGCCGATCGTGGCACACTGACAACTCCAGGAAAAGAAAGTCCTTATCGCAACCGATCTATTAAGGAAAACTTGGATTTATTTGAACGGATGCGCGCGTCGGAATTTGATGAGGGGTCACGGGTGCTCAGAGCAAAAATCGACATGTCATCCGGGAATCTAAATATGCGCGATCCTATTCTTTATCGAATTATTAATGCAAAACATCATCGAACTGGGATCAATTGGTGTATTTATCCCATGTATGATCTTGCACATGGTCAATCTGATTCCATAGAGCGAGTCACTCACTCGATCTGTACGATGGAATTCGAAGACCACCGTCCACTATACAATTGGCTCCTCGACAATCTGGGAATACACCATCCACAACAGATTGAATTTGCCAGGCTGAATTTAAGTCATACAGTGCTCAGCAAACGCAAACTTAAACAGTTAGTTGAAGGAGGTCACGTTTCCGGTTGGGATGATCCGAGGATGCCAACAATATCAGGCCTCCGGAGGAGAGGGTATACCCCAAAAGCAATCAGGGATTTTTGT
>CAUZEB010000228.1:0-2628 GCA_963578655.1 Dehalococcoidia bacterium | reverse complement strand
GCGGACTGGGAAGTGCATATTCTTCGTTATCACCAATCACACAAAATTAACTATTAGTTTTTAACCTGAATCTTTATGAACTGTAATTACATTTGGGAGTGAGATCTGCGTTAATTCTCTTTGCAAGGGCAGATCTGGGCATCATAATTCTCCTTCCGCAATTGAGACATTGTACTCCTATGTCTGCACCAATTCTGTAGACCTCCCATTTAGTTCCACCGCAAGGATGAGGTTTCCTAAATGAAATGACGTCACCTAAATTTAAGCATGAAACCATGTCTTACCCTCCTTTACAAGGACGTTGTTTGTCTTGTCACGGAGATTGATGGTTTCATAGCGTGCAGCCAGATCAAAGTCTGTCTTATCACTGGATGCGTATAGTATTCCTCGCGACGAATTTATAAGTAAGTTAGGAACTTCGGCGTCAAGGCCTTTTTCTACCGACTCTTCTAACACTCCGCCTTGTTTCCCTACTCCAGGCACGAGAAGAGGCATACCTTTGCAGAGATTACGGATCCTGCCAAGTTGATCTGGGAAAGTTGATCCCATAACCAGACCGATATTATGAGCCTGATTCCAGGATACTGCACTTAATGCCACCTTCTCATATAAAGTTCTACCTCCGTCTGGAGAAACTATCATTTGATCCTGTAGTTCCATTGATCCCGGGTTTGAGGAGTGACACCAAATAAAAACCCCTTTTTTTGAATATGCAAAAAATGGCTCAAGTGACTCACAGCCTCCATATGGGTTAACTGTAGTAGCGTCAAAGTCCCACACTTCGAACAGGGACTTTGCATACATTACATTAGTTGAACCTATGTCACCCCTCTTGCCGTCTCCGATTATGATTACATTTGGGGCTTCACTTCGTATGTAGTCAATAGTTTTAAACAGGATTTCTAGTCCTACGATGCCCATAGCCTCATAAAATGACATGTTTGGCTTATATGCTGCAACTAAATCTTTTGTGGAATTCACTATTGCTTTATTGAAGTCTAATACGTCATTAATTGGCATCAAAAGCGGATCCGGATCTAATCCTAGGCATATTAGACTTCCGTTCTCTTTAGATATTGTGAAAAGCTTTTCAATGAAATTAGCCAATATTTAGACCCCTATTTCTTTGATTCGGTGTAACCGTTACGAGTACTTTAAATACATTAAAGTGTATCACTGGAGTTAAATATCAAATTTGTAACCTGAAGGATTCCTTGATTAAGCTAGATGAATCCCTGTTTCGTTATTTACGGCACCGTATTAGCCGTTCTCATGTGGATTTCGAGTGTTCGAAGATCAGTATACTACTAGATTTGACAATCAAAAAGATTTCCTGTCCCTCCTTCATGTCCATATCGTTAAAAGTGTCTAGTCTTAATTCGAGAAATAATTTCTCCCCTATGTCAACGCTTATTAAGACTCTATACTGGATCTGAGTTATGTTAGTAATAGTCGCTTGTATGATATTCTTTTCACCAATCCTATTTGGCATGACTTCAGATATTAAGATATCGCCGGCTTTTATGGAAACCAGAATTCTATCGCCCGCATTTCCACTCGCTGGTGATGTAGTCAGTGTGGCATGCCCAATTTTGATTGAAGTAATATCCCTTTCTGGGTCACTATTTAAAACCTCCGCCGTTAGAAAGTTTTCGAGGCTAGCGTGGTCTATTGTTTTAGAGAACTTAGGATTAGATAATACTTGTTGTGTACGGCCGTAATAAATAGATTTACCCCTGGACAGTACTAGAGTGTTTTCGGCCAAGGCCATCACTTCTGAAATGGTGTGTGAGACGTAGACCATAGGTATGTGAAACTCTCCCCATATGCGCTTCAAATATTCAATTATGATGCCTCTAAACTGCCAGTCTAAATGTGCGAGTGGCTCATCAAGCAGCAAAAGTGATGGTGAAGTGGCCAGGGCGCGAGCTATGGCCACTCTCCGGCGTTCGCCCCCGGACAGACTGCCAGGAGCCCTTTTTGCTAAATGTCGTAGGTCTAATAGGTTTAACAGCGTATCAGGGTCTATACGCCGATTCTCCGGAGATGTTAATTTATATCCGTATAGTACGTTATCACGTACGCTAATATGGGGGAAGAGATTAAGTTCTTGGAAAATATAGCCGATTCGTCTTTGGTGTATAGGAATGTTGATTTTGTTAGATGACGAATAAATTGTCTTTCCTAACACTGTCATTTCACCTCTGTCCGGTGACATAACTCCAGAAATACAATTCAACAACGTAGACTTGCCGCTACCTGAGGGACCAAATATCGCGGTTATACCTGACTCGAAATTCGCACTACATTCAATTGAAATACCTGGGAAGTGCTTAGTTATATTAAATTCTAGTATGTGTTCCGTCATTGGATGTACCTGCGGTGTAGATATTTTTCAGCGTGTTGAGTTGTTTATTTTAAACGTTCTACCTGACAACCAGTTGTAAGTGAATAGTGTTACAATCGCTAGCATGAGAGAAAGTCCTACAAGACGTAGTGCCATCTGGTTGTCACCAAGCAGCACTCGTTCAAAGATTGCTAATGGCAAGGTTTGAGTCCGATTGGCTATGTTACCAGCGACTATTATCGTAGCCCCGAATTCACTTAAGGATCTAATGAAACCTAGTA
>CAUZEB010000227.1:0-2651 GCA_963578655.1 Dehalococcoidia bacterium | reverse complement strand
GGAACTGATTACATGGATGGAGAGTGGGAGATAAATATAGGAGATTAACAGCAGGGGCTATTAATCTTGTTTGTTTTTACACTTTATAACTCAGAATACGTCTAGCGTGAAGCCAGCTCCATCTGAGCCATTTGATTCCTTGAAATCAAACACAGCGTCAGCGAGTCTCTCTACCAATACAGGGTCTAAGGCAAGGAGCCGGATTCCATCTACTTCTATAAATTCGTCGCCATCCCCTTCAACGTCGATCACTATTCCAAAGTCCCCAGGACCATTCCATGTGGGTGGAATTGCAAGCCTCAGGTACTTATCTGGAGCAAGGCTTTTGGTCGCAAGTATACGCTTTAGTTCATTCTTGGCTATATCTGTTACGTTCACGAATTAAACCACCTCAACTTCCGCTGCATTGTACGCCCTAAAACGTGATTGGTGCAAAATGGTTTTTTAAGTTCGGCGACTCAGTTGCTTATCGACATCTTGAAGATTAATCAGGATCTACGAGAATAAGGAAAGTCCATATCACCCAATACAGCAGAATCCACCGGCTATGACAGATGACAGTGACAGTGGCTAAATTCCCAATCGCTATCTTTTACCCAGATATTCCAGACTGTAGATATAAATAGTTGGAGTAAATCGCTCGTAGTAACACCAATTACTCTGTCATTAAGCCCTGTTTCCTACACGCTACGGTACATAAACGCCCTTTTTATTAAATTACTCTGTCACAGGTAGCCACGACCATACACCACATAATCTAAGACATACCCCCCTTATTAACCCATCGCCAACAACTATCTACCAGTACCAACCATTATCTACCACTACATTTGCCTGCTATTATCTGTTGATGCGTAACACTGTTAGATTGCCAGTAGCGTGAAGCACCTTGGGCCTTCATTAGGGCCTACATTATGGAAGTTGTACGCTGAGAAGTCTCAATGTATGTCATCGTGTAACTGCTCTACTCCTCTGCGTGATATAGGCGTTTAGACTATACAATGACGATCATTAGAATACAGTGGGAATTAATACATTTGAAACTCCAAAACCGAGGGTCGCGGGTTCGAACCCTGCCGCTCCTGCCAACATACTAACCACGCTATACAGGCGTTAATAATAGTTTGTTGTCAGTGAAATATCCTCTGTGCAGCTCACGATTCGCAGTTTGTACCTACAAATTCCTTATCGAAACAGTCCTTCGCATAAATGCTCCCAGCTCCCAACATAAGTCTATAATAACTTTTCATTGTAGTCCCTAACTCCCTATGTGATTCCTAGACGTTTGATGGCCACGAACATATAGCCATTTGTTCAATCATAAGTCAGGGTGTTAACTTTATCCCGCAATCATCTATCTTATATTATCTCTTATTGGAAAGTTTTTATATTTAATTGAATACATTTTTCACATACCTTTTCCATAGAGAAATATCTTCGTTTCGTCTTTGTTCCTTGTACCGTGCATGTCCATCTGAGGAATGGAAAAATCCACCACCTGAGTAAAGTGAGGCTAAAGATAATAATTTTGAACTAAATTTGAGTCTTTCAAGGAATCCATTGTCTAGTTCTAGATTATAGTGGCTAATTACCAAATGCGTATTTTCCCATCCCATCCAAAATGGGAGCATAATGAAATCCTGTACCGGATCAGTAAACGCAGTATCTTCCCAGTCTATTACTCCAGTAATGGAGCCATTTTTCTGATTAACAAGAATATTCTCGGCATAAAGATCGTTATGAGTGAGCCTTAGTGGACCTGAGTAAGGATCTGGTAACTTTGCATGAATAAGCCATTGAGCATTCTCTGATAGGATCGTATCCTGGAGGGAATCAATAAATGTGAGAATATCTGATTTTTGTCTCCACCATTCGACGCATTTAAGATAGCGATAGTTTCCTATATGCAAAGATTTATTAACATCTGAAGCAGGTATCGCATGCAGTGTGCTCAGAAAGTTTCCGAGTGTCTTCGCCAATAGTGGCCAGTCAATTGCCGTACCTACGTGAGAACCGCTAGGTATTCCAGAGATCATAGGATAGGCGCCAAATGGATAGGGGAATCCACTATCTTCAGGTGGAGATACGGTGACAATTTCAGGAATAAGTACTCCCGTTTTGCTTAGGTGAGTTGAGAGGAAGGAGGAGAGGGAAGTTTCTTTATATAGATTAGATGTCACCTCTTTTCTGAGGGGAAATCTTAGTATCCATTCCGAATTCAGGATGTATACCTCGTTATCACACCCTGCTCCCAAATATCGTATGTCATATGTAATAAGATTAGGTAAAAATGACTCTGCCATTATTCGAACCTGAGATAAGTCTAGATCTCGATCGGTATAGTGCGATGGGAGTCTCGTACTCGGTGTTTTCATGGTTTATACCATAACACCTGCGATTGTAGCTGTGCTACTTGTTTTTCGAGACGTTCATAATCTCCGTTACTATCAACATCTCCTTTAGAGGCACATCCAGTTATCCTTAACATCAGAACCACAATACCAATACTGATAATCACCATGCATTTCCATACTGAGTTATGCTTTGCCTGAAAGATATGTTGAAGCATTGTTAGTACCCCCCCCCCCCCGAAGTAGTATTGCTGACATATTAATTCATAATGTATTTCAACGCTCTATTTCAATTCATCA
>CAUZEB010000226.1:0-2666 GCA_963578655.1 Dehalococcoidia bacterium | reverse complement strand
AGTCTTTGACGAACATCCCAATAATATATCGGATCTCGCCGATTCCATACTATCTCAAGATACAGCTTATGTTGAACGTATAAGAGAATTTAAATCGTTAACCATCCCAGGATCTTCCATGAAAGAACCCGTGGTAGATGCGCTTGTCAGTTCCGGGTCTATACATAATGAAAGACCCTTTCAAATATATTACTTCATTCCAATTTGGACAGAATCACCAAAAGTTTTACTTATCCTTTTAACTGCTAATCCTGATTACCTCGACGAGAAACTACCTCAATTTGCAACTGTATTGAATTCACTACACATTGCTACGGGAGACCTTGCCCCTCAAATACCAACACCCGATGAAATCAAAGCCAGATCCAAATCAATTATGAGTGCGTTAAAGACCTATCAGGGTACAGCAGAATTGGATTTTGCAACCAAGGATCTTAATGCCACCTTCTTGAAAATAGAATTCGTAATCGAAAACCCCAATAAAACAAGGCAGAAATATATACCAACCATATTCAGTGAGGACAATCCTTCTCTTTTGGCTGATAGAGAACATTTCATACGTATCGGGAGCGACTGCTATTTGGGCGATACGAATAGCTCAAACGATGTTGAATGGAGTAACTCGGATTGCGACCCTTGGGAGCTTTATATGTTGTTCTCATCAGAACTCCACACTCTGATGGACGTTAACTTAGAATCTGAGTCGGTGGATATAGAAAAAGGACCTGATGGAACCGAAGTTTATTACATTGATACCGCATTATCTGACATGGTGTCTTCATTCGAAAATGCTTTTTTTATCGAATCATTTTTGGGAGAGTTTATGGCACCTAAATCGGCTGATAAATACCGATTACAATATTGGATAGACGTTAACACATCCAAGTTATTGAAACTTATTCTGTTAGCCCGTATCTCCTCAACTAATATTCTGGGTGAAAACAATCAGCAAGTGGATATTGTTTTTAGGTTCTCATTGGATTCATTTAACCAAGTAATTGAACCAATAATCGCACCTCCTGTAGCAACACCTGTGCCGCTAGCGACACCCATACCGCAAGTTCTCGAATTAATCCACCGAGATGACCAGGAATACACTGGATATTACTTCAGGGAATCAGATTACAATGGCAGTCCAGTATGGGCCAATAGTGATTGCCCAACCGGCGTTGATTCTAGCTGTTACATTTTCAAATTAAACACCCCTATAGATGAATGGGTTTTGCTACCATTCCCACCATCTGACGATTTGAACATCAGTTATATGAAGGCTAATTCAATAATGCAAGGGACCTGGCCGTGGGATAGCAGACTTAGTGCCAACGTCATTTCAATTACGATAGCGGATCCAAACATTGAACGACCTGCACCAAAACCTGAGACAGCGCCAGCTCCCAACTTAGCATGTCACGTAGATGAGCTACCCAACATAACCCCTCAAATAATCAAGCCTGGAGCATTTATCACAACTGACTCTCCACTTCCTGGCGTGGAATGCGTTCATGTTTATTCGTTCGAAGCACTAGAAGGCGTTCATTACGCTATCTCCATCAATCTTTACGGGCCGAATAATGTAACTATGCAAGATAGCATAATGTATCTGTACGACCAATCTTTTGCATACCTGGACTCGAACGATGATCTCCTGGGTCTCGGCTCCTATATTAATTTTAAAGCAGAATATTCCGGATCGTACTACATCCTGGTAGGGTACGTAGAACCAGATGAAAACAATGGAACCTATCAAATTCTTCTGGAATTGCCCGCTAATAAAGCCATTATCTTAGAGCGAGAAGGAACCGGAGATCCTGTATTGAATCTCTACCAGCCCGAGGCTCAAGGTCTTTTTATACCGGGTTCCAGTGAGGGTAATGCCACTTTATGGATTAAGGACTCTGCTTTCGTAAAAATCTCAACCACCTCTATAACCACCTATATAGAGAGAACTAAGTTGTCGCCAGACGGTTCAAAGATCACGTTCGCCTCAAATAAAGACGGTAATATCGAAATATATGTTATGGACGTTACAGGCCTTAACGAGGTACGCCTGACAGATAACTCTGGTGTAGACAATTCACCTTCGTGGCATCCAGACGGATCGAAATTAATATTCAGCTCCCAAAGAAATGGAAGTCGTAATATATTCAGTATGGATTCGGATGGTTCAAACCTGGAAGAATTAGTTTCCTTCCAAAACTCTGATTTATACAGTCCTCAATGGTCGCCAAACGGCAACATCATATCGTTTATTGCTCGGAATAAAGAAACCCAGGCCATGGACCTGTACTTAAAGCCTCTTAGTATCGGACCAGACTTCGTAAACTTGACTGATACAGGAAATAGGATCAGTCCCAGTAATATGAGTTGGTCTCCCGATGGAAGAAAATTAGTTTTCGCATCAGACCCAGATTCAACAGACGAATTCGACTTAAATCAATATGAAATTTACACAATAGACTTCACTGGGTTCGATCTAACTCGATTAACAGATAATGAAAAAATTGACTATAAGCCTCAATGGTCTGCGGACGGGGATTATATTTACTTTATCTCCGGTACTACAGAAACACTACCTAAATTATATTATATGGACCCTGACGGATCTAATATCACAAGACTCACAACATCTGATGATGATATAGCCGAAATAAATTATCACATTCAAT
>CAUZEB010000225.1:0-2667 GCA_963578655.1 Dehalococcoidia bacterium | reverse complement strand
AGCTATATCATACAACTAGTACCACAGTAGAAAGAGGGTTCAATTCCCGAATGGTCCGCTTATAGAGGGTTGCCTCGGGGGCAACTAGAATTTAGGTCTGTCGGTGTGAGAAAGCAAGATTAGTCATTGCAAGTAACTATCTATTTGGATCTATAGAGGATTATGTTGGTCTCTACGTGCTAGACTGGTACAGGTAGAGCCCCCGAGATCAGCCCTTTATTTATTCCGAAGAATCGCCACTGATAGGGGAGCGTGGTTGTTACCCACGTCGTTACTGGTTTGAGTCCAGTCTTCGGAGCTATGCGATAACCAGGGCTTAGTTAACCATTGGTCAATTCGCAGAATGGTGAGTCTAACTAACCATCATTGCCCTATAGTGTAATGGACAGCACAACGCCCGCGAAGGCGTGAGCCTAGGTTCGATTCCTAGTGGGGAGATTTTCAAAAAATAGATAGGATTTCAAAATGCCAAAGAAAATTGATAAACACTGTGCTGCCGCCACCTTTGATGTGCGTGGATCAATACTCATGCAAAAATATGAGTACAAAAAGAAGGTGCAAGTCACCCCTAAGGTAAGATTAGTTGTCGGTCCCAACAAATATCCTGTACTTTATTGGCTAAAAGAAGTGTTCGGGGGATGTGTTTCTGATGCTGCGGACAATAGAAAATATTGGCAAGTATCTAGTAGCAAGGCTATTAAGTTCTTAGAGATGATAGCTCCTCTCCTTAAGAATACTAAGCGTAAGAAGCAGGCTGACTGGTTATTAGAGAATTGGCCCGTACACACACGGGATATAAAGTTGAAGAAGAAACTGGTTAAGAGATTCCGAGGTTTAAAATGAGATTTCGTAAGCCCAACCGGGGCGATATCAGAAACCGAAAGAGTTTTCTTCTTTTTCCTAAGAAAATACAGGAGGAGACTCGCTGGTTTGAGATGGCCGAGTGGGAGGAGCAATATAAGCCGAGATTAGAGACCGGAATTCGCATGCGTCAGGATATATGTATGGGGTGGGTTCCTACAAGGTGGCTGTACTAATGACAGTAACCTATAAAAACATAGATGCGATCTTTGAGGCGTTCCACTATCTAAACTGGCACTGCCCCAATATGATAGCCCCTCTTATCGAAACCTATAACGCCGAGACGGTGCCGATTGATATTGCCCTGTCTGTTTTGGTTGCAACTTTTCCGTTTAAGTCCAAGGCAGGCTTAGCACGAGAACACTTTTTTAATGTATTTAAGGACCGATGTGAGCTTTACAATGAAAGCTCGGAACTATGGAAAGGATTAAAATGAATTATATATTAGAGGTAGGAAGTTTTTACATGCCAGTTGGCTACGCAGTTGTAATTATGTATGCACTACCTTATTTTAGGCTTTGGGCATAGGATGCAGCCCTTTTGCTACCATGATGAAGATGATATCAAACAGTAGGAAGCGATGTATCGTTTGGAAATAATTAAGTCGTTTGGCTCTGTAGTTCAATTGGCAGAATAGCTGGTTTGTACCCAGCAGATCAGGGATCGTCCTCCTGTGGAGCCTCTTAATAACTTTTATTTTCATGATAACGTTGACGACGAGCGTGTCTTCCATTGCCCTGATTTCTATTTTTAAAAGTAGGAAGCTGCGAATCGCAGTTAGGACACACCAAACGTAAATTGCTTAGTTCATTATTTGATGAGTTGCCATCAATATGATCTAATATTAAAACCAAGTCTAGATTGTTCCATCGCGGCAAGACGGCTCGTCTGGGTAGCCGGAATAAGAGTAGATTACTCGACCCAAGACATGGATCTGTAACTTAGTGGTAAAGTGCTACAGTGGTAATGTAGTGACAAGAGTTCGATTCTCTTCAGATCCCCTCTACACTTTATTACGAAAATAGGATAGAGGAGAATTAAAATGGGACTGATGATTGAAGTTGATACTGCGTTCGAGAGGAAAGAGAAAATTCTACAGCTAGTTACAGATCTAGAAGACAAGTTAAAGCTTATTTTACTAGATCAGCCACCAAGCTCTGACTTAACAGGGGTAGACCGTGACAGTATGTCCGTATTAACAGATAAGACTTGTGATCTTGTAGGCTGTTTAGGTGGAATAGAAGAAAGGATACTGGAAATTATCAACAGGATAGACCTATGATAGTAATTACCGATAAGGACTACGATGGCATGGGCATTAGTGAGGTATGGACACACTGGTTTATTTGCCCCTCGTGCAGTGGAACAATGATTATGATTGGGGCGACCCATTGTCAGGACTGTGGAGTCAAATTGGATTGGCAACACGAAAAAGATTATAAGTAATGGTAAGGTGGGATGCTGGTCTCCCAATAGGTTTCATAAGCCTGTCCGCGAGGGTTCAATTCCCTCCCTTACTACTTCGCTTCGCGATAGGATACACATAATAAGGATCTGGATAATGAAAAAACTCTATAAGTTCTATTGGAGTTGCGGACGGATGGGAGACCTAGAGGGGTTATTTGTCGCCGATGAAGAGTCGGTAGCACAGGCCATTGGACACAAAGTTTATTTTGGTGAAGTCCTAGGTAAGCACTCTGAGATTTATGGTACATTAGAAAGAGACAGTCTCTCTATTGTTTCAGACGACCAGGAGAAGATAAACTGGCTAGTACTAACTATGGGTGTACGCACAATCTCTGGACT
>CAUZEB010000224.1:0-2759 GCA_963578655.1 Dehalococcoidia bacterium | reverse complement strand
TTCTAATCTCATGGGTTTCCTTTATTTGGAGGACTTGCTGCCAAGGCAGCTATAATACATATTATAGGTAAAATTACGAACAGTAAAATCGCCTGATCGAACGAATTTATGAGGTCTGAAACAAATGATATTGAAAGTGGACCTAGGGCTGAGGACGCGACCATCATGCACGTTGCTGCGCCTTGGATACTTCCAATATAGGTTCTACCGTAGTAATTAGCAAAAATCACAGAATATACGGCGTGCGCAAAACCTCCCGTTCCACCCAAGATGATCCCGTAGACAATTGCTTGCCACACCGAATAGAATCATTAAGATGCATAGAACCATCCCGACTTGGCCAATGGCAGTTAAATATCTATTTGGTATTTTATCCGATAGAATGCCTCCAATGAGTGATCCCGTAAGGGCTGCAAAAGCAGATACAGAGAAAATTGACGCTGCGATCCCAGGATCCAAACCTCTGCCGGTAAGTAATGGCATCTGGAGGAAAGTCAGTCCGGTTGAAATTAAGCTTGGGGATGAGCCGGCAATCAGCAGCAACCAAAACGCTTTTGTTTGCATTGCTTGATGTAATGACCATCCTGAATCCGATGGACTAGATGTACGGCTGAGTTTTGTTTCTATCTGTTTGCCAACAAATCTGTCACCGTCTGGCTTTGTTCCGATCGATTCAGGACTAATGCGTATTGCCAACAACGCAATTGGGAGAAATACAAGCCAAATACACCCAGTAAAAACCTGCCATGTTTTTCTCCATCCAAATGCCATAATTAAAACATGGTTTAATGGAGGAAGAATCGCTCTGCCAGCTGCGCTGCCCAGCAAGTTAATAGACATTGCCTTACCTCTATGACGAACAAACCAGATTGCAATAAGAGTTGCGGGTATAAGACTTAAGGCTCCTTGTCCGAATGTGCGTAAAGCTACAAAGCCAGAGAATAATTCAAATGGGTTTGAGATCACACTCATCCAGAGGGTAGACGCACCAAAAATAGCTGCTATTAAGGTTGTCATGATACGCGTGCCCAGTTTGTCAACTAATTTACCTATAAAGACTACAAGAATAGCGGCACTCAGTGAGCCAAGAGTATAAAGACCAGCTATTTCTGTTAGAGATAATCCCAAGTCTTTTCGGATGGGTTCAATAAACAGTGAAATTGAATAGGTTTGACCAGGTCCCGAAATAAAGGTAGTCAAGGATGCTATGCCCAGAATTATCCATCCGTAGTAGAAAGGTATTTTATTGATGAAACTTTGTTTGGGTATTGTTATGCCTGGGTCCGTCATAGTGGTTAATGATCCAAATCCACTGATAGTAGCATCACAAATGAGATGAGAGAATAGAGGGCAGGCATACGTCCAATTCTAGCACATTTTCGAAGGTCTATTATATTACTTCTTAATAGTTTGATTGAACCAGGTGAGGAATGGGACATTAACCTTATCTACTGGTATCTGCCCGATAAAATTGGTATACGTTATATGATTTTCCACTACGCGCACAATGGAGTCGAAGAGGTTTTCCTTGGTCTTTACAAGAAGAACTGTTTCAGGCTCAGTGGTTATTTCTCCTTCCCATACATAGGAGCAGGTTATAGGGAAAAAGTTTACACAGTTAGTTAACGCTCTCTCCAAAAGGATTTTAGCAATGCTTTCAGCTTCTTTCGAGGTATTGAGGGTGATATATATAATTATCAATTTCGAGCAAGCGTTATTGGTCACAGGTACATCATAGCGTGCGTTCCGGTCAAAAGGATCAAGCACTCTTGCGCGGTGATCGATAGTTATCAGGGAACCCACTGTTTAAGTTGAGTGGATTACATTAGATCAGTGGGATCAAACAGGATAATACGCTCTCTTATGCAGCAACTGCAACTCTGGTTTCTTCCAGCAGGGAGCCGAATCCGGAAATAGGCTCCTCTACTCCGATTGCTCTCAACGCGGCCCAGATAGTTACTTGATTTGAAGTAAACACTGGTTTTTGGAGTTGTTGTTCCACTCTAGCTACTGCTTCAAGAGCTCTCCAGTTGGTGCATGATAAGAACATAGCATCTGCTTCATCGTCAAAATTCTTCAAAGCGAATTCCACAATATCATCAGGTTGTTCTGAACCAATGTCTGTATTTAAAGTAAGTTGGCGACCAGCAACATTCAGTACGTCGAAGTCATAACCCTCTAAAAATGCTCGGAGTTTTGCATTTACTGGATCCTTGTATGGCGTTGCAACAGATACTTTCTTGATTCCATGATCCTTCAATACTTCAACCATCGCAGCTGAAGTGGCTACTGAAGGAATACCGCCCGAAGCCTCTGTTATCATTCGTAACAATTCTTTATCCCAGCCTGGTCCGTTTAGGAAACTTCCTCCAGTACATCCGTATGCAATGACTCCTACTTTTGCTGTTCCCACTTGCCTCGATGCCATTTCTATGTCGTCGTTCATCGCATTCAATTTATCCAATTCTCCTGTTACTAGCATCATTCTGCCAGAGTGGTATGAGATATCCACGTTTGCAGGACCTACTAGCTGGAAGTCTCTCTCTAGAGTAGTGTTTGATGACGGGAGAATGATACCTATTGTTTTTCTTGAGTTGCTCATTGTAACCTCCTGAACTGAGTTCTACGTAACCAGAAAATTTATTCACGTAGTATATTTTGGCATTGTACGAAACATTTAGTATTCTGTGAAGGTAGCATCGGAATCGGTGTCATAATCAGATAATTTCACGAAAATCGTACCGCAGTTGGTGTGATGC
>CAUZEB010000223.1:0-2764 GCA_963578655.1 Dehalococcoidia bacterium | reverse complement strand
AATAGGTCCAGCTCCTATGACACCAACTCTATCTCCAATTTTTAAATTAGATAGTCTTACGGCATGTACTGCAACAGAACATGGTTCACAAAGTGCAGCAGCCTCATACGAAACTTCCTCAGGTATTCCAATAGGCTGCCATTCTTCCATAAGAACATATTCAGCATAAGCCCCCGACTTACTATTGTGAAACCCACTTGTTCTGTAATTAAATCTCGCTTCTGTGATAGCAGCTCCGGTTACTATGCCAGAAGGTGGCGTTCCGCCACCGCCAACTACTCTATCTCCAATTTTCCACTTTTGTACTTCAAACCCAATCTCACAAATGGTACCAGAGTATTCATGCCCTAAAATTTTTCCATTTTCAACTACATCATACAAAAACCCATGGACATCGGTACCACATACGGCGCTATAAC
Organism: Dehalococcoidia bacterium; assembly: GCA_963578655.1. GTDB lineage: Bacteria > Chloroflexota > Dehalococcoidia > Lucifugimonadales > CAUZEB01 > CAUZEB01. The sequence continues at coordinate 2,345 of CAUZEB010000223.1, read as the reverse complement.
GTATTTTAACCAGAATTTGTTTCGGGCCAGGTTTCGGTGTTTGAACTTCCTTAATTTCGAATTTTTGACTGCCTACATAAACAGCGGCTTTCATGCTGAACCTCTTATGTTATTACAGGGAATAAATTAAATTGATAGACTATGCCATAATAATACACTGAGATAAGCATTTTGTCCCATAAGTTTCTTTCCTAAGATATCTATCCCAAATAATTCTGGCAAAACAAATCATCACTCTAAGGACAGATAAAATGAATCATTATTCGGATATCAATATCGAAAACGTTAGTTCAACATGCAAAAAACTTGTTCGTGATCTCCATTTGCCTGGTTTGTCGGTAGGTATAGTTTATAAAGATGATTTGGTTTTTTCGGAAGGGTTCGGCTTCGCGGATATAGAAACTAGGAAAATTCAAACCCCCTCACTAAGGCAACGGATTGGTTCCATAACGAAGACCATGACCGGACTATGTGCAATGGCATTAGTTGAAGAAGGGAAATTATCTCTAAATGAACGTGTTGTAGATAGGCTTCCCGATATTAACATTCATGGACATGCAGATTCATTATTGATACGCCATTTGATGACACATACAAATGGTATAGGCGAGGCGCCAACTATGCACGATTATATAAATCCGTGGAGACTATTCTGGTCAAATTATCCCAACGTTCCAAAGGTAACTGAATCCTACCCTCATGGAATACTGGTTGAAGTGAAACCTGGCACTAAATATGCATATTCCAATCACGCCTTTAATTTACTCGGGGAGATTATAGAACGAGTCGAAGACAAGTCATTTGATAACATTTTAAAGGATCGGATTTTTAGACCCTTAGGGATGAATAACACAGACTCTTACGATAAACCTCATCCTGACTTAACGACGGGTTACCACCACGCTATATCGCACGATGAAAGAGATATCTTAGACCTATGGGGGTTAGATTTACCTGAAGAAGACAAGCTAGATGGTTACAACATTAAAGGTGAATATTCGTATGTGAAGACCAAAGCTTCCGGTGCCGTGCAATCAAGTATCTATGATATGGCGATCTATGCTTCAATGCTACTTAGGCAAGGTAAGGGAATTGTTAACTCAAATACATTCTCCTTTATGAAAAAACCTCAATGGTTTCCACATCCCAAACTGTCAGGAATAGGAATTACGTTCTTTAATAAGGATCGGTACGGGCAATACACCTTCTACCATGGAGGAGCTATGGTAGGCGGATGGCACACACAATGTACGATAATCCCAGAAAAAGGATTAGCCGTTTTAATCCACATGAACCTTTGGTCACCTGAATTTAGGTCATTGATAGATAGCAAGATATTACAAGCCGTGTTAAACGCTCCTCCTAAAGAAATATCTTTGGATCAACCCGATATCAAGGTTCTAAAGAGCGCTGTAGGTGTTTATGAACCCGAATCCGGGCATCTAACTAATTATAGAATGACTTCAGAATTAGGAAGGGTCCAAATCACAGAAGAGGATGGAGACCTTATATTGCGAAGCAGAAGAGGTTCATGGAGAGAAGGTATTAGACTATCACCATTCGACATTGACGACCCCTATCTGTTCGCTTTGGCAGACAAGAGTCCAGAATTATCTCTCCTAGCATTTGAACCTACTATTAATGGAGAAATATCAGGGATCAGATTCGGACAGCTATCCCATCTTACCAAGAATCAATCACTGGATCCTTGGGTATAATAGAGACCACGTACCATTGGTCGAACTAATAAGGACACGTTTCCTAACGAATAACTGTCGTTATCAAAAATTGAAGACGTAGCGTTATGATGCTGAGTAAAAACCCTTCTCACATGCATACAGAGTTTAGGGAATTTCTAATTAAATTAGAAGGTCCAGAAACCTACTGAAACAACTCGACTATTAAATTATCCGGATACGCCTTTTCCACTAAGGTAATCTATAGCCCCTTGAACACTAGTTATTGTCTCAGCATCTTCATCGGATATTTCTAATGGTTTATCGTCAGTACTAAATTCTTCCTCAAAAGCCATAATAAGTTCAACCAAATCTAAAGAATCCGCGTTAAGATCTTCTGTAAATGATGCTCCAGGGACAACTTCAGATTCCTCTACTCCTAATTTGTCAGCTACAACTATTTGTACTCTCTCCATCAATGTTGACATTACTACTACAGACCTCCCACAATCACGGAATTGTTAACCGAATCAATTTATTTAAAAGCCAATTGCATAACAGACCCAAGCACACCGTTTATGAACTTAGGTGAACTTTCTGAACCGAAAAACTTTCCAAGTTCAACGGCTTCGTTTATAACTACCTTAGGTGGTGTTTTGCCACCAATCA
>CAUZEB010000222.1:0-2788 GCA_963578655.1 Dehalococcoidia bacterium | reverse complement strand
TGCAAGCCTGGAAATCAGCTTGGCAATAAATACAATATTTAGTATCAACAACACTCTCATATAGTTCAAATCTGAGTGGGTCTGTAGGCCCATTAATGTGATGGATAGCGACACCGGAACCCCACCTATCACATTACTTCAGAGTATGAATCCTATTACTGACTGTGCATTATCCGGCTCACAATTCGTACAGGAGGTTGAGTAAGCATTTCCGGAATCTTTCCCAGCTTACTTACAGCCTCTGACTGCTGTTCTTGAATATCCTTAAGATTCTCAGCAAACCTCGATATCCGTATTTGGTTAACAGGTCCAGCTATTGGTCGACTTACAACTGGCGGTACTGTGGATGTAGAACTAGCCCGGTTTTCAATTAGAGCATTAACCAACTCATCTCTTTTGCTAGGTATACAGTGCATAATTGTTCTAGAAATAATTTTTGGCTCAAAGCCATCGGGAAGAGAACTCATAGGTTCGCTAAGAATCTCCGAAACTACCCAGGTTGCTCTTTCACATAGGGCATCAATGGCATCGAGTCTCTGCATAGTTACACTGTCGTTGAGAGAAGCCTCTTGCAAAGCATCAAGTTCATCCAATGTTTGAAATCCACCGACAAGGCTGACTATCGCGGGCCGGGCGATTGTCGGATTTCCCACTGAGACAGGGACGGCAACATTTCCTGGTCTTCCTACGGCCACCACCGACTCTATAACAGCTTCCAGTACAGCACTAGTTTTACCTGGACTGGGATATCTTAGAAAATTCATGAAATATGACATTTTGGTCGCTCCTATTAACGATTGTTAAATTTTTTCTACTTTAAGAATTAATTAAAATTGTGTCAATACGTGTTTTATCGAAGTGAATCACCCAGACATTGCGTGCGATAGGTTAGGCACGATGTTATCGGTGAGGAACGAAAGGAATTAATCTATATGTAATTAGCACGACGTCAATAAATATGCCATTATCCCCCTACATACACCTCAGGAGGATAATATGGATACTGAACTCACCGTTGCCGTTGCCCAAATACTGACCGGAGCCGCAACCCTAGTAGTTGCATTCTTTCTAGCAGGGCAGCTTGCATTACAACGTAAAGTGTTGTCGAGAGCCCATGAGGATGCCGACAGAGAGCTCACTCTCACTTCTCTAGGATTATTTCTTCAATACCTACAATCTCGAACGACTAGTGACTCTCTGCTGCAACTCTATGCAAAAAGACACGAAGGTTTGGATAGCTTGGACGCTCCTGACCTTGATGGATTGTCACCACATCTCAGGGCTGGATATCTACTGACCAACACTGAATGGAGGTTGAATAGAAATAGAAATTTACCAGGGTATTACATTAAAAGATTCGATGGTCTCATGGATTCTGTAGGCGGCCGCCAGTACTATGTTCAGTCAGGTAGAGCTATCATAAACCAACCTAACCTGATTGAATTAGCCGATGAGGTGTACGCCAAATTGGAGGGAAACCCGGTTCCGAAAACAGCCGGGAAGGCTATCGGCTTCGTATCCTAACAATCACTTGGGAAACATGTACTCTTCAGATAGCGTGGTTCAACCACCATACCTGGAAATGGTTGGCAACGTCGCTGGGACGTTACCAACCATGCTTAAATTTATTCTGAGGAGCGTAATAAACTTATTCCAAGAGCAGAGCTAGCCAAGCTAAACCCAACATACCCAATTATGATTAATTGGTTACTGTAATCGATGACACATATTGCTGCGGTAAATATCCCAGCTATCACCATAACTACAGCGATAATTATATGAAAGTTTTTTTGTTTTAGTATGCCTATTCCTATGACTAGGAACCCAATAAACATTAGTGCAGTAGCCATTGCGCCAATCGCGTTGCCTGCCGCAAATAAAGTCTGCGCAGTCTGTAATGATCCAAGGGAAGCAGCTTCAGCCACACCCATTTGCAGGCCTCCCTCCGCCACAAAGCCTGGTGCAGCAATAACCATAAGCAGGAAACCAAATCTCGCCATAAGATGACCAGAGCCTCCTTCCATCGACTTCCTTATATATCCCAATCCTGCGACCACTACAAGAAACAGTAGCGTGATAATTGGGAAAATAGTCTTTACTGCGGCGCTGTTCTCTCCCAATGCCCCTATGTAAGATTGTGGTTTGTCTGGACTAATATCAAATCCCAGTATCGCACCAAGTATTATCCAACCAGCAAAAGCTAATATTGGAAAAACTGCTAAAGACAAACTAACTAATTTTTGATTGCTCATTACATCCTCCTAAATTGCCTAATCAGGTCTTTTGTCAAGAATTGACACCTGATAATATTTTCTTCACTAATAACCTACCATTTGACAGAATTATTTCATCGCTTTTTTCTGCTCGTTTTTATTGGGTTTTCTGGATACAACCAGAGCATAAATATCCCAGATGGTAGTGAAGTATCTGGCTGAGTAGCAAAAGAACCTTCTGACGAATATAGGGGCACCGCATTCATCTTACGATCACAGTACAGAAATCAAAAGTGAAACTGCACTATTAAGAAATCTATGGTGCCAAATTCGATTCCAGACACAATCCTATGATTAGTTAAGTATGGGTTAGATAGCACTATTCCATATTAATAACGATATTGTCCGGACCACGTGTTAGAAATTGTTCGGATGGAGAGTCGTAGGGATTTTCTTCAATATGCCACGTGTTCGAAGGTACAAAGAGATAATCTCCAGGCCCAGCTTCAACATACTCTTTAAAATCTTCACCGTAGTAAACTCGGATATGCCCAGATATAACGTAGGCAGCAGTT
>CAUZEB010000221.1:0-2797 GCA_963578655.1 Dehalococcoidia bacterium | reverse complement strand
AAATATTCAACAGATCGATTATGTAAATATGATGGCAACCGAGGGTCTTAGTCCAGATATTACATTTCTACTAGATATAAATCCCAAAAACTCATTCCAAAGGAAACCAAAGGGTACCTTAGACAGGTGGGAATTAGAAAATATCGACTTTCATACAAAAGTTAGGAATGGATATCTAAAAATTTCTGGAGAAGATACGAATCTTTGGAGAGTAATTAATGCTGATAAACCAAAGGAATCAATAAGTGAAGAAGTTTGGGAAATTGTACGTAGTCATCTCAGATAGAAACTCTTTTCCGCCTAAATCAATCTTCGGTAAATATTGGTGGCGTAAGATCCAAAGCTTCATTGTCCAATATGGCCCGGGGCAGTGTGCTAACCATACCCTTGGCAGCATCTCTCCCTACTATTCTAGAAACTTCAAAATACCCTTTCAGTAGATCCGGAGACCTGGACCCCTTAGACATATGGGTATCCGAAGCAAGGATGTGCCCCAAATTGCAACGCAACATCTGCTCTGTAAATCGCTGAGCCTTGGCTCCAAATTTACCATATACACTGCCCGACGTTATTTGAGTGACCAACCCGCTATTAACCAATTTAAATAATAGTTTAGGGTCGCACTGGAACAATTCCATTCTTTCGGGGTGAGCTATTATGGGAACTAATCCAATTTCCTGTATTTGACCTAAAACATCCTCAACCAAATCAAACTTCCGATCATAGGGCATCTCCACCAAAATGTAATTGCTTCCTTCTATCGGTAAGGCCCTACCAGATTCAATATCACCTAGCAGGCTCGGATCCAGGTGATTTTCCATTCCCAATTTCAAACTAGTCGAATAGCCTCTCGCTTTACAAATTTGATTCACTTCACTGAGAAGGTCTTTGACATATTTAACTGAATATAGCTCATTCACATCCTTTCTGTGAGGGGTAGCTATTATAGTGTGGACCCCTTGAATTTCAGATAGTGCAACAATTTCTATCGTCTCATCCATACTGGCAGGGCCATCGTCAATTAGGGGGAGAAGGTGATTATGCAGATCGAATAATGGAAAGTTCATACGCTAAATGAAATTCTTCGAAAGCCTTCCGCATATTTACAACCACACCTATCGCCAATCCTAGAAGCGGTGACCTTGATTAAGTCGGCCAATTCATAACTTTCTTCACCACTTGGAATCTGCGTCTTATGTGCAGCTAATGCTTCTATTTTCTTATCGATGGACGCAGTTATATCGGTAAATGTATCCGGAGACTCGCTCCCCCACATCAATGCGTCGGCAGTTTTGTGCGGCAATAAGCCCTCAAATTCGTGTTCCGGATAATGAAGTCGGTCACGGGCGTAAGGGAAAAGAGCATCAAGCGCAACACTTCCTGCAATTCTATGATCCCTGTGTAAATAAAATCCCGTCCTTAAAGGGTCCGTAAAAAGGGCCACATCTGGTTTAAATTTTCTAATCGCTTCCACTATTTGACCCCTGAACAAAGGGGTATCTTCTAGTGAACCATCTTCGTAATCAAGTCTCACGACCTCTAGGACACCCAGGGTTTCTGCGGCTTTCTGTTGCTCAATCTTCCTTAGTTCCGCGAGTTTAGGAGAGGTCATGTCAGGATCACTTGATCCTTTGTCTCCGTTAGTACAAAGCAGATAAACAACTTCAGTACCCTGTTTTATCCATGTCGCTACGGTACCTCCACAACCTAACTCAGAATCATCGGGATGTGGGGTTATCACTAAGGCTCTTCCCGGGACCGGGAAAGAGTTATAATTTTCCATTTTCAGAACCTTTATTCTCCAACAAGGAAAGTTTTTTAAACTTATTTATATCGCAACAGTAGCTCGCCATAGCTTTACCTTGAAATGTTAAAGCATATATCGCTAAATTCCCGGCACCAGACCTAACAACTTCAATATAATTACCATACATATTAAGCTTGCCGCAGCCTGTAACAAATGCGCTTCATTTTTGGCCACAGGTTAAATATTAGGATATTATCGCGCTGTATAGACAATAATATAGGCTATGAAATATTTGGTTTCTTAATATAATAAAGATGAATTTTTTAACAAGTGTAAAAAAGTTAATTCATCAAACACAGCCAAATATGAACATCAATAAATTAACCTTCATACTTATAAGTTCTGCCGAATCAAAAAGTCTTTAAGAGGCAATATTTGTACAGCACTAAATCAATAAGACAATTTAGCTGGGATGACGCGGCCAAAGTCATCAAATTCCTGAATGAAGCTTCTAGATCAATGGGAACTGAGAAAGAAGTCAGTGAATCTCTATTCAAGAGCTGGCATTCTATGCCGGGTAGCAACCCTATTGAAGACTGCTTTATCTCAATTGACGAGGCAGATAAAGAATCCATTAACGGATTCATACATTTTATCTGTGAACCGGCCATAGACAGAATTGTTGCTATACAAACGGTAAAACCACACGCAAACAGGAGAAAAATCACTACCGACTTTGAACAACTGTCACGCCAATACCAAGGGAATAGAAGTCTAAAATTTATGCATGTTCAAATTGCGAGATCTGATCCCGAATGGAGTCGTACCCTAAATGATGGCGGATGGGTCAAAGTTAAAGAATATATGAACTTAAGATGCGACCCCTCTGATACATTAGACTTCCCTGAATATAGTCTGCCAAAAGAATTTTCTATCGCTCCCCTTGACCCAGAAATTGAATTATCAGAATTTACCAACCTCCAAAACAAGTCTTTTGGAGAACATTGGGGATTTTCTCCAAACACCGAAGAGGAAATTTCCAAGAGAATC
>CAUZEB010000220.1:0-2800 GCA_963578655.1 Dehalococcoidia bacterium | reverse complement strand
AGAAACACGACCCACCACATTAGGTCATCGTTAGACGTCAATCAAATGCGCGAAGCGATGAGTCTGTTCATAGGTCTCCATGATTTTTCGCAGTTCTCCGCACCCCCTACCGATCCTTGTGCCAATACTCAGAGGTATATCTACGACGCATCGATTCAAGAATCAGATGATGTATTAGAATTTTACATCATGGGTAATGCCTTTCTGACCCATCAAGTTAGACGAATGGTGGGAGCAATAGTGGCAATAGGGAGAAAGGTTCTAAGTTTAGATCAATATAAAATAATATTGGGAGGAGGTACGAGTAATATGATTGCCCATTCTCTGCCATCTAAAGGCTTGTGCCTTATGAGCGTGGCTTATACGGACTTCCCTCCAGAAGTTGGTGAAAATAATGAATAAATCAAGGTCCTTGCAAACCAAGGCTTCAGACTTAAATCCACAATGGCATATCATGGACGCCAGTAACAAAACTCTAGGCCGGCTTTCATCTGAAATTGCGGTTATTTTGCAAGGTAAACATAAACCTATATATGTTCCACACATGAACACCGGGGACTACGTTGTTGTTGTTAACGCTGAAAAAATTCATGTCACCGGAAAGAAATTAGACCAGAAAATTTACTATCGCCACAGTGGATACCACGGGGGATTAAAAGAAGAAACTCTCTCTACGGTTCTACGAAAATACCCAGAGCGAGCTATTAAACACTCCGTTAAAGGAATGTTACCAAAGAATTCATTAGGAAGGAAAATGTTATCCAGGCTAAAGATTTATGCTGGTGACACTCACCCTCATCAAGCGCAAATTCGTAATGATCAGTAAAATTCACGTGTAGGATTATGTACACCGTCAAAATATTTAATCTAAGGAGTTCTAAGTGAACCAACATGAGCGCTATCACTATGGTAAAGGCAGTCGAAAAAGGTGTGTTGCAGGCGTGAGACTTTATGCAGGTGGTGGTCCAATCATAGTTAATGGTAAGCCCGTTGAAGAAGTATTGCCTTGGGAATCATGGCGAGAATTAATTAATGAGCCCTTTAAGGTGACCAATACTGTAGGGCAATATCGAGTCTCAGCGAAAGTAACCGGGGGCGGTGTCGTTGGCCAAGCTGGTGCACTCAGACACGGCATATCAAGGGCACTCCTTGAAGCTAATCCAGACTTAAGGATCCCTCTAAAAAGGGCTGGATTATTGACTCGCGATTCCAGAGAAAAGGAAAGTAAGAAATATGGTCTTAAGCGTGCTAGGAAAGCTAAACAATTTACAAAACGTTAAACTGTAACCTCCTTGTAATTTAATTCTAGCGCCAATATTTTATGACAACGAAGATGACACCAGCCAAATTAACAAATCAGCGACCTGCCGCTCACGCACATCGTCTATCGATGGCAACGGAAAATTATTTGCTATCTATATTTCGTATGGATGAGCAGCACGCCAGAGTCACTTCAACCCAATTGTCAGAACATCTAAAAACATTACCTGCCGATGAAGGACTAGGGACTTCTCTCCCTTCAGTTGTTGGAATGATTCGAAGAATGGTTCGAGAAGGACTGGTGAACACTACAGCAAACAAAGACGTGGTGCTAACACCATTAGGGGACAAGTATGCTGAAAGCATCGTTAGGCGTCATCGACTGGCCGAAAGGATGGTTGTTGACATATTAGGATTAGAGCTTCATAAGGCTCACATAGAGGCTCACCGTCTAGAACACGCTATATCGCCTGAATTAGAAGAGAAAATAGTTGAGAAACTGGGAAACCCTATCACTTGCCCGTTCGGTCATCCGATTCCAAGGAGTGGGTATCGTCCCTGCAAAGATAGCATTACCCTTGACAAAGCAGTATCAGGAAAGGATTTTGAGATAGAACGAGTGCCTGAAGATCATCAAAATCTTCTGGAATACTTTGTTAAGAACAACCTCGTGCCAGGGCAGATAGTTCGAGTTAAAGAGTCTTCAATGGCTAGAGGAATCATAACATTGCAATCTGGAGCCAACGAAGCCGTATTCAGTTATGGCATTGCGGGATTAATTGGAGTTAAACCACTATAACTGGCATCCAGGAATCGGGCTGTTAGAACACTGTTCCCTAGAGTATCACTAATCTTGCCTGGATCTTAAAAAGGTTACCACCTTCCATCTATCTTCCTGAGGAAGTAATCTGTTAAACGCAGGCATCCATGATGGCGATGGCAAATCACGTAAGGCGGCCGCAAGACCAGGCTGACCGCCAAAACTTATCCAGCCAAAAACTTTTCCTTCTTCCCCATTGATGAAAGCCTCTCTAACAGATCCCTCTAGCAGGTTTCTGGGCTTGGCGCCTCCGTATTCATAATCATTAATAGGACCTTCACCATCTAAGCGTTGTCCATGACAAACAAGGCAATTTATGTTATACAGTCTTTCGCCTTCGGAAATAGATTCATCATCAGCAACATTTTTAGGGATTGTCATCTTCTCATATGAAGCCATGTCTTTATAATGTATTTCCTTCCCCGTAACTGGCACTGAGTCTGATGGAGGAAGCAATCTTGGTATTTCTTGCGATCTAATTGATGGTTGATAATGCATCTCAGAAAATATAACCACCGCGTGTGTTCCTGTCTGAGGGAATGCAGGCAATTTGAAACTTATAGATCCTCCAATATTAGTTTCTCCTGTTGTTTTATTGTAACAACCAACAGAAACTGAGCATACACACGCAAATACTAGTACAAACAGAAACCACCGAACAATTGTGACGTCAGTTACCTTCTTATCTCTACATAATCCTGGGGCGGGTTGTAACATCTG
>CAUZEB010000219.1:0-2814 GCA_963578655.1 Dehalococcoidia bacterium | reverse complement strand
GAAGTGGAATCCAATAATCTACCCAAAACTTTCCTATCGGACCATTTAGTACATCATCTCGCGCTTTATCACCATCATCCGCTACAAAAATCTCTCGCGAAATCCTCCACTCATCTCTGGACACTTGCTTGTTCCCTTTGGCTGCACCTTTTTGAACGACGTCCCAGTGCGTAGGCAGATAACTGTCATGCAGAAAACACGAACTTAGTGGAAGCCACCCTTGCTCACCTACCATTTCTAGGGTACCAGAATAGGGACTACTACCGGCTACCGCTATAGGTGGATGAGGATCTTGATAGGGTTTCATATGAAACCCTGTAATTAAGTCGGGCGTAGATTCTGAAACTTTTGTTTGAAAGAACCGTCCTTTATACTCGAAAGGTTTTCCTTCCCAATATTTCAAAATAACTTCTACAGATTCTTGCATCCTCTCTTTAAGACTGCCAGAGTCCACATCAACATTGAACATTTCCGTATCACTAGGAGCGCCTCCTGAACCTATCCCCATCATAATCCTGCCCCTAGACATATGATCAAGCATCGCAATACGATGTGCAACATGAGCAGGATTATGATAGTGGAGAAGTGAGACACCCGTCCCAAACTTCATTTGTTTGGTTACCCCTAAACATCGTGCAATGAATAACTCTGGGGAAGGCATGTTTTCCCATGGCAGGGTAAAATGCTCACCGACCCAGGTTTCCGCATATCCTAATCCGTCAGTGTATTCCATCAAATCAAGATCTTCTTGATATGTGTCTGCATGTAATCTGTCAGGACGATGTAAGGGCATTAAGAAAAGTCCAAGTTTCATAACAAATTCCACCTACTAATATTAGTGATTTGATTCGTAGACTGTTTAAATAAGATGAAATATGAGCTTAATACAAACAGTCGGGGATCGTACCTGAAGTATATCACAGATGACAACCTCATCTATACATTTGTGAATGTATAGATGACTGACTCAATTAAGTGCCCCAAGCACCCACCTTAGGGTGAATACAATAAACGAATCTACGTTAACACATCATTTCCCTTGTTAAACGGACAATTCAATAGACTTAATGTAGTTAGGTGAATTTTTGATATAGTTCGAGTAGGACTTTCTATCTCCTACTATAATAAAGGTCAATAGATGTAATTATGACCTAGTTTCTTTCAAACAGTACAATCAATAATTAACAAAGGTGGCATCTGACATGAAAATAGCTGTATGCGTTAAGCAAATTCCCACTTTGTCCATGTTAAGCTTCGATAACTCAAAGCGTAAAGTAATTCGAGAAGGAGTGCCCTCAGAGGTTAACCATTTCGATCTTCTTGCCGTCTGTGCAGTGCTGAACTTAAAGCACAACTTTGACATAGAACTCTCGGTATTTACTATGGGCCCTCCTCAGGCCAAAGACGCACTCATACAATGCTTGGCGCTAGGTGCTGATAGAGGGTTCCACCTGGTGGATGAGCTCTTCTCCGGGTCCGATACGCTAGCTACAGCTCGGGCCTTGGCATGTGCTTTAAAGAGAGATTCCTACGACATAATTATATGTGGGCGTAACAGTTTAGACGCAGAAACTGGACAAGTCGGTCCTGAAATAGCCGAACTTCTAGATTTACCTCAGATAACATCCGTGAGAGATTTCACGATTAGTAAATCTCTAGATTCTATAACAGCAGAACGAATAACAGATGAGGGACACGATGTCGTTTCATGTAAATTACCCGCATTGATAACAGTTACTGAAGGTGTTTCTAAAGAGCAATATCCTGACAAGGGAGCCCTGGAAAACGCAAGTACTTTACCACTAAATGAAATATCGGCAACTGAACTCTCAGATGACACCTCTATATTTGGTGCAGTTGGATCACCTACCTGGGTAAACAATATATTTACTTTAGACTTAAATCGGGAACAGATACTTATAAAAGATTTACCTGTTGATAAATCTGTCGCAATGATGGTCGATTATCTTGAGAACAAGAATCTATTCCTAGATTCTGACAACGAACAAAACAAACTAATTAAGCGAGGTGCCGCACGTTCAAAAAATAAAATTGGGTCTTTCTGTGTTGTTCCTGAAATAATTGGATCTGAAATCAGACCTGTCTCTCTTGAAATAATGGGCAGAGCGATACAACTAGCAGATCATACTAATACAAACTTGGAATGTATTCTTATTGGAAATCGCCTGGAAAAACACTTTTCCACTTTAACCGCCTATGGCGCTGACAAAATATTCGTTGCCGAGGACGTACACTTCTCCCAATTTGACGTTGAGCTTTACACTGGAATATTACACGACCTCATATCTATCCATAACCCTTTCGCACTATTGATACCATCTACAATAAATGGACGGGATATGGCATCTAGGTTGTCAGCAAGAGTTGGTATCGGCCTTACCGGTGACTGCATTGGTTTGGAAATAGACGAACAAAATAGATTAGTGGCGCTTAAACCAGCATTCGGTGGAAATGTGGTAGCTCCAATTATTTCAAAAACGTTACCGCAAATGGTGACCATACGTCCGGGAGTTTTTACAAAAGTCACTCCTGATTGGTCGATCAAACCACAACTACAAAATATTAAGTCTAGTTCCACACGTAAGAATTCTAGAGTAGAGATTATCCAGCAATTTCCGGACAAAATCGTTTTAAATTCTAGTTTAGAAAACGCTAGGATTATAATAGGTGTCGGTAAAGGAATAGGGAACGTACAGAATTTAGAAATTATCAGGAAACTAGCTAACGTTTTAAACGCATCTATTGGGGCAACTAGAGAAGTTGCTGACTTGGGTTGGTTACCTAGACAAACCC
>CAUZEB010000218.1:0-2823 GCA_963578655.1 Dehalococcoidia bacterium | reverse complement strand
TATGGGCAAACTGAAAGTGTGTTATGCGTTGCAATGTTTCCAGGAATGAAATATAAGCCAGGTTCTATGGGCGTCGCAGCCCCAGGCTTCAATATGGCAATAATCAATGAGAATGGAGAAGAGCTATCTACAGGATTGGAGGGTGAAGTTGCCATCCGAGTCAGTCCGAATAGACCCGTCGGATTATTCACAGAGTATTGGCAAAATCCTGATGCGACGGCTAATTCATTCAGAGGGGATTGGTACTACACAGGCGATAGAGCATCGAGAGACAGCGATGGTTATTTCTGGTTCGTCGGCCGTAGTGATGACGTTATAATAAGCGCGTCATATAGAATAGGCCCGTTTGAAGTAGAATCGGCATTAACTGAGCATGAAGCTGTTGCTGAGGCTGCAGTAGTCGCTAGCCCGGACCCTGTACGTGGTGAAATTGTTAAAGCATTCATTGTGACAACACCCAATCATCATCCTTCAGATTCATTAGTAGTTGAGTTACAAAATTATGTTAAATCGGTTACTGCCCCTTATAAATATCCTAGAGAAATAGAGTTCTTAAAGGAATTGCCAAAAACAATAAGTGGTAAAATTCGCCGTAACGAACTCAGAGACCGAGAACGAAATAACAAGAACTTTTAGATGTTTTCATGCCGACTTGAAGGCAATATCTGGATGGTGCTCATGCCAATTCGTAGCCATTTGATAACAATGCCCAACCTGGAGACAGGTCTTCTCACCGAAAGCAGGTCCAACAATTTGTAATCCTGCAGGTAACCTCAAAGAGTCAAATCCCATCGGTATCGTCAGTCCAGGAAAACCTGTGAAACTAGCGAATCCTAAAAATGCACCCATAGATGAAGAAAATTCAGTTCGTGATTCGGTCGAACATAGATTTGTTTCCGTACTTCTCTCTTGGAATTTTGGTGCTGTCTGCACTTGTGTAGGAGATATCATTACATCTATGCGGCTAAAAATATCAGACGCCGCTAATGTAAGTTCCTGTTTCTTAATTAAGGCAGCATTATATTCAACGTCTGTTACTGAGCGCCCTGATTCCATACGCCTGCATGCTTCAGGTCCGTAGGAAGACCCACTCGCCTCAAAAATAGTTCTGTGATAACGATAGGCTTCATAATTCACTATATCTCTATATAGGAATCCGAGGTCTTTAGGTTCAGGGATTTTTATATCTATAATGACAGCTCCACTATTACGAAAAACTTCTATTGCCTTTCTAAATAAGAAAAGGACCTCTTTATGCGATACTCCTTCTATCCAACAGGGATCTATTCCAATACGAATTTCTTCTAGGTCTGTTAGGTCAAGAGCTGAAGTATAGTCACAACCTCCTAGATCTGAATCCAACATAGCTTCTAACATTATTCCTATGTCCGCCACTGTACGTGTCATAGGGCCAACACTGTCTGCTGTCTTCCCAAGCGGTAAAACGCCTTGTGCACTTATTAGCCCATGGGTTGGACGTAGTCCTGTGATACCGCAATGCGAAGATGGATGTCTAATGGAACCCCCTGTGTCTGTTCCAATACCGGCCGTACTCATCCCGGCTGCGACGGCTGCTCCAGTGCCACTACTACTACCACCTGAAAAATGCTCCATGTTCCAAGGGTTACGTGTGGCTCCATAGTGTGGGTTGTAATCTATACCGCCCATAGCGAATTCCAGAAGATTGTGCTTTCCAATTATGATCGCACCATGTTTCCGCAGCTGTTTTACCAAGTAAGCATCATCGCTAGCAAAGGTATTTCTACGAAAACTCGCCCCCCAGGTTGTAGGCAAATCATATGTATCAATCAAGTCTTTAAGTCCAATAGGAATCCCTTCTAACTTACCGGTATATTCGTTACGCAGAAATTTCTTTTCGGCAATTTTTGCCAGTGCTATGGATTGGTCTTCAGACACATTAATAAAAGCCCCAAGATGATTATTAAGATCCTGAATTCTTTCCAAATGGGATTCTATAACTTCAACTGGAGAGAACAAATTCGCTTTGTATCCACATATTAATTCTGCAATCGTTTGATAACAAAATGGGGAATCATTCATCAATAATCCTCTTAGTATAAAAATATACAGTTAATATGATTCCATCAAATTTATCCGTTGAAAAGATTCCCGGCTCAAATTAAAGAAAGTTAATTTTATAGCTATCTGAATTATACTAGGATCTATTAATATTTGAGTTAAAGAGTTTTATCAAAAGATATCCAGATAATCCAACAACAAGAGACGCCAAAAGAATCGCGGTTTTAGCTTGATTAGAATACTCAGGGGAGATAAATGCCAAGTCTGCTATAAATAAAGACATTGTGAAGCCCACACCACCTAGTAACGAGACTCCCACTATATGCAACCACCCTATATCTTCAGCCATACGCCCAATCCCAAGTCTAATAGATAGCCACGTGAATAGAAAAATTCCTACGGGCTTCCCAACAATCAACCCTAAAATAATTCCGAACGCAACAGGTTCAAATATAATCTGGGTGAGCCTACTATCTAGAACGACGCCAGCATTTGCTAACGCGAATAGGGGCATAATTCCGAACGCCACCCACGGATGGATGCTATGCTCCAAACGTTGTAAGGGAGATTCCACATCCTTGGAAGCTCTTTCTAACTCTTCGAGTATTTCCTTTTGATGAGGGGTAGTTAATACTCTAGATCCTGTATCGCCCTGCCGTTCAAATTGGCTAATGAGTCCTTTAATCTTTATAACAAACTGTTGCAAGTCCAAACGTACATTCAATGGTATCGTTGCCGCAACAGCTACTCCAGCTACCGTAGAATGAATCCCTGATTGCATAA
>CAUZEB010000217.1:0-2827 GCA_963578655.1 Dehalococcoidia bacterium | reverse complement strand
GTCCTCTTCCGATTCGATTTTAGGATCGTTTCGTATTAAAGGCCTGTTCTGTGCCAACCCAACATCATTGTGAGCTGAATATTTCCATGGATCTCCCGGATCTGGTAGCTTCTGAGCAGCGTGATTTGGACGTATTAGTCGAGAGCGAGAGCGAGCATAGTCCTTTGAAAGAAGTCCGTCTATTGGGATAGTTGAAAAATCCGGGTCACCGTAGAATGCTTCTCTATCCGCCAACGATAATTTAAGTGCTTCCACCACAGTGTGAATATACTCAGGCGTGTTATGTCCCATAAATCGCAGATCAAAATTCTCAAGTATATTGAGTGTTTGCATGAGAATTGGTCCTTGGGTCCATGTGGATTGACCATAAATCTTATATCCCATAAAGTCGACACCAAGTGGTTCCTCAAATTTTGATGAATAATTGGCTAAGTCATCTCTATGTAATAGGCCTCCAACTTTTCTAGAACAATCAGATATCGACTTAGCGACTGATCCTTTGTAAAACACATCCATGGACGCACGTAATCTATCGGACCGATTGCCTAGGCTGGAACTCTCTGCATTGACCATCTTACGCAATGTTTTGGCGAGATTCGATTGGATAAGTATGGACCCGGGTTTAGGTATGTTTCCCTTCGTAAAAAATATTTCATTTCCACCTGGAGGATATATTGTAAATTGCTCTTTAGTGGAAGATGGTCTTAATCTTTCAATCATGTATTCATAATTTGGTATTCCCTTTTCTGCATATTGTAGAGAAGGGGACAGGATTTCACTTAGACTCTTTGTACCATATCGAATTAGAAGGGAAATCAGCGAGTGCACTACCCCTGGTATAGTGAACGCCAGGTGCGCTTTATCTCCAGGCCCTGTAGGTATATCATTTAATCCGAGGGATCTATAGTATTCCAGGGTTGCTTTACTTGGTGCACCGCCTTGGCCGCTTAAAGAAAGTAATTCATCACTTGCCTCGTTGTATAGCATAAAAACACATTCCGCTGCCAATGAGTACGATGCAATTGGTTCAACCACCGCTGCAGCGAATGTAGATGCAACTAAGGCATCAAAGGCGTTTCCTCCATTTAATAAAATCCGCATGCCTGCCATAGAAGTTAAATAATGACCACTAGATATGATGCCTCGCGTGGCATAAATAACTGGGCGAGTAACTGGAGGCCTTATTAAATCTCCCTGTTCATAGTTGGATCCACTGATGCTGGAAGACTCTTTAACGTCCGTCATTAATTGTAATTCCTTTGTCTCATGTCTTGAGTGAGTTGCATATATCAGAGAATCCTAACAGTGTGAGATTCTTTTTATCCTAGGACCTGGTTACCAATGTCCATGATATCCTTTAGTTATTATTGAATTCGGGTATCACATATTTTCCAAATAATTCAATGGACTTCATAACTTTTTCGTGTGGGATTGTCTCTGTTTGCATCATAATCATCATCTGGTCTATGCCGCTTTCCTCGTGTTTTTTAAGGGCTTCAATGCAGCTGTCGGGATCACCTGCTATCACCACTCCTCTATCACATAGTGTGTCAGCATCGAGACCTTCCCAGACCTTGTGAGCGATTGCAGAGCCTCCAGAGAAATCTAAAACGTTTCCAGAATCTTCTTCTCCACTTTCTACATCTACAAATCGGGAAAAGTTCTGTTTGAGGTGATCAGGGACTCCTCCCCAATTTTCCAAGAGGCGTTTGTAAATATCTTTCTGATCCTTTACATAAGGTCTATCCGGACCAAAGAAATTCTTTAGTGAGCGGGTTCCCAGATCTCTGGCTTCTTTATTATTTTCTAAACAAATACCCAGTGTTGAACTAGCCCACTGTCCGTTTATGAACCCTCCGACTGGATTAGCATTCTTAACTTTATCTTTATATCTCTTTACATATGGTGCTAGGGATTCGGGTGCACTAGACCCGAAGGCTAGTACGCCGATGCCTTTTTCTGCTGCTATATCATATGTAGCAGGCTGTAGTGCAGCCACCCATATAGGGGGATGTGGATCTTGGTATGGTTTGGGCAATATCTGACGGCTAGGTATCTGCCAATATTTACCTTCATATTCAAACCAATCTGAAGACCATATTTTTGGCACTATTGTTAGGGATTCCTCCCACATTTCCCTGCTATCTCTCGGGTCAATTCCCATACCTGTTAGTTCATAGGGTGCGGAGCGTCCTGTACCGAAATCAACTCTTCCTTCAGACAAATGGTCCAGCATGGCTACTCTTTCCGCGACCCGATTAGGATGATGGTATGGGAGTATAACTACGCCAAGCCCTAAGCGTATTCTCTTGGTTCGTTGGCTAAGAGCTGCGTATATGAGGTCCGGGCATGGTGATGCTGAAAATCCAGTCAAAAAATGATGTTCGACAAACCAAAGATAATCGAAACCTACTTCGTCGGCTAGTACGCATTGTTCCAATGTCTCAGTTAAGACGAGGTGATCGTCTAAAGAAGGTCTTTGCATTTCGTACTGTAAAGCCAGTCTCATAGCAGTGCTCCTAGAGGTATAATCACTTGGTGAGGTCATTCTAATTTATTGAGCCTCCTGAAGCAAATTGTCATCGAATATTTTACTTTTCGTATAGAATCTCTGATATTCTTTCATGAGAATGTTAAAAAATTCGCAATCTATGAAGGTACAATGATTCTCTCAAGAAACAGGCTTTTACATCAATTTATAATGAAGGAGCCATATCAATATGTATGTAAATATGACCAAACGTAAAATGATGAAAGGAAATGCTGCTATAGGAGCTGAAGTTTCTTTAGGCTCTCCACTATCGGCAGAATTGATATCCTCTTTGGG
>CAUZEB010000216.1:0-2830 GCA_963578655.1 Dehalococcoidia bacterium | reverse complement strand
CTTCCATTTCACTCATTGGATAACTTAGTTTAACCTATAATCAATCCAGCCATAGTTGTAAATAATGAGACGGAATATCAATCTCTCCTCAAGCCTCTATGACTGGGTTCAGCGATTCTGTTAACAAGGACCAGCATTATAATTGCAACCGACAGTAAAGAAGCTCCCAAGAAATATATTGTAGATAGTGAGGTAAACGTTAATATACTGAAAGCAACTATAGGGCCAATGGCCGATCCAAGGTCTTGCCACGTAGCATACCTACTCATCACATTTGCACGTCTGTTAACAGGAGCTAATCCTCCCACCATGGCATCTAGGCTTGTGGATGCAGCGATAGTTGCTAAAAATGCTAAAGGAAGCCAAATAATCGATATCCAAGTTGGTATTGGTAACGCCAGTAAAAGAAGAGAAATTATGCAAAGGGGCGTGGATACTATCAAAATCTTTTCCCTACCAACTTTATCGCCAATATATCCTAAAAATGGGGCTGAAAGACCTGAAATCCATCTCAGACCCAGTATCATGCCGTTTACTGTCGCAATTCCAAAAAATATACCTATGAAAAGCCAACCCTCTCCTAACCTCTGAAACATGAATAATCCAATGGTGGAAACCAATACTCCATTCATGACCATATGATAGGTAAAGTATGTAGTATTACAAACCAATATCTTAAACTGGTCCCATTTGTTTAATTCAGGAGTATAGGCTATCAGAATTTCGACAAATTTGACGTGCCAGGAACGTTGCTCAAGTCCATACAACTCGTTATTCGTCTCATTAGATCTCATCGGTTCCTGACTCTGTGTTCCTTCCATTGTTTCTAAATTTGAAACAGTCCTACTTAATAAGTACACCAAAGGTAAACCTAATGCACCCAACATTCCTATAACAAAAAAACTCGTCCCTCTACCGTATAAATCGAATAAGAGTCCGCCAAATAGCACACCTATTACTCCACCACTTCTACCTCCACCATCCAATACTCCCATACATCTCCCTCTAATATCGTCATAACTATTTTCAAGGACGGTAATGAAACCAACAAGCCTAAAGATCGAATAGCAAATTCCCCACATCAACCTCGATATGAGTAGAACCAAAAATATATCTGTACTTCCGTATGTGATCGTGGTTCCGATTGATACGACCACACAGATATATAAAGGTATATAGATGCCGAAACGTTGGATTATGAAAGGGGCAACAGAATTAGAAATCAATCTAACAATTCTATTGGCGCTAAGTAAAATGCCCACTGAGGCCACAGATATACCGAAAGCGGCTGTTTGTGCTGGGAGCACATTATACAGCATAGAATCACCCATAATTACGGCAGCAACGATTGCCGTGATTAGAACTATTCTTAACGGAACTAATCTAGAGAATATAGATGATTCCAATAACTCCTCTCCGAGAACGATATTTAAGTGAGATTTTTAATTATATGACAGATCTCATAAGAAAATGTAGTGCCTAATTATGAAATCCTTGACCTTGATCCAGATAACAAGTGGCATGAACTCTAGACATTTTGATTTCTTGGCTGTAATGCAAACCCTGCATGTCACGGTTTGCGAAATATGATTCGTTCAACCACTGAATATCACATTGGTGACTCTCAAGGGCTTCGAATAGGACACGCCCGTCCATGTTAAAATCATGGTTAATTCCCAATATTTCTAATACAGTTGGTGCAACATCAATGTTGCCCGAGGGGCTGCTCAATTTCAGTGATTTCTTGAAGCTAGGTCCGTTCGCTATCAGTACGTTGTTTGTTTCATGGAGACTCATTGAGCCGTGTTGCCCTTGCCCGACAGACAGTCCTGTCGAATAAACGCGCCCAGGGATCCCTTCATCATTCGCCAAACTATCCCATTTGAACGACATAATCAATTCAGGAGTTCTGGGACCCTCTAATCCTATAAGTGAAGCGGGCAAGGTTCCATCTAGCTGGCCGGCAGAATCAGAAACTATAATGGAACCACACCAAGGTTGTTTCATTAACCAACCGGCCAACTTGTCTACAGAATTATCGTGTCTATCATTTATATAAAACAAGATTGATCCGCCATTAGGGGCCATAATCAAATCTCTGGAAAGTCGAGGCATTGTTCTGGTTAACTCTCTTGCAATATCTTCAACTGTGATCACTTTGCTTATCGTAGAGTAACCATGATCGGAAAGTACTATAACGTCCGTGTCTCCATCTCTTTCATTCCTCTCAATCCATTGTAATAGCTTACCTAACTGTTCATCAACTTTGCTAAGAACGTTAATACTTTCCTTAGCACCAACTCCAACCAGATGTTGAGTGTGGTCCGGCTCCGAAAACCAGATAAGGGCTACCTCGGGATTCCTCTGATTTAGCACATAATCAATCATTATATCCACGCCATGATATATCTTCTTTATATCCGTGAAACCGCCCTTAGGCCATGGGCCATATTCCTTTTCAATGTAGCCATGAAGGTTATAAGGCAGACAAAATTCCGGATGAATTGTAGCTCCACCACCAATCTCGATATTCGGGTTATGTAGATATGCGTTACCCGATGTCCCGACACCCAGAGCGATATATTCCATTCCATTCTTATGGAGAATATCTGCTAAAGTAGGAACCAAAAGAACATTCGTCTTTAGAGCCACTCTTGATAGTTGGTCATATAAAGCGTGTATCAAACGGGAAGGGTCGAAGTCCCTCATTACTAAAGTATTTCCAATCAGCCCATGGGCTCCAGGATTGCGCCCAGTGACAAGACTAGCTACGTTAGTCCTGGTGACGGTAGGATAGACATTATGATTATATTGAAAGGTCACACCCTTC
>CAUZEB010000215.1:0-2883 GCA_963578655.1 Dehalococcoidia bacterium | reverse complement strand
ATCATCTACGTCATAAAATACGTGTAGTTAGTCATGTTATTACAGATAATGAAGACGATGGCGATGGAATTGAATCTGCATATGCTAGTGCCATCAAGAAAATAGATGATTTGGTGGGACGCCTGGATATACCATTACAATTCAATACTAATACCGGCCGGATAAATCAAATACCAAATAGTAAGATTGAATCCAATCTTACTAAAAATGAATTTAAGGAAATGGTTAACAAGATAAAACGATATATTGTTGAAGGTGATGTTATACAAACGGTCCCGTCACAAAGACTTGCCCGACCAACTTTGGCGGAACCTTTCGAGATTTACAGGGCTCTGCGAGCAATAAACCCATCTCCGTATATGTATTATCTTGATTTGGAAGATTTCCAAATTGTTGGTGCATCACCTGAAATGTTAGTCCAAGTAGAGAGTGGGATTGTGACGACAAACCCGATAGCTGGCACACGACCAAGAGGTCATACTCCGGAAGAGGATGCCAATTATGAAAAAGAATTGAGGACTTCAGAGAAGGAAAGGGCGGAACACATTATGTTGGTAGACCTAGGGCGTAACGACATAGGAAAAGTTAGCCTACCAGGTACGGTTAGAGTGACAAATTTAATGGATGTTGAGCGATATTCTCATGTTATGCACCTGGTGTCTAGTGTATGCGGAGAATTGAGAGATGAACTTAACAATTACGACGCTTTAAGAGCATGCTTCCCAGCGGGTACAGTTTCAGGAGCTCCAAAGATACGAGCAATGGAAATAATTGCTGAATTAGAGCCTTCTAAGAGAGGCGTCTATGCCGGAGCTGTAGGATACTTCGACTATTCAGGGAATATGGATACAGCTATCGCTATAAGGACTTTGGTTATTAAGAATGGAGTAGCCTATGCGCAGGCAGGAGGCGGAATAGTTTTTGACAGTGAGCCGCAGATGGAGTACGAGGAAACGTTACATAAAGCCGGAGCTCTTTTACGAGCCATTGAAGAAGCTGAAAGTGATTAGAAGGAAAAAGTAATTTGACGTATCTTCCCTTTTAATAGAGCCAATACCTTAAGAAAATCGACAAACACATAATTAAAGCGAGTATATGACACACAGAATTGGGAGTTGTAAATGATTCTCTTGCTGGATAACTATGATAGCTTCACTTATAACCTATATCAGTATTTATGTGAATTAGGATCGGAGGTAAAGGTTGTTCGTAACGATCAGGTTACACTAGAGCACATCGCAGATTTAAATCCGGATAAGATTGTAATTTCGCCAGGGCCTTGCACACCAGAGAAGGCTGGTATATCCACTCAAGTTGTTACTTATTTCGGGGAAACGGTACCAATTCTGGGAGTTTGCTTAGGTAATCAGTGTATAGGCAAAGCATTCGGAGGGACAGTCGGTAAAATAAGTGAGATAATGCACGGCAAAATGTCCCAAATCCATCACGATGGCAAGGGTGTTTTTCAAGGATTACCGAATCCATTTGAAGCCATCAGATACCATTCACTAGCCATATTTAAGGATGACTTACCCGACGAATTAGAAGTGACCGCCGAGACGGAATCAAATATAGTAATGGGTGTAAGACATAAGGTTTATCCCGTCGAAGGCATACAATTTCACCCTGAATCAATAATGACGAAAATTGGTCATGACTTATTGAAGAACTTCCTAGATATGTAAGGAAATTGGAGAATTATATGATTAGAGAAGCTATTGAAATGCTGGTGGATGGTAATTCATTAACTCAGGATGTCGCTATTAAAGTGATGAATGAGATCATGGAGGGTGAGGCAACGGATGCACAATTTGGATCCTTTGTTACGGCATTACGAGTCAAAGGTGAGACCGTAGACGAAATCGCGGGTATGGCTCAAGTAATGAGAGACAAATCATTGAAGGTTGATGTGAGCGGCACAATTCTGGATTCGGTTGGAACCGGTGGTGATTCGTCTGGTAGTTTCAATATTTCGACAACGACGGGATTTGTGGTCGCAGGAGCAGGAATCAAAGTCGCCAAACATGGTAATCGTGCCATGTCTGGGGCCTGTGGAAGTGCAGATGTATTGGAGGCACTAGGTGTTAAAATTGATTTAAGTCCCAAGAGCGTTGAGAATTGTATAGATTCCGTCGGTTTTGGTTTCATGTTTGCTCAGCGATATCATCCATCTATGCGATATGCTGCTGGGCCTAGAAAAGAAATTGGAATTAGAAATGTTTTTAATATCCTGGGTCCTCTAACAAATCCGGCAAACGCTAATTGTTATTTGATGGGTGTGGCAGACATAACTATGGCTGAACGAATGGCTGAAGTATTAAACAGATTGGGAACACGTCATGCTCTGGTAGTCCACGGTATGGATGGCATGGATGAAATAACATTGAGCGATACAACTCACTGTTGGCAAATGAAAGAAGGAATTTTGTCTAAGTTCACTATGTCCCCGGAAGATTTTGGAATAAAGCGAAATTCAAGGGATAGCATAAGAGTTAGCAATCCTATGGAGAGTGCTAGTGTTTTGAGAAGTGTCCTGGAAGGTAAAGGAGGACCCAGCCGAGATATTGTATTACTGAATGCGTCGGCTGCATTATTAGCTGCTGATGCTGTGACTACATTAAAGGATGGATTAGGATTGGCCATTGAGTCAATAACGAGTAAGAAAGCAATTAGGGTACTTGACTCATTTATAGAAATGACACAGAGATTAGATTAACCTGTATCTAAAGGATATTTATAGTGGCGAAGACGAACAGACCTAATATATTAAGAGAAATAGTGAAGTCAAAGAAAGCTGAATTGATTCACTCTAAGATTGATGTTCCATTTGATGAGTTGGAGATGCTCGCCAAATCAATGTCATCCCCACTAAATTTTGGAGGA
>CAUZEB010000214.1:0-2956 GCA_963578655.1 Dehalococcoidia bacterium | reverse complement strand
TGTTCATAAGCTGCATACGCTAGCTCTTTACGACCATATCCTACATGGATAGAAGAGTATCCAGTACTAACATCTATCCATTCCTTCCCATCTGAATCAGTAACTTTTATGCCGTTACCTTCTATAATTACTGGAGGATCGCCTTCTTCTGCCATCTGAGTCCAATCCTTGTTTTGGACCCATTGGTATTGCAGAGCGCTATTCCTGATAGATTTAGTATCATATCTGTCGACCACTTAGCTCTCCTTTGTAATCAACTCATGAGAACACATAGTACCGCTGGATCGTGGTTGTGCTGCTAGTTTGTGCTCCAGGTCACCAGTATAAAGGCGAGTTATACTTCTAGCAAGTTCGACTATGGAATGGATACACTTAAAACCAATAAATAGTCTGCAACTATTAGAAATGATACTATTGAAACAATAATCATCATCTAAGAAATTAGGAAGGCTTGATATGAGAGACGTTAGATCTGAGATCGAACTAAAGACATCCAACTCCAAGAAGGCATATGAAAAAGATTCTGAAGTATTAGGCCAACTGGTCACTGGAACCTTATCTATCCCTCACCCTATATATGTTAAAGAAGCTGATGGATCAAGAATCACTGACGTAGATGGAAACGAATATATTGATTTGACGATGGGTTTCGGGCCACATATATTAGGGCATGCTCACCCCACAGTAGTTAATGCCGTAAAAAAGGCAGCCGATAGAGGACTGCAATATGCACTGCATAATCCCTATCAAGAACCACTCGCTCGTCTATTAGTGGAAGCCTCACCATGCGCGGAGAAAGTAGTTTTCTGTAATTCAGGCACCGAAGCTACTATGTATGCTATTCGTGCTGCTCGTGCATATTCGGGTAAAAAGAAGATAGCCGTATTTGATGGTTCTTATCATGGCGCACATGATTATGCTCTCGTGAGAGTAAAAGGAGATAGTCCTATCGATTCACCATCATTTAGCCCAATGGGTTTTGGGATTCCTGAAGAAACCCTTAGTACTGTAATGATGCTACCATTTAGAAGCGAGAAAGCTTTTGATATCATTCGTGAAAATAAAGATGAACTCGCCCTGGTAATGATAGAACCTGTACAGAGTTCGAACCCTCGTTTGAATCATGCAGACTGGTTAAGAGAATTGAGGGAGGTCTGTAGGGAGGCAAATGTATTATTTATGTTTGATGAAGTAATTACTGGGTTTAGATTATGTTACGGTGGCGCACAAGAATTTTTTGGTATTACACCTGATATCGCAACCTATGGTAAGGTCCTTGGTGGTGGTATGCCGCTGGGAGCAATTGCAGGCAACAAAAACATTATGGAAGTATTCTCCAGAGGGGCCAACGATCCTGAAGCATATACCAACGAAGGAATCGGGCTCCCAGGGATATTTGCTGCTGGAACATTCAATGGGAATCCCTTAGCAATGGCAGCTGGATATGCGGCCGTTACTCATTTAAGGGATAATCCCGAAATATACAAACATCTCGCAGATCAAAGCAACAGAATAGCTAACGAAATCAATGATTTTTGTCAAATACAGGAATTACCTGCTCAGTTACTAAGTGGACTCTCTGTTTTCTATCTCAGGATTCAAAAAGGAGGCCCAATAGAAAGCTCCAGGGACATTGACGATTCAATGAAAGAAGCCGATGAGTCATTTTTCATGCATCTTTTAAACAATGGTGTTGTTGTTCCTGGAGTTCATCAGTTCCATATATCAGCCTCTCATACAGAGGAAGATGTTTCTAATGTGATAGAGGCCTTCAAGAAAGCTTTTATGGCGGTGAGAGCCGAAGGTCTAATGTAAATTTATTCGTCAGACCAATTTAGAATTACGTGTAAGGACGGCTCTGAACGTAATCTAATGAGCTCATATGCATGACTAATATCAGTAGCCGGTATAATGTGAGTGAGTAAACTCTTAGCGTTTATTTTCCCTGTTTCTAATAAAGAGAGCATGAATTCAAGATTACGCCTACCGTTCCAACGCATAATATTGGGCGGAATATCATCCCTTTGCCCACCCCCACGAGATGGCCTTAGATCTAACTCTTTATAAAGAAGATCTTCGGCCAAATCTAAAGGAATGGGCTTCAGATGCCAACCAACTGTAACGATTCTACCTCTATCACGAGCGATCGAAAAAGATAACGGAACTGCAGCAGATACACCCGCAGTTTCTATGACTACATCCGCTCCAATATCGGTAAATAAATTAACAGTGTCTACAACATCAACATAGTCAGGATTGACACAGTGGTCAGCTCCAAGTTTCTCTGCAATTTCAAGTCTCCACGGATCGATTTCAACAGCTATAACTTTGCCGGCTCCAGCTAATTTGGCGTGTTGCATAGCCAATTGCCCCATAAGACCCAATCCCACTATAGCGACATTATCACCATATTCTATTTCAGCCCGCCTTATGCCATGCATAGCCACTCGGCCGACTATCGCAAGAGATGCCAGTTCATTACTCAAGTTGTCTGGAATTTTTACTGCTCTTGCTTGCTCAATTACTGAATATTCTGCATGCTGGCCTGATCCAATTACCCTGTCACCCGGTTTAAATTGATCCACTTCTGCACCACATTCGACCACTGACCCCACAGCCTCATAACCTGGGACCATAGGATACACGTAGTTAGCTCCCCAGCGACGTCTCACCAAATCTGGATTAGTTCCGGTATACAAATTCATCTCGGTACCAGCGCTAATTCCTGTTATAAGCGTTTTTATAAGAATTTCATTAGGTTCAGGTTGTGGTTCCTCTACCTCCTCTATTGAAATTTCTAAAGGATTGGTTATCACGGCACGCTTCATATTCAGCTATTCCTCTCAAATTAAGATACAGGTAGATGTCCTTTAATCGATAACAGGCAGGATTATATGGGAGGGATGATCTTTATCGTGTAGAATCGTTTGATCAGCTTTCACAGTCTTTGCATCTT
>CAUZEB010000213.1:0-2972 GCA_963578655.1 Dehalococcoidia bacterium | reverse complement strand
ATAGGAACAGGGAGAACCGCTCCATCTGGATTGCTATTTGATGGGGAATTTATCTGGGTTGCAGCCTCGTGGGGAAATAATATAACTAAACTCAACTTAGATGGTGAGGTTGTCAAATCAATACCTATACCAGGATCTCATCCATCGCCATGGGCTTTGGCATGGGATGGTGAAGCCGTGTGGGTTGCAAGTATAGGGGTCGAAGACATTCATAAAATTGATCGCAATGGTAATTTGATAGGTGCTTTCACGATAACTAAATATATCCCCCATGATCTTGGTCCCTGGTCCAACTCGTGGTCTGGTGGTCCTGCAGGAATAACATTTGATGGAAATAATATTTGGGTTGCTAATGGTCAAAAGAAAGTTGTGTCTACAGGTGAAATAATAGGAGAATATCCCGTGGGTGGTTGGCCTATGAGTATAATGTTCGACGGACGGCACATATGGGTTACTATGTATTTAAACGCTGAGCTGATACGAATGAGTTTAAATGGTACTATTCTTGGTAGGTTCGAGATGCTTAGAGGTCCATATGATCTGGTGTTTGATGGTCAGTCTGTCTGGGTAGCGAATCTTGAAGATAATGCGTTAACTCGCATTGACAGATAAATATCTCAATTAACTTTCTTGAGAATAAATGAACACTTCTTGTAATAGAATGTGGTTAAAGTTTGGGCCTTTTCACGTTCACCCACAGAGATGGAGATTGTATTGATGGTAAAGGCATTTACTTCATGGCAGAAATATATAAATTCTTATGCGTTTCTAGTGGTGACGACATTAGTTATAGTTGTAGTTACCGCCGTTGGTGTGTTCTTCGGTACAAGGATGTTTATAGGAGATAGAGGGCCACACAGTTTGCGTGTTGTCTTGGAGACTTTCGGTGCCGAAGTCTTCGATCCATCGATGGACTCTTTCACAGGTCTGTATCTTCATTCGCACATGTTCGATTATATGTTCGGCATTGGCTCCGATGGACGACAGGATATTCATCTGGGCGCGTTATCTAAATGGGAAAGTAAAAGTAATGGCAAGGTATTTGAACTTGTCTTAAGAAAAGATATGAGGTGGCATGACGGGAAAAGAGTAACGTCGAAAGACATTCAATTCAGTGTTGAACACTACTTGCGAGAAGAATCGTCCTGCGCCGGATGTCCAGGGTTAAAGAGAGATTTAAATGAGGTGGAATTGATAGACAATCTCTCTGTAAGGATTAGATTAAATGTACCTGATATCGTGTTCATTGCGAGATTTGGCCCATTAGAAGGCGATATGCCCTTATTACCTAAACACCACTTTGAGACAGTAGGAACAGTTAGTTTTAACAAAGAGCCGTTGGGAAGCGGACCTTGGAAGTTCACAAGTCATTTAAAAGGAGAATCGGCTCAATTTGAAAGAAATCTCAATTATTGGAATCATAAAAGAGTTCCAGAGATTCATGTCCTGGAATTGCATCAGGTGCCTGAAGAAGATTCCAGGATCGCGATGTTGAAATCTGCAGTCGTTGATATCGTTCCAATTGGCCCCAGTAGTGTCGAGAAATTAAAGGATCAAGGATTCCAGATAAATGGCCCACAGAATATTGTCAGTACTACGATAAGATTCCTAATGAGTTATGATCCGTCTTTTCTAACCTCTGAGCTGGATTTCCGTAAAGCACTTATATATGGAACAGACCTTGCGTTGAATGTTTCAACGATATATCCAGCAGAGTCGGCGACTGTGGCAAGAGGGTCAGCATTATTTCGCCCATTCACGCCCGGATATGATTCCGGACTTGAAGCCTATCCCTATGAGCCTGAGATCGCCAAGCGCCTTTTAGATGGAATAGGCTACGACGGCGAGACTATTCAGTTGTATTCGTTACCGGCATATGGATTGATGAAATTACCCCAGATCAATGAAATGATAGCAGACGATTGGAGACGAATCGGTTTACAGGTTGATGTTATTGAAATTGACTGGCTTTCATTAGCTGCTAAGATGCAATCTAGACCACAGTGGTTTGATGATTCTAACATTATATCTATGTTTCAGGGTGCAGCCCCAGTTCGACCCAGAGGGGTTTTAGATCAAATGAGGAGATACATGACTGACGCTGAGGGCGCCATATTGGCTTATCCTGATATAGAGAAGGGCAACAGGATCTTTTCAGAGATTAATGGAAGCCTAGAGACGTCCGATAGAGAAGCGTTGCTTAAAAAATTGAATCGAGAAATGTATAACGACTTTTGGGCTATCCCTGTATTATGGTCGCACGACACATATGCTGTGAGTTCGAATTTAGAAGGATGGTTGCCGACAGATGGTGTATCAACAGACCTTCATTTTGAGACTATTCGAGGACGGTAGGTTTTGAGTATAGTGTAATACGTTGGAATAGCTCCAAATTCTCACACATTTGAAGTGTTGACAGGGATTGAATGACGATGATAAAGTACGTAGGCTCCATGTTTGAGAGGGTGTGGTGTATCCAATGGACGTAGGCCCTGCCCTGAGGTGGTGCTCTAATCCCCGAGATTTTAAGGAGAGGATGGATGAATAGAATAGTTATTTCTTTGTTTTTGGCGGCGATGGTTGCTGTCCTAGTGGCGGCTTGTGGTAAGACCGCTGAAGCTCCCGCACCTATAATTATAGAGAAGGAAATAGTGGTCGAGAAAGATGTCATTAAGGAAGTAATTGTTGAGCGAGAAGTCGAGAAAAAAGTCGTGCAGACTGTGGTTAATGTGAAGCAGATCATTACTACCGTAGCGCCTGAAGAAGGAACCACGGCAGATGAGGGTATTTATGGCGGAAGATTATTGATCACTGGTCAGGCAAGCATTAAGACTTTAGATCCTGACTTTTCTGCAGCGTACGTAACGGCTGCCACTGCTAATCAGCATATATTTGAACAACTCTTCGCTTGGAACCAAAAAATGGAACCGACGCCGGGTGCCGTTCAGAGTTGGAATGTTAATGCAACCGCC
>CAUZEB010000212.1:0-2996 GCA_963578655.1 Dehalococcoidia bacterium | reverse complement strand
GACCTGCGATAATAGAATCGCAGGTCTATTGGTGTTTTCTGCGGCTTTACTCGAGCTTCAGAATTGAGCCCATCTTTAGGTTTGTGTGAAAGTGGGTGCGTTAGCGATTTGTTTCCCGTTAACGTATCCACATTTTATTTAGCTTATATCTACCCCTACCCTTCAACGTGTTGGACTCCTGATCCTGAATCTACCTTCGTACTTAGTGATTCAGATGATAATTCTTGAATCTTTATATAACGAGCCTTTTTACCCGTTCCACCAGTAAAAACCTTGATGATACCTCCGACGGATTTGTTACTTTCTAGGGCAGCTAATTCACATTGACGCAACGCAGTATCAATCCATGACGGCATTGTTGAGGTAGTGGATTTAATTTCGTAGACGTGCATGTCTGTCTCGACATCTGTATGAGGCCGACCTTTGTCTAAATTGCGCCGACCTCCGACTAATAAAGCCGCCTGTCTCTCATACTGTTTGCCACGACGGCGATTGTTGACAATACGTTTCTTTACTGAAGTTGTCATCATCTCTCCTCACGTTCTTGTTCAGGTTTCGTATCTGCCTTTGCTATAGGATGTTCTACTGTCATTGAAAAGGTTACTAGCTTTCTCGACATCTTACCCAAAGTAAGACTCATTCCAGGCTGTAAACCTACTTTGATAGCGTGTTAGTCCTGTATTGAAGATGATCTATGGCCCAGATTCATCACGACTAGTAGGAATCTGGATATAAAAGGAGTTACCTGACCTCACGAGATGACTGAACCAGAATCTTCGAAAGGGCGTAAATTGGGTCTCATAGATTACCTGTCAGAACTACCACAAGGGTACCTCGCTTCACGATATAATCAACTATTAGGGAGAGGCCTACCATATTAATATGGATACCATGCTTCGTTAACCTCGACGACAAAGCGTGAAGGTTTTTCAAAACGAGATCCGCTATTTTCATTTAAGATTCAGTTCTTTATAACCACTTGCCGAAACCTCATCACAACGTTTGCGAAAGGAGTGTTGATTCCCGCTGTAACGTACTGTTATCCGTTTTTGGCGACCATCCAGATTACTGTTTACGCCTGTCATCCAAGAATCTACCTGATTGGCTAATAGGTTTTCACCCTGTTCTAAAACATATTTGTACCAACTGGCAACAGCTTCCGTAGTAGCCTCTGCTCGGGTTAATTTCCTGTCTCTCATATACTTAATTAAACTTGTTATCCATTCTACGTTGTATTCGATACTTCGAGGATTATTTCCTAACATGGCATGTGGTCCGAGGATCATGAACAGATTGGGAAAGTTATTAACCTGAAGTCCTAAAAAGGTCGATAATTCTTGTCTCCATTGGTCTCTTAGTTTGAGTCCATTTACGCCTACAATATTTACTCTGTCGTAACTGCCTAAGATTGCGTTAAATCCCGTAGCGTAAATTATTAGATCAAACTTAAATTCTTTATCTGTAGTTGCGATGCCTTTAGGAGTTATCAGCTTAATAGGAGTCTCTGTTATATCTACGAGTTCTACATTGTTCTGATTATAGGATTCAAAATAGTTAGTCTCTAGAGGAAGACGCCTTGTTCCAAAGCCGTGATCTTTTGGAATCAGCTTCTCTGCTATCTCTGGGTCATTAACTCGTTCTCGGATTTTATTAGCTACAAAGTCCGACATAGCCTTGTTAGCTTTAGGATCAATTAGCATATCTTTAAAATTGGCTTGCCATGTGCCAAATCCTTTACTGGCGTATAGATGTTCCCAAAAAGCATATCTTTCTTCATCTGAAACTTCGAAAGTATTCCTTGAGTCGACTGTATGCAAAAAGCCAGCTAGTGTCTGGCTGCAGCGCTCAAACATTTTGTCATATTCAGATCTAATCACTTTCATTTCTTCTGAGTCTATCTTCGAGTTGTGAAGCGGAGCACACCAGTTGGGACGGCGCTGAAACACTGTAAGATGAGCGGCTTCTTTACATACTTCTTGGATTACTTGCACGCCACTGGCGCCAGTGCCGATGACGGCTACTCGTTTACCTGCAAACTCTACAGGGGTATGGGGCCAGCGAGACGTATGAAAAGATTGTCCCTCAAAAGATTCTATTCCGTCGATTCTAGGCAAGGTGGGCTGAGAGAGGATACCAACTCCCGTAATCAGAAAGCGGCTTCTGTATATATTCCCATCTTGTAACGTGATCTCCCAGTGTCGATTGTTATCGTTGTATATAGCAGATTGAACATCGCTCGAAAATTGGATGTCCTCATACAGGTTAAATTTATCTGCTACATGTTGAAGGTACCTGAGGATCTCCGGCTGCGATGCGAAGTGTTCGGACCAATTCCATTCCTCTAGGAGCTCCTGCGAGAAAGAATATGCGTAGCTGTAACTTTCAGAATCAAATCTGGCACCTGGATAACGATTCCAATACCATGTGCCCCCTACTCCTGTCCCTCTATCAAATAACCGAACTTTCACACCAAGTTCCCGCATTTTATATAATTGGTAGAGTCCCGCAATACCGGCCCCTATTACAATCACTTCATAGTCTAGTTCTATATTAGGACGATTATTTTTAGTTTGCGATAATTGTGTCATGGTGTTTCCTGATTGGTAATGATTCCTATAAATATATCTCTGCCGCTGTAGATTATCAATCGTTAATCCCATAGTTGGAAGAATTAGGGTTTGGACTCACACTAAATCACAGGACGATCAGGAATATTGAAGGTGAGGAGCTGCTAAAACGTGGTGTCTCCTAGGAAGTCATTGAAAAATCTACTATTGTTAACCACTCGAAACCCTTCATATCACTCTGTAATCTGCAAAAAGGTATTACAAATGCCAATAAACAGGTTAAAATGAAGGGAGAGTATGGAGTACGTGAAGGCTCTTAACACCTGCATAGACGTATAGAAGTGGTGGCGCGCCCGAAGGGATTCGAACCCCCAACCCCCGGTTCCGAAGTTGTGCGTTCGTATTCTCTGACCATGTCTCCAAAGGTCT
>CAUZEB010000211.1:0-2998 GCA_963578655.1 Dehalococcoidia bacterium | reverse complement strand
CAATTGGAACAGTTCCTGATGGTGGAGTAAGAGAAGAGAAGGAGGATGTTGGGCAGTATACTTTCATAAATTCTAAGAGAGAGGGATTTGACATAGGTGTTTATGTTGTTGGCCTTGTTTGTTGGCTTACAGGTAAAAGGCCTGAATCTGTCTATGGTCTGACTGGCAATTATATATTTGCAGACCACTATCAGAACGATGTGGAGGATTTTAGTGCTCTCACTATTGAAATGGAAGACAATCTTGTGGGAACAACAGTAAGTGGTAGGATTGGATGGATGAGTCATCCCCGAGGAGGGCCAATTAAAGTATTTATTATAGGTAGCAAAGGTTCTCTTGTTGTAGATGGGTCAAAGCCAAGAGTGGAAATCTATAATGAAGAAACAGATTTTACTCCGCCTAGAATTCATCCACTCGATCCGATGGGAATGTGGGCATCCACTAACGCTGAAGTTGACACTATGCCCAAGAAACGTTGGGTCCTTCTAAATGACGATAGTACGGTTATGCATAATGATGTGGATGCATTTATTGATTGTATAAAAAATGATCGAGAACCAATAATGAATGCGGCGGCGGCTGCGCCATTAACAGAAGTCATATTGGCGGGATACATCTCTTCTGCTCGTGGTCAGCCTATCAGCCTACCGTTGTCCAGGGATACGAATTGAACTTTGGTGTGGTTTTTATCTAA
Organism: Dehalococcoidia bacterium; assembly: GCA_963578655.1. Classification (GTDB taxonomy): domain Bacteria; phylum Chloroflexota; class Dehalococcoidia; order Lucifugimonadales; family CAUZEB01; genus CAUZEB01. Next base: position 2,304 of record CAUZEB010000211.1, on the reverse strand, counting down.
TGATTTTATTTTATAGGGAGTTTATGCAAATATCAGTAGTGTACGGACTCGGTTTAGCTGTGGTAATTAAAAATTGATACAAGCGAATTCCAATGAAAAAAGATCGATTCATCTGCTATGGTAGGAGACAGTACCATCAAAGTTATAGATACGCATTGTCATGCCGGGCTTGACTGGTTTGAGCCCATAGAAATGCTTATTTACCAAATGGATTTATGTGATGTGGAAAAGGCCGTGTTGGTTCAACATAGGGGCCAGTACGATAATACGTATCTACTCAAATGTGCCGAACGTTTCCCCGGACGATTCTCTGTTGTAGGCATGGTAGATACATCTTGCATTGACTCTCCTATAACATTGGAGAAATGGTCATCCCAAGGTGTAACAGGTCTAAGGCTTAGTGTATCTTCTCGTTCGCCAGGGAAGGATCCGTTCAGAATATGGGAGAAGGCTTCAGATTTAGGACTAGTAATTAGTTGCCGTGGAACTACTGATGAGTTTGCGTCAGCTGAATTTGAAGGTTTGGTAGCTCGATATCCATATATGAATATAATTATTGAACATATGGCCGGTGCTAGCCCAGACACTAAGCCTGCCTGCTCTATATTTGCTAAGGCATTGGAATTATCCAAATATCCCAATGCCTATATTAAGATTGGCGGGTTGGGTGAAATTATCTCACGTCCCGAAGTTTTGCAATCTAAATTCGTTTTTCCTCATACTTCCCCCCTGGTTAAAACTGTAATCGAGGCTTTTGGGGCTCATAGAGTGATGTGGGGAAGTGACTATCCGCCGGTAAGTGGTCGTGAAGGATATAATAATGCTTTAATGGGTACCATGGACAGCATGCAATTTCTGCCTTCAGAAGAAATTGCATGGATTATGGGTAAGACCGCTCAAAATCTATTCAAATTCATATCATAATTTGCAGATCATATCTGGAGCTATATCGACAATGGTTTCCTGAAGAAATAGTTCTTTTACAATCTTCGGATTCGATGTATTTTGATACATGCAACATCGCTATCCTTTATCACAGGATAATCCATTTTGTTAATTCGATAGATGTCTGGTTTAGATAGATAATGTTCTCGTAGACAAGCTTGCGACACGAATATTAGACTGACATAATTCCATGATAGATGAGATTGACACATAACCCTGTGGAGGTACGAGCTATGGATAGTATTATTACTGAAGAACAGGTTGAGGCATCCGTCCCTGATACTTCTAAATCATTTTTACTAAACGGGATAGACAACAGTATTGAAATCTATCGTGATTCCTTTGGCATACCACACGTTAAAGCTAAGTCAACTTATGATGCTTTTTTCGGACAAGGCTTCGTCACAGCTCAGGATCGTTTGTGGCACATGGATTATGATCGACACAGGGCCTATGGGCGTTGGGCAGAAGTGATTGGTATATCAGGTCTCGACCACGACAAAATGATGAGACGTTTTCAGATTGCTGATAGCGTTAGAAAAGATTATCTAGTCCTTAATGCCGAGACAAAATGCATGTTAGATGCCTATGCAGACGGCGTTAATGCTTATATAAAAAATGCAGATTCAATGCCTGTAGAATACATACTGTTAAATAAGAGCCCGGCCATATGGAATCCTTGGGATTCTCTAGCGGTTTACAAAGTACGTCATATCATGATGGGAGTTTTCGAAAGTAAGCTGTGGAGAGATCACCTAGTAGATCTAATAGGTGGCGATAGGTCGTCCAGTTTGTTAAAAGGATATCAGCCTGGACATTTAATAATAGTACCCCCGTCGGCAGAGTTTAATGGAAATCCGGCGGATGGCAGTGTCTTTTTAAGACGTAGCTCAAGACTTTCTATCTGCGATGACCCGGATTCTGGTAGCAATAGCTGGGCCTTATCAGGCAAGCGTACGGCATCTGGTAAGCCTTTGATGGCCGGTGATCCACATCGTGGACTTGATACCCCTAGCGTTTATTATCAAAATCACATTTCTTGTCCTGAGTTTGATGCTATAGGCTTATCTTTTCCTGGCTATCCAGGATTTCCTCATTTTGGTCATAATTCACATGTGGCTTGGTGTGTCACTCACGCAGGCTCAGATTACCAAGATATTTACATAGAGAAATTTCAGTCCGATAACTCGTCATATTACGAATATAACGGTGAATGGATAAAAGCTGAAACAAAAAGGGAGTTAATTGATGTAAGAGATGGTAAACCCGAACATCTAGAAGTAATTATTACCCAGCATGGTCCTATAATTGATGGAGATCCGTCAAAAGGCTACGGGTTGTCCTTTAAATACACGTCAA
>CAUZEB010000210.1:0-3013 GCA_963578655.1 Dehalococcoidia bacterium | reverse complement strand
AGACGCCAAGCAACTCCTCAGCGTTAGCGAAATTATCGACAGCGACGTTATTGTTTGTTCCAATGACGAGCCATCCAAGACTCAAATTATGGAACTAGCTGAAAAGATTGAAGACATACGGGCGATTGATGGAGGAGGACTTCAAAATTCTAGATATGTAGAAGATCTAACTGCCTTATTGGCCAACATTAATATAATCTATAAAGCCCATTCAACCATAAAGATAGTTGGATTATAATTCTAATAAATTGAGATATTCCAGTCAGGCCCAATTATAGCGTTGCCTGTTAGTGAAGAACCGTCAAGTTAGGTCTAAATAATCCATAATCCTTGATTATGTGAGCGATTTCTTCAAAAATAACAATTTCTCGTGATCAGATTCTCTCAACAAATGACTAACTTACGTGATAAATGCCCGGTGAGTTTTTGAACTAATCGTTTTGCCAGGTCAATTGGATGTATGCAAAGAGGAATGAATCGTTATGTCTCAGAAAAGTGCGTTTATTTATGATGAAACCCTTACCAGCCACGTATTAAGTGATTCTCATCCGATGAAGCCTGTTCGCATACGTTATACTCATGATTTGCTTGCATCATATGCAGCATTTGATGCACCTAATTCCTTGCTTGAGAAACCTAGAATTGCGACGAAACAAGAACTACTACATTTCCATACTTCCGAATATTTGGATGCAGTAAGAGAATATGGGCGTGGTCAGATCAGTGTAAGCCCTGCGATTTTTAATTTAGGACCTGGAGACAATCCGGTTTATGAAGGTATGTATGAGGCGGCAGCAATGTCCACAGGAGCATCCTTAACTGCTGTGGACATGTTGATGTCAGGGGAAGTAGATTCTGCTATGAGTGTCTCAGGTGGTCTCCACCATGCGATGCCCGGATATGCTTACGGGTTCTGTGTATTTAATGATCCCGTTATTGCCATAAAAGCGTTGGTTTCTCAAGGCATGAAAGTTGCCTATATAGATATTGATTGCCATCATGGAGACGGAGTCCAGCACGCCTTTTATGATAGCGATTCCGTTCTTACTATTTCCTTACATGAATCTGGGGCATTTCTTTTTCCAGGCACTGGATACAGTCAGGAGATTGGAGCTGGGAGAGGAAGAGGTTATTCGGTTAATGTACCCCTTTACCCTTATACAACCGATGATGTCTATTTGTGGGCATTTAATGAGATAGTTCCACCTCTTCTAGGAGCTTTCAATCCGGACGTATTAGTAACTCAATTAGGTATAGACTCTCATTTTAAAGATCCGATTACACATCTTTCACTCACCGTTCAAGGTATCGAACAAATCGTTAGAGAATTTACTAAACCAAACCTTAAATATGGGAAATGGCTTGCCTTAGGTGGAGGAGGCTACGATATCCAGGCGGTAGCCAGGGCCTGGACACTAGCTTACGGAGTTATGACGGATCAAATATTTCTTAATGAAGTACCCAGTGAATATAATAGAATACATAAAATAGATACCTTAGCTGATGTCGAAGTTCCGAGACTTGAAGATACGCTGAAAAAACAGACTATGGATTTCGCCCAGGCTAGCGTGAAAGTCATCCACAACCTTGTTTTCCCGCAATTCGGGTTGAGATTGACATGAAGTATGTTGTCTCTTATATTGGCATTCCAGGCTAAAATAGATTTGGTTTATATAATGATCGTCACCGACAGAGCATCAGTTTCATCAGTGGACATTCTTTCATGCAAATTGATTTTAGAATATGGGGTGCGGGATGTTCCCTGAACCATTGTACCTTAAGGCATCGGTTGGTTAATGACCATCAGTTGTAAGCAGAACCAGATGGAAGATAGAGATACAGCTTAAATTTGTAAACCACGTTCACATGAAAAGTTTCTCACATCCTGACAATACCAAGTGTGGCGCTGACAGTAACAGCACTATTAACGTCACCGTTTACTATTAGGTTCAAAGACTTGTATTCTATGTCTATTGGATTCTGTCACATACAATCTACCATTAGAGTCTAACTCTACAGAAATTGGGCCCCAGAACAGTTTCTCTATATGGGCTGACTCTTCATGAGGTGTATCGACGAAAAGATCGATATCGAGTTCTAAGTTGGATTTATCTCTGGCTTCAGCCTCTTCCACGTTAATCCGGAAAAATTCCTCTGCCCATTTTGACAAGGTAGCTTCCCCTCTTAATTTCATAACAAATTGTCCGTCTGGATCAAATATCTGGACCCTCTCGTTGCCCCAATCGGCGACATACATGTACCCTGCCTGATCAACTGCAACACCTGAAGGTTTGTGTAATTCTCCGTCGTTATGGCCTGGTTTACCGAATGAAGATATAAACTGACCGTCAGGTGAGAAATGTTGTATGCGGTTGTTGTTCCAGTCGGCTACATAGATCGTATTATTCGGATCAATAGCAATTCCCCAGGGAAGGTCAAATTGTCCGATATTTCTGCCGTGGTTGCCGAAACTTAGAATAAATTCGCCTTCAGTGGTAAATTTTTGTATTCTATGATTTCTGTGATCAACTATGTAGAGAAAATCATTAGTGTCGATGGCAATACCAGAAGGGGCATTAAATGCACCATGTCCTTCTCCAGGACTACCCCACTTCTTGACGAAGTTCCACGAGGAATCGAAAACGGTTATACGGTTTAAATATTCATCACTAACATAGAAGCGTCCTGTGCTGTCGATATCGATTGATGTTGGCCACATAAACTGGCCGTCCTCAGATCCGAAGGAGCCGAAATTACCGTAAAAGTCGCTGTCAATGCTTAATGACGTTATGCGAACACCTCGTGGGTCTTGGGGATTTGATCTGCCGAGAACATATATCTTTCCATCTTCACCTATAACACTATCAACGGGGTAGTAGAATCCACGCCCAGACATGGTTGATAGTCCTAAAGTGAGACTGTATTCAAGAAATTTGGCGTTGGATGCGGACTGCATTTTATTCAACATGAACCCTCTGTTTATTTCACAAAGTAAACTATGATCTTTGATATT
>CAUZEB010000209.1:0-3048 GCA_963578655.1 Dehalococcoidia bacterium | reverse complement strand
AACCTATTAATTTCTATTTTTGTACTGCCTTTTGCAGCCATGTTTATCATGGTTATCATGGCTGCAATATTCCGAAAAAGAACAGAATTTTTAATCCGCCTCGCAATTTCACCTTTGCCTAGTAGAGTCGCGAGGAAATCCTACGATGTGGCGGTTAAATTACTGGACGGATTCGAAGCTTTGCGGGAAAAAAGAATTCTCTTTGGGACACTACTACTTTCAATGCCTATATGGCTCTGTGAATCAGTCCTGTTCTATTTCATCATTATGAGCCTAGGCATCAACACTTATATCGACAACACAAGCTCCATGATAGCCGGTTCAGTTCTTGTGACGGGAATTACTAACATAGGATCCTCCGTTCCTGCCGCTCCAGGTGGCATTGGGTTATTTGAGGTAATCGCCCGGGAGACTCTAGTGCTAATTCCAAAATTCTCAATTCCTCGCTCCGAAGCCGCTGCCTTCGCAGCAGTGACTCACTTATGCCTTCTTATACCTGTTACTCTACTAGGCCAAATATTACTCTGGTTTAACGGGTCCTCCATTTTATCTGTCGCAAAAGACATTAAGGATGCTGATGAATCACTGACTAGCAATTGCACAGAGGTAAACAAATGAGGGTGGGCATAATAGGGGGAGGAGCAACGGGCTTATCAGCAGCATACGATTTAGCTAAACTTGGGCATCGTGTTTCAATATACGAAAAGAATGATTTTCTAGGTGGCCATGCCTCCACATTTAACATAAATGGAACCCCTATCGAACGCGGCTATCATCACTGGTTCACTAGTGATAATTCGATTATCACGCTTTGCGAAGAATTGGAGATCGGTGACGAAATTCAATGGATTCCATCTACTGTTGGTACTCTTTATAACGACCATATTTATGATTTTGTCACTCCATGGGACCTACTAAGATATAAGCCACTATCCCTCCGAAACAGAATCAAACTTGGATTATCCTCATTAAAGATACGAAGGTTGAAGAACTGGAAATCTATTGAATCTGAAACAGCGGTCAACTGGCTAAAAAATAATGTTGGTCTTCAGGTTTATGAAGCATTTTGGGGACCAATGCTAAGAGGAAAATTCGGTGAGGCCCACTACGAAGAGGTTGGTATGGCGTGGGTTTGGGGCAAGATGAATACCCGATTTGCCTCTAGAAAACATCCCCTTTCCAAAGAATTGTTGGGTTATCCAATGGGAAGTTTCAAAAAGTTGTTTGATGTTCTAGCAGAAAAAATTACTGCTATGAATGGAGAAATAAACCTATCTACTGGAGTCACCAAAATAACAACTGATTCCAGACAAGTTACCGGAATGAACATAGAGCTCAACGGGGAAATCACACACGAAAAATTTGACGTAGTAATAGCATCCACTCCATCCCATATTTTTGATACCTTAACTGACGTGCTCAGTGAGGAATACAGTCAAAAACTTCACGGCATTCCTTACATGTCTGCAGTACTTTTGATACTTACTTTAGACAGACCTCTTTCTAATAAGTACTGGTTGAACATAGCAGATAGAAAAATACCTTTCGTGGGTGTCATAGAGCACACAAACTTAATCGACGCCTCTCATTACGGTGGAAATCACATAGTATATCTATCCAATTACTTAACAAGCGACAATAAATATTATTCTATGACTCAAAATGAACTCCTAAATGCCTACCTTCCTCACATTGCAAAAATCAATCCGCAATTTAGCAAGAAATGGATACGAGAGGTACATCATCATAAAATCGATGGTGCCCAACCCATAATAGGTCCAAACTATTCAGATAGAATGCCCCCACACGATACAGGTATAAAGCACTTATATTTAGCAAACACTTCGCAAATCTATCCGGAAGATCGAGGGACTAATTACAGTGTCAAAATGGGCCGGGACATAGCCCAACTCGCTATCACAAATTTCAGCTCAACATGAATTGTTACTCACTAGTGGCTGTGCTATCATTGTGGCGATTTTTGCGAAGGTGATGGAGACGTCTTTGACCGTCGAAAATGACAGCCTCAGGAAACACATTAAAGGGGCTATAGCATCCCAGAAGAGACCTACTATAACCGTACTATCATCTCTTCTGGCAATTCAGGACTCAGTTGGATACATTCCCAACGAGGCCATTGAAGAAGTAGCTATTGCCATGAAGACTACAATAAACACCGTTTTTGGCGTGGCTTCGTTCTACCCTAATTTCAGATTTAGCCCTCCTGGAGATCACTCAGTGGAGGTTTGTTGGGGACCAACCTGTCATCTACTTGGAGCGGGAAAAGTTCTTGATGAAGTTCTGGAACAACTTGGATTGGAAGATGAGGGAGATACTCCAGATGGAAAAGTTTCTTTCCGATTCAATACCTGTTTGGGAGCCTGTTCAAGAGGTCCCGTGATAAGCATAGATCATGAACTTTATGGGAACGTAACCGAAGCTCAAGCTTCCTCTTTACTTAAACAATTCAAAGATAACCCTAAAACACCCTAGACAGGCTCGATAACGTTGACACAAGATACATACGAAGAATTAAAAGATAGAGCGACTTCATATTGGGAAACTCGATCCAATGGGGATACTCCACTCATACGAATTGGAACCGCTATGTGCGGGCATGCAGCCGGGGCCTTCAGAGTTGCGGATAGATTAAAGACTGTCTTGTCTGAGAGATCTATAGAGGCAAATTTTGACGAAGTTGGATGTCTAGGTCTCTGTTACGCAGAACCACTTTTAGACATAAAAAAGCCAGGTAGACCCAGAATATTTTTTAATAATGTTTCTTCTGATGATGTAGAGCAAATCATCGAAGATTATTTGATAAATGATCTCCTGCCAGAATCCAGAGTACTGGGATATATGGGTGAAGGAGAAGTTACAGATTCTACCGGCTCTATGGAAAATATACCGGGTATCGCATTACAAAATCGGATAGCTCTAAGAAACGCGGGGCATACAGCACCGGGCGACATACTCCAGTACATCGCAACAGGTGGATATTCAGGTCTTTACAAAGCCGTAACCACAATGGAATCCTCCGAAGTGATC
>CAUZEB010000208.1:0-3069 GCA_963578655.1 Dehalococcoidia bacterium | reverse complement strand
TCTAAAAATAATTGTAATAATTGTCTCATATGACTTACGGAGTGCTTGTAATAAGCACTCATGCGGATACGCTGAGATTCAGTGATATTTTTTTTCTTGAACACATCATGGCTCCAATTGTAAGTATCGGCCCCATGTACAATATTGCTAGCGTCTTTTCACCAGCGTCACTCCCTGCCCTATAGGAAATGATTTATAATCTGCTCCGTTGATAGAAGACCATACATTTTTAATACTTCTTAATTTAACAGAAGTATTATTTGCCCTAGACGTAACATGAATAGGACGTTCAATTACTTGGTTTAATTCGTCTTGAAAATTAAATGATTCTCTGCTATTTCCACAGTGTTCATAAGCTGTACTTTTAATGGGAGATGCGCTTGATAAAGTAAACGTCATCATTAGCACCATAAACATCAGAAGTGTCCAACAAAAATATAATACGCCTTTCATAATATCCTCGAGTTCGTAATTTCGTACTAAGATTAATAATTGTGATTAACTACTTATATGTACCAGACCTTATTTTCCATCTATTTTGAATAATATATATTGATCACGTCGCCTAAACACTATATTTTCGTATCCATTGCCATCGCCGGCGCGCGGAAAGATAATCTAGGTTGTCATCATTTCCGTAAGCTTCCTGCTCTGCACGAGTTCGATAATAGGCTTTATTTCCCGAAGACTTGTACCCTTTCCAGTTGTTTCGATATTTGATACAACCCTTAAGCCAATCCCAGCCGTATAAGACCAGGTGCCCAATCACTAATAATTCCAGCATTTGCTGCCAGTGAATTGTTTCGTGCCTACGCAACTTTTCTGTTAGGGTACCGCGGGAGAAAACAATTGGGCCCAAGCAGATTGCATATATGTCAAGGGGAGCGATCTTAGATAGCCAAACAGGGACTCTGCTGTTTTCTATAAAAACTGGCTGCCAGTTTCTGAAATATTTCATAGCGTTTATCTCTAGATACAGCAATGGGTGGCATTTGCCACCCATTGCAGACGTGATATACTATAAATATACCGGAAGATACTTTATTTCACGTCAATATCCACCTGTTGAGAGTGTTTCTCACCGGTGGGCACCGTCACGTATAGAATTCCTGCATCATATCGCGCGTCGATGCTCTTTACGTCTGCGGTTTCAGGCAGGCTCCATGAACGACTAAACGTCGAATAGGAAAATTCATGCGAAGTATATGTAACTGACTTGGACTCCTGCACATCCTCCTTGTTTGAAGACACTGTCAAAGTGCGATTATCGACGTTAACGTTAAAGTCGCCGCGACTGAAACCTGGTGCTGCTAATGCAATTTCATATCCTTCATCAACTCGGGAAATATTTGCCTTAGGGATGGTGGAGTATTCCACGCTAGCGCCTGGTGAGCGTTGAGGTCGGTTAAAAAACACATCAATTAAATTATCAAAATCTAGACCCTCGTTGAAGGCGCCGGTTCCGAATCGTGTAAGTGGAAATATATTGTTCATGGTATTGTTCTCCTTTCTTATAAAATCTAAACTTGGATATACCTTTCCAGTTATGAAGACAATTTAGTAACTATTTCGAAAAAGTACACAGGCAAAAGTCATTTTTTTTAGGGAATGTCGGTAATCCACTTGTCTAGAACACTTAGAAGGAATTTTTTAAATTCAACTGGACCTAAGGTACCTATCAATTCGTCTAATGTCTTTTCCCATGGGGTGATAATAATAGTGGATGGAATCCAACCAGGTTTTTTGCTTATCTTTTCCATTAGCTTACGATTTGCCTGGCCGTTCGTAAGATGATCGATGTCAAGTTCCACCAATACAAATTTTTGCAAAACTAACGCTACTTGCTGATCAGTTAGTGTAGCAGCCTTAAGGGATTTGCATGCCCCGCACCAATCAGACGTAAACAGTATCAATACCGGTTTGGTATCCCAGTATGCATTCTCACGTGCCGTTTCTATATTAGTGTGCCATGTAAGGTCAACGTGGAGAGTTTGTACCCTAGAAGGATCATGATTGCGACAGCTGAATAGCGACGCCATAAAAAAGAAAATACACAATATGCGCCTTAAGGCGCGATTCACTTGGATTGATCAGGATCTTTTACAGGACTATAGTCCTTACCTTCATTGGGTTTAATTTTTTCACACCAATCTCCACCGGTCTCCATCCTACGATTGCGCCATGGTTCGCAACAATCTTCCAGGGTGCACCTTCCGACTGGGTTTCCGCGAAAGGCACATAGCTCTTCACGGTCACAGTCCACATCAGCAAGACACTCTTTTCTCTCTCCATACGGGACAGTGCATTTACTCCTGTCCGGTAATCGTATCCCGGCGCAACCGGTGGCGGTTTGCCCAATAAAGAAAGCTAAGACCAAAAGAACTGAAACCTTTAGCGCTGTTTTCAACATGTGTTGTTGCCTCCGAGTCATCTTCATGTCTATAAATATTACGCTGAGACGCTACATGAATAAAGTCACCGGCGAGAATTTCATATATGAAATGAGAATGGTTCTTAGGATCGCCCATTATAATGCGCGCCATCAGCGGCATAGGAAGCCGAATCAATGGCTAAAAGTTCATCATGAATTTTGCACATGGCCACCTGTACTTTAACACGTGCGGAAGACTGTAAGGGTAATTCCTTTTGTTCTTTATTCAGTTTTTTAAGGAGTTCACGAAGATCTTCTGTGTACGTACGGATTACCTTTCCTGCTTTAAAGGTTGGGGGATCCTTTGGTGTTTTGTGACCTGTCATGGTGTAGATATCCTCAACGTTTCCAAACAACCAATCTTCGCTAATCATATTTCTATTACCTCAAAGTGTTTACCAGGTGACTGATATCATCTTGAATGCCAGGCCTACAATACTACCGGCTACAATCCACAGGAACCTAGAATATGTTTTAAGTTGGGAGCGAATAAGGGCTAGTTGTTCACTAAGGTTATCTGGAATTTCACTTCGGAATGTTTTACATTTTTCTTCTAACAGGGCTAAGCGGGTTTCTTGACCGGCTGCAGCAGATTTCATATCAGCCACTGAAGACTCGAGTTTATCAACACTGTCTTT
>CAUZEB010000207.1:0-3069 GCA_963578655.1 Dehalococcoidia bacterium | reverse complement strand
TGGAGAAGACTGCATCGTTATACCAGCCATCCCCACCGAGGATATACCTGCCAAATTTCCCAAAGGGCACAAAATTATTAAACCCTATCTCCGAACCACTCCTCAACCAAATTTGTAATAAAGTAGTGATTGCAAATTCTTTAGGCGCATATAGGTATGGATATTGAACCCGTCTTCCATGCTATACAGAGTCCCCGTCGGCGGAATTTTATATTGTTTCCGTCTTCTTGATGTCCACTACGTTTAACAATTTTAGTGAGGAGGGCCGAATTGGCTATAGAAAGGTATGACCACGAAGATATATATCCTGGAGGACCGACATATGTTAGAGCTGCTAAAACTGGGAATACCTTGTACATCTCAGGGACCACCGCTAAGAATTCATCTTATGAAAATGGTTCCCCATTAGAGCAACTTCGAGTCATTTTAGACAGAATTACAAATATAGTGTCCACAGAAGGTGGTTCCCACGAAGACATAATAAGTATGACGACTTATGTTACTGATATGACAAAGTTTTGGCCTATAGAGGGTGCGCAAAAAGACATATGGCAACACTACTTCAATGGTGTGTGGCCAACTAACGCATATGTAGAAGTAAGAGCTCTTGCTGAACCAAATTTGGTTGTAGAGCTTTCTGCAATTGCAATAATCTAAAGAAGTTAAAATTACGGTATTATGAATCGAATGGACCTTAATCTTAGTAGGTTCAGAAAACGTTTTACCCTAGGGGTCGAAAGTTGACTGTAATTATATTTCTACGGTCATGCCACAAACCTTTTAGATGAAATAGCTAATAGCTGTGCATTCCCTAGTTATCAGACATCGTCTCTTAACATCTGGTGGATACCGCAGAACTCACAACAAATTTATTCATAGTTAATTATTTAATATGAATCATTTTTTAAACGTAACAAATGGGACTTTTTGAACGATATCTTTCAATATGGGTTACGATTTCTATCGTTTCTGGGATTGTATTCGGATCAGTGGTCCCCGGGATATTCACATTCATCTCTAGCATAGAACTTTTTGACGTCAACATTGTCATTGCAATCTTCATATGGTTAATGATCTATCCTATGATGTCTCAAGTAGACCTTTCGGCTATCAAAGGCATTGGAGAGAATTCCAAAGGATTGATGCTAACGTTGGTCTTTAATTGGTTAATAAAACCTTTCACAATGGCAGTATTGGGCTGGATATTCCTAAAGATAGTATTTTCGCCCTGGTTAGATATCCAATCTGCAAATGAATACATTTCAGGCATGATTCTGTTAGGTGTTGCGCCCTGCACAGCCATGGTATTCGTCTGGAGTCAACTTACCGATGGTGATCCCAATTATACATTGGTCCAAGTATCTGTTAACGATATAATAATGATCTTCGCATTTGCCCCGATCGCAGCTTTTCTTCTTGGTGTCAATAACGTCCATGTTCCATGGGATACATTGGTAATGTCGGTAATTTTATATGTTATAGTACCTCTGATTCTCGGCGTAATCACCCGGAACCAACTCAAAGGCAATACTTGCAACTTATCGTTAGAAAACTTCCTGCGTAAGATTAAGCCATGGTCCGTAGTCGGATTGATTTTGACTGTATTTATATTATTCGGTCTCCAGGCTGAAGCCGTCGTTGCAAAACCTTATACCATACTTATGATCGCAGTTCCTCTTATATTGCAAGCATACGGAATTTTCATGGTTTCCTATTCTATGGCTAAAGTCATTAGACTCCGACATAACATAGCTGGCCCAGCATGTCTTATCGCCACATCCAATTTTTTTGAACTAGCTGTTGCAGTCGCCATATCGATGTTTGGATTGCATTCCGGTGCCGCTTTGGCTACCGTCGTCGGAGTATTAGTCGAAGTTCCTATAATGCTTTCTTTGGTCTATATCATCAACAAAACTAAATTCGCATTCTCTCATTAGCTTGCATCTGGAGACGAGCTCAGATTAACATCAACTGAATTAGTGTTTAATGTGAGAGGTTTTAGGTTACATGAATTGTCCTAAATGTCATTTTAGAAATCCGAGTGATGCCAAATTTTGTGGTAAATGTGGGGATTCCATCGTAACTCTCGACACAATAGCCCATCCTGCACAGGGTTACAATGCACGTGAATCAGCGGCTAACAAAACTAAGAGAGGATTCGGAGACTCCATTAAGCTCGGATTCATTAGGTATTTTGAAGTTCGAGGGAGATCAAGTCGTTCAGAATACTGGTGGTGGATCTTATTTACAACTCTGGTATGGATTGCATTTGGTTTAATTGACTCTATACTCTTTTTAATAACTCAAGATGTCATTTTTCTATTCGGACCATTGCGGATACTTTTTGTCCTGGCAATAATTGTTCCATGTATTGCTTTAGCAGTGAGAAGATTACATGACTTGAATAGATCGGGCTGGTGGTTAGTGATACCTCTGACAGGCTGGGTGGTTTTTATAATACCAGGCATAATACTTTCGTTACTATTGCTAACCTTGTTTTGCAAAAAGGGTGACGAAAGAGAAAATCGATACGGAAGCAGGTATAATTACATTCCTAATGCATGATGCATGATTTATTGGAAACAAGGTTTTCTAAAGACTATACTCGTCATGATATTTGCTCATTACACCTAACTGAGAAAATAGAAAAGCATCAAGGCAACCAGAAATAGTGTCTGCACTATTATCAATAAGATCCACTTATTCATTATTCACATCTAACTCCTGGTACAGTTAGAATTTCATTCACCCCTAACAAGTATAATTAAGGTATTGATGGTGATTGCATCCTAATTGACTAATTAATATGCATGGGCTCGACTATCTTATTATAGAGTATATTGAGATAGTAATTAACCAAGGATCGCCTCTACTAACGATGTGATATTTAGATATCTTTTCCTCTGCTATAATAGCTTTGAAAGCCATCATAGAAAGCTCGGATTTAGCCCGGCTGGAAGGTGAAGTGCAAAATTTATTTCTTTAAAAGAGCACCAAGCAATTATAAATGTATATGGCACTAAGAGTATCTATTTTCATTGCCTTGTTTTCGATGATCCAAGTTATTTC
>CAUZEB010000206.1:0-3090 GCA_963578655.1 Dehalococcoidia bacterium | reverse complement strand
CCTTTCACATCTATTTCGATCTGTAATCGGCCTTTTTCGCCGACCCCTAAAACATACGTTAATGACCCTGCAGCCTCAATAGGAGATCCTCCTCCCTCGTTAACAGCGAATGGGGCCTGTAATTTTTCTGGGTGGTTTTCTGCCAACCATCCAAATCCATATCTTCCTCCATGCTCTTCGTCAGCACCTGAAATCAAGGATAATCCGTCTTTTAAAACCACTCCATTTTGCTTTAATACCTTCATGGCCATTAATTGTGCTGAAAGGAGGCCTTTGCAATCTGAGGCACCCCGGCCGTAGATTCGACCTTGATGTATCTCTGCACTAAACGGAGGGAAAGTCCATTTATCCTCATCTTCAACGGGGACAACATCAGTGTGTGACATGAATAAAAGTCCAAGCTCGCCAGAAGTTCCATCGATGTTGGCAATAATATTCCCTCTGTTTGGTGATGACTCCAGGATTTCAGATTCGATCCCTGCTTTACATAACCAGTCTGATATGTATTTGCAGACTGGAGTTTCGTCGCCTGTCGGCATAAACCCTGTATTAACTGAAGGAATTCGAACTAAAGCCTGTTCTAAGGCTATAAGATCTCCTTCCAAGTCATCGATTTGTTGAAGCATTTGATCAAGGTTTGTCATTTTGTTACCTTCATATAGTATTTTTATGCTGTCGTTTCTAGAGCCATTAAAAGTGCGATGCTCTTAGCGTCCTGTATTTCTCCCAACCGGATAAGTTTTGGTATTCTCCTAACAGGTATTTTCTCTACTGAAATATCTTCGTCGAAATCTTGGGGTAGTCTTTCCTCCACTAAATCTTTAGCTAAATAGCCATAAATGTACTCATCCGTAAAACCGGGACTCGTCCAGAATCCAAATAATAGCCTAAGATCTCGTGAAGTGTATCCTACCTCTTCTCGGAGCTCTCGTATGGCTGCTATTTCAGGTTCTTCTCCAATTTCTATAATTCCTGCTGGCACTTCTAATAGTTCGCTTTTTGCTGGGTGTCTATATTGGCGGACAAGTAGTACATTATTTTCCGAATCCACCGGAACAATAGCGACGGCTGGTCTGTGTTCGACGACCTCTCTAGAGGCTTTGACCCCGGTTTTTAGCAGCACATTATCAATTTTCACATTTATAATGCTGCCCTGGTAAATCTTCTTGCTGTCTATAGTTCGGTCAAGATCAATATTTTCCATAGTATGCCTACTCTTCTGGATCTTCGGGAGGGCGTTGTGATCTGTATGCGAGGCCAAGTCGCATATTCAAGGCGGTATAAAAGAAATCTGGCTTTTCTGAACGTAGGAATCTGGCATTATAGGGGCTTTTCTTTACGATAACCTTTTCTCCTGGGTCCACGTCTGAATCGACAAATCCGTCTGCGCTGATAGACGCCAAATAATTCTTGGAAGCCTGAAGCTCAACGGTTGATTCGGGATGGAGTACCAGAGCATCTCGAAGGCCTGTATGTGCTGCTACTGGCTGCAATATCATCATTTGAGCTTCAGGGAAAACTATGGGTCCTCCAGCCGAAAGGGCATATCCTGTGCTTCCAGTCGCAGTAGACACTATTACAGCGTCAGCTCTGTAGTTGGTTAAATGGACATGGTTTACAGACGCTTCAAGTTCTACCAGTCGGGAGACTTTTCTACTTCCAACCGTGATGTCGTTTAGAGCATGTACGGATAGTCTAGGATCCCCTCCTTTTGTGGGGATTATGTCAGCTTGCAGCATCATTCGCTTCTCAGTTCTTATGCCGTTACCGTTGCTTTTTTCCGATTGGTAATTTATGTATTTGGGAAGTGCTGAAATAGCCTCTTCAGGTGCTAATTCCGCTATGAACCCGACCTTTCCCATTTTTATGCCAACCACAGGAAGTTCATAAGGACTTATTACTCTTACAGATCTTAGGATTGTTCCGTCACCTCCCACCACAATAACCAGGCTCGTTTCTTTTAGATTTTCTGAGTACTCAGATAAATTTCCTGCTGAACTTAACCATGAAACATTTTCTATTCCTAATGAGTCTATGATTTCTTTAGCCTTGACCTCTGTGGCAGGCATTTGAGAGTTATATATGAAGGCAATCAATTTATTTTTTGACATGAACACCAACAGATTATAGATGCGTGTTGATCGGTTTTTAAGTATCTATAGTATAAATACTAACTTATTTGGGTTAACCGATTATGGTGTTTATAGCATCACGGGCTAATTCGATAATGGGTTTCGGGAAAAAACCAAAAAACACAGTACCGGAAATAGCTATGACTGCAGCAGAGAGAACTCCGAATTTCGGGTGTATTTCCTGTCCCTCATCTGGACTATCTATGAACATAGTCTTAACTACTCTTAGGTAATAATAGGCCGATACGACGCTGTTGATGACCGCGACTACAGCCAGCCAGGTAAGGTTGGTTTCAACGGCCGCTCCGAATAGATAGATTTTTGCCATAAATCCTATAGTAGGAGGTATTCCAATGAGGGATATCATTGAAATAGTCATTATTACGGCGAGAGTCGGGGATTTCTTTATAAGGCCGGCAAAAGAGTCGACTGAATCATCACCAGAATCTTCTGAGACTGCCGTGATTACTGCAAACGCTGCGAGGTTAGTAAACGTGTATCCGGCCAGGTATACAAGGATTCCAACGGGTCCTGAGGTGTATAGCGTTGTGTTGCCGGCCATTGCCGCTAATCCCACCATTATGTAGCCTGCCTGAGCTATAGTGCTGTAGGCTAACATTCGCTTGATGTTGTTTTGTTTTATAGCTATTAGGTTTCCAACAGACATTGAAATCGCGCTTAAAACCGCCATCATGCTAGCCCAGTCGGAAGATAAGGCCTCATTTTCAAAAACTGCATATAGGATTCTGAGAATTATGGCGAACCCCGCCGCCTTACTGGCTACAGAAAGAAACCCTGTGATGGGGGTAGGGGCCCCTTCATAAACATCTGGAGCCCACATTTGAAATGGGACTGCAGAAATTTTGAATCCGAATCCTGCTGTTATCAAAATGACACTAAAAAGAAGAATTCCGTTATCTGTTATCTGTTCTGAGGTGGAAAGGTGATTCGCTATTAC
>CAUZEB010000205.1:0-3098 GCA_963578655.1 Dehalococcoidia bacterium | reverse complement strand
GAGGAGGCAGGTGTGCCTATAATCCTGGTGGGGGATAGTCTGGGCCACGTAATCTTAGGCTATGACTCTACTATACCTGTAACCATGGCGGATATGATCCATCATACAAAAGCAGTCGTTAGAGGCACTAAGAAATCCCACATCGTCGTCGATTTACCCTTCATGAGTTATCAAGCCAGAATTGACGATGCACTTTATAATGCTGGTAGAATCTTGAAAGAAGCAGGAGCTCAGTCCGTTAAAATTGAAGGCGGGCAAAAAATTGCTAACACTGTTAGTCGTATGGTCGAAATGGGCATTCCTGTAATGGGACACATTGGCCTCACACCGCAATCGGTTAATCAGCTCGGAGGATATAGGGTACAAGGGAAAACTCCTGATTCAGCTTCAGGATTGATTGAGGACGCCAGATCACTAGAAAATGCTGGGGCGTATGCTTTAGTTCTAGAATCAATTCCCGCCCCGTTAGGGAAGATAATTACTGAACAGATGACTATACCTACTATTGGAATTGGAGCGGGAGTCCATTGCGATGGCCAAGTCCAGGTTTTTCACGATCTTTTGGGACTTTTCACAGACTTCACTCCTCGCCACACCCGTCAATACACTAAGCTAAATGAAATCATAAAGACAGCTGTGTCTTCTTATATGAATGAAGTCAAAACAGGAGACTTTCCTTCAGAAAGGGAAAGTTTCGAAGGAACCGAAGATATCTTAAAATAGTAAACTTGATAAAAATATTTCTCTAGGGGTTAAAAAAACAGGAGAAAACATCACATCGAAATCGTAAAGAGTGCATCTCAATTTAGTGACATCTGTAAGAAGTCAACCAAACCTCTCGGTTTAGTTCCTACTATGGGCTCTTTACATAACGGACACATGGCACTGATTAATACTTCTCGTGAGGAAAATCAAACATTGGCTGCGACCATTTTTGTAAATCCCACTCAATTTAATGATGACGATGACTTCACGAGATACCCTAGAGACATTAAAACGGACTTATCGCTGCTTGAGGAGGCTGGAGTAGATATAGCATTCACTCCAACCTTAGAAGAAATGTATCCTCCTGGAATCACCACATTCGTAGATGTCGGTCAATTAGGCGATATTCTAGAGGGCAAGTACCGACCAGGCCATTTTAAAGGAGTAGCGACCATAGTCACCAAGATTATATCCATATCTAGACCAACTAGAGTTTATTTTGGCCAGAAGGACGCTCAGCAATGCGCAGTAGTTAAAAAGATTAATAGGGATTTGCATCTGGGAACAGAAATTGTAATTGTTCCAACGATTCGTGACAGTGATGGCCTGGCCCTAAGTAGTCGTAACCTATACTTATCTTCAGACGACAAAAAAGCCGCTACAACACTGTATCGATCTCTGTGTTTATCAAGAACTTTATGGGATCATGGAGAGAATAACACAGAGAAGATCAAGAATAAAATGGCAGAACTGATTCACACTGAACCGTTAGCTTCCATAGATTACATCAGTATAGCTAATACTGAGACGCTCGAGGAAGTTAACTCTATAACCGGTCCTTCATTGGTCTCCTTGGCTGTATGGATAGGAGAAACCAGACTAATCGATAATATAACTCTTTGCCCAATAATCGAGACTTAGCAAAGTCTCTGTCTAAACCAATCTGATCTCTCAATTCCAAATTAATTTAACCGTTACTATTCCAAAAACAGAGGGGATTATTGTTGGAAATACTGATTACAAATGACGATGGTATTAATTCTTCTGGGTTGCATAACCTGTCTGAAAGTTTAAATTCCTTAGGCAATGTCACTGTCGTGGCTCCCGCCAAAGATCAAAGTGGTATAGGAGCCGCAATAACACTTAGGAAACGTATTAGGGTTCATCCAATTAAATTTCCCGTTCCTTCAGTCAATGCTTTTTCAGTGGAGGGTACACCAGGGGATTGTGTGATATTAGCCATAGAGACACTGATGAAAGAATCTCCAGACCTCATTATTTCAGGTATCAACAGGGGAGCTAATATGGGATTGGACATTTTTCTCTCTGGGACCGTCGGGGCGGCGTTACAAGGCTATTTTCGTAATATCCCCTCAATCGCAGTTTCAATCGCATCCCTTGAAGAAATTTGCTACGACGCAGCTGTACAAACGACGAATTCTCTAACTCGTAACATAAATGATTGCACTTTACCGACCCCTTTTTTACTGAACATAAATCTCCCAAACCAAAGACTGGAAAATTTAGCCGGCATTGAGATAACCTCTCTGGCATATAGAGCTTTCTTGGGTCAGGTAGAAGAACAAAATGACGGAGTTAACACACACTATTTGATCAACCTAAATCGGCCAAATAACGCACCTATACAGAAAGGAACGGACGTGTGGGCCGTAAACAATAAACGTATATCGATTACCCCAATAGAAGACCTTTTCTTGGCAGGTCTCCATTCTAACAATTTTGATTGTCTTATAAATGAGGTTTCTAATGACCTAGGAATTGGTAGTTGACACAATAATGTTCACAAACGAAAATAATTAATATATTTTAATGACCTAATTTCAGGAGACAACTCCGATGATTTATGAGTACCGTGTTTACGAAGCAGCCCCTGGAAAAATGTCCTCGCTACATTCTAGATTTCGCGACCACACCTTAAAGATATTTGAAAGACTGGGTGCCACAAACATAGGTTATTGGACTACAAACGTCGGAGGATATAGTGACCAATTAATTTACATTCTAGGTTTTACTGATATAGCCCATTACGAAAGATTCTGGAAAGCTTTCAACATTGACGAGGAATGGAAAACTGTTAGGTCTGAATCAGAAGTCGACGGGGCCCTTACAACCAGAGTATTCAATACGCTACTAACCCCAACGGATTATTCGCCGCTAAATTAATTGCTCTTATGGTATTTATCCTCTAAGTGGTAAGATTTGTGTTAGTTAAGCGCTTATACAGATCCTAACAGCTAGGAGCGAGATTAATCCACAGGAGGTCTTATAGATCATGGTTAATCCATCTAAACGAATCGCCATTGTTGGGGTAGCAGAGTCTGATGAGATAGGTAAAGTCCCAAATAAATCATCATTGCAGCACCATGCAGAAG
>CAUZEB010000204.1:0-3112 GCA_963578655.1 Dehalococcoidia bacterium | reverse complement strand
AGCAACTAGTGGCGATGTAGCAATTGGGCCGACCCTGTCTGCTATTAGTGAAGGCAAAAACATAGCATTAGCCAACAAAGAAACGATTGTGATGGCTGGCAAACAAGTTACAGCTCTAGCGAAGGAAAATAAGGTTTCTATATTACCAATGGACAGCGAACCTAACGCTATATGGCAATGCTTGAGAGGAGAAGGCAAAGAAGTATCCAGACTTATTATAACTGCTTCCGGTGGAGCGTTCCGTGATACTTCATTAAATAAACTATCAGATGTAACCCCAGAAGAAGCATTACTACACCCAACCTGGGAAATGGGACCTAAAATTACGGTCGATTCAGCAACTATGATGAATAAAGCCTTCGAAGTTATTGAAGCTCACTGGCTATTCGGTGTCCCATTCGAGAAAATAGAGGTCGTGATCCATCCTCAAAGTATGATTCACTCGATGGTGGAGTTCGTAGATGGCTCAATAAAAGCACAAATTAATCCTCCTGACATGCGAGTACCGATACAATATGCCCTTTTGTATCCGGATAGAATTCAAAACTGTAATATAAGCAACTTCAATCCAATTGAAACAGGGTCTTTAACTTTCAGACCATGGGACCCCAAGCGCTATCCTTGTTTTGAATTAGCCCTGAAAACGGCTATGAGAGGTGGGACTTGGCCTGCTGTATTATGCGGTGCGAATGATACCGCAGTGAAGTTATTTCTAGATGGGGAAATAGGATATCTAGATATCACTACACTTATTGAGGATGTGTTGAAAAGTCACCATGATGTGAAAGAGCCGCTATTAAATGATTTAATAGCTTCAGCTAATTGGGCTAGAATAAAGACACGGGAATTGGTCGGGAGATAAATCTTTGTTTGGACTACCGTCTTGGTTGATGGTTATACCTGTTCTAGGCTTTCTTGTGCTTATTCACGAGTTGGGTCATTTCGTAACTGCGAAATATTTTCGTATTATGGTGACCGAATTTGGATTCGGCTTCCCTCCGCGACTCTTTGGGGTTCGGATAGGAGAAACCCTTTATTCTCTGAATGCCATACCATTAGGTGGTTTCGTCAAAATGGTCGGAGAGGAAGATCCTGAGCATCCCAGAAGCTTTGCAAATCAATCTATTGTGAAACGAACTATAGTATTGTGTTCTGGCTCCTTAATGAACCTTTTGTTCCCCATTATTGTTTTTACCCTAATATTTGCATTACCTCATGAGATACTGTCTGGGAATATCCAAATTACTGGAGTCGCGCCCAAATCTCCGGCAGCACTAGCTGGTCTAAGACCAGGAGACACGATATTGAAGATAGGCGATAAGAATGTGCTTAACCACATTGAGCTTATACGGGAGGTAATGACAAGTGTCGAATCTCAAACAAAAATTACTGTACGAAGGGGACCGGTAATCAGAGGTTTAAATTCATCCCCCGAAGTCTCTCCTGTAGAGGAGATATTTCTAACACCAAGAATGATTCCTCCCAAATATTTAGTAGTAAGCGACAACAAAATAACCAACACCGATGAAATCAACTTACGAGAAGCCAAACGATATAATGCGCAACTAAATATAGGCGACATCATGACTCAGGGCGCCGTAGGGATCATGATTGAAACCCAAAATTTAAAGAGTGTTACAAAGAGACACCCTATTTGGACTGCCATTCCGATGTCGTTAATACAAATAGAGTCAATTATCATAATAACAAAAAATGGAATTGTTGCCTGGATGACAGGAGGCCCTGATCCAGGATTTGCTGGGCCAGTGGGGATAGCTCAAATGACGGGCCAAGCAGCAAGGGCTGGTCTTTCTCCAACGCTGGAATTAATGGCACTAATTAGTATTAGCCTGGGCGTATTCAACCTCATGCCAATACCTGCATTGGACGGTGGAAGATTAATGTTCGTTATACTTGAATGGGTAAGGAAGGGCAAGCGAATCTCTCCTGAGAAGGAGAGTCTATTCCACCTCCTAGGGTTTATATTTCTTATTGCCATCATCCTATTTATAAGCTATAAAGACATCCTACACATCTTGAATGGAGATAGCTTTGTGAGGTAGGCTTAGTATTAATCCGTATATTATTACGCTTTCCCTTTTTTAAAAAACGCTAATTTGTCCACGTCCTCTGGTGTTAATCCTGGCCTTTAATTATAAAAAAGACGGGTGAATTAAAGGGCGTCATAAAGCTTAATGTTTTGTGTTTGACCTATTCAAACATTAGACGGACTTTGTAACCGAATGGTTGGGAGTTGATTTTGAGTAAACGTCGTATAACAAAGAAAATTAATGTGGGAGAAGTCGAAGTTGGTGGCAACGCACCTATAACAGTTCAATCGATGACAAAAACTGATACAAGAGACGTTACGTCTACGGTTAAACAGATTCACCAACTGGAAGAGGCAGGCTGCGAGATAATCAGATCGGCTGTACCAGACATGGAAGCAGCACAAGCTCTGGCAAAAATCAAGAGACAAATCAGAATACCTCTCGTGGCTGACATACATTTCCATTACCAACTGGCTATGGAAGCCCTTAGAAGTGGCGTAGACTGTCTCCGACTGAATCCAGGTAATATTAGAGACAGGAATCAAGTAGAAACTGTGGTACGGGAAGCCAAGACTAGACAAGTACCCATCAGGATAGGAGTTAATTTCGGAAGTTTGCCCCCAGTGGGAGGAATAGGTAAAACGCGTGGAAAGTCACGCCACACTGACGGCGTCAATCTGCTCCCAAAGGGTACGGGTGACGACACAAATAGATTTTCGGCAGTCGATCATATGGTAGAAACCGGTCTTTGGGAAATAGGTATATTAGAAGATTTAGACTTCGACTTAATAAAGATTTCTCTAAAAGCCTTCGACATTGAAACTACTGTAGAATCCTACAGACGAATGGCTGAGCTTGTCCCTTATCCGCTACATTTAGGCATCACGGAGTCAGGCACAACGAAATCCGGAAGCATCCGAAGCGCGATAGGTATAGGCACCTTATTATACGAAGGTATCGGTGACACAATTAGGGTGTCACTCAGCGACGACCCTAGAGAAGAAATTTTTTATGGCTTTGAGATCCTGAAGTCACTGGAGTTGAGGAAAGAGGGAGCTGTC
>CAUZEB010000203.1:0-3119 GCA_963578655.1 Dehalococcoidia bacterium | reverse complement strand
TGCTGAGAGTCCTATACATCTTGAGTGCAGACACACTAGATCAGTTACCTTACCGTCCGCCGGAAATGATAAAACAAATACAGTTGTTTTCGGAGAGATTATTGGAATCAATATCGATGACACCTACTTAGATAAGGATGGCCGTATTGATTTTACGAGGCTTTCCCCTATTGGCAGACTTGGATATCTTGATTTCACTAAGGTCAACAACTTTTTTTCTATGGAACGTCCGTAATCGACCATAGGGTTAATTGTCACTCCTGTTGATTTCGCCATTCAATAATTTTGTTAGGAGTTATTTTCAGAATGGGGCACCCAGGCGTTAAGGATTGAGAATATTGATAGTATTTTGTCCTTAATAGTTTTTCAGCTGTATCTCGTTTGAGGCCGTTCTCTAATATCTCACCGTGACCTAAGATCAAGACATAGGATAACTCATCCCAATTGTCTGAGTAATCGTCTATAATTATAGCTACTTGTGGATTGTTAAGAATATTTGTAACGCGTTTGAGTTTGAACAATTCTACCCGTTTGCGTTTGAAATCTAGCGCTGTATATATATATAGCCCGTCAAAGTCGTAACAAATAGGCATGATGTGAGGTTGGCCGTTGGTGTCTGATGTAGATAGTCTGGCTACCCTATGTGTCGATATGTATTTAATTGCGTCATTAGATATTTTGATCGCTAAATTCCTTGCCAAACGCGTCTACCATTCTTACGTATAAAATGCCCGAATCCCGGATCAGGATAGTGCCCTGCAGATACAAGGGACCCATCTGACTCTAAACGATCGAGGATAGTGTTTCGGGTTATTCTAGACGTAGATTGATCAATGTCGAAAACAGGATTCCAGTCTGTGTAGTGGGCTTGGGCCGGCGTATGTGATACATCACCAAGAATGAATCCTTTTTGCCCTGATGATGATATTACTATTGACATGTGGCCTGGAGTGTGGCCCGGTGTAGGCAGTGTGGTTAGTTCGTCAGTGATTTTATATTCTCCGTCTATTAAATCTAAGATATTCACTTGTTCAAGTGGGAGTACTTGGTTGGTAATATGTTGAGCGTCTTGTAAGACTTCTGGTTGAGTCCAATAGTCCCAATCGGTTTTTGTTGCTATATATCGTGCATTAGGAAAGGTTGGACTTCCATCTGTTAAATTCCAACCGACGTGGTCAGGATGCAAATGTGTCATTACGACTAGATCTACTGCTGTTCTATCAACTCCTTTTTGATCCATTTCTTTCAATAACGTTCCATCTGGGCCTTGAAGTCCTGTGTCAACAAAGATTAATTTGTCACACGAATGCACGGCTACTGACCCATACCTGGTTTTAAGGTGTCCTTTGGTATTTAGTAGTTCTGGGAATTCGTTCCACTGTTCACGGGTACCATCTGGATAGGCTTCCAGTGGATCTCTGCTAGGGTTTCCATCGTTAACGACTACTAGTTCTACCTTACCAATAGTGGTTTTATAATTCGGCATTCCAACTTCTCCTATACTAGGTTAATTATCAGCTAACTTTTATTCAGAGGTGAGTGTGTGTATTATCATACGTAAGTATCCATATTCTATCGTTAGTGACATAACTGATCAATCTTCAGAACTTAATTGAGTTTGATGAATTGCCTTTTTATATGTATATCAAATTCTCGGGAGGATTTCATGGATATAAAATGTGCAGATTATGTAATCAAGGGTGGCTTAGTTGTAACCGGAGACGAAGTTTCAAAAAAAGACGTGAGTATATCAAAAGGAGTAATACAGGACGTGTCTCCTGATCTCTCTAATGTCCCAGCTAAGAGAATTATTGATGCTAAAGGGAAATATGTACTGCCGGGGATTATAGACGTGCATAATCATCCTATAAATAACGATAGGATAGACACATTCTCTGAGAGTGCCGCTTTTGGTGGAATAACCACTGTAATACCATTTATCCAAAATATGAGGAGTCGCGGGATTCCAGGCACTACAATAGATAATATTAATAGTTTCATAGAGGAAGCTGAACTCAACTCTTATCTCGACTTTGGTGTGCATGCCATATTATTGGGAGACGATGATGTTGATTATCAAGTTCCGGAGTTAATCAATATGGGAGTCATATCTTTCAAAATGTTTATGACATATCCTCGCCGGGGTATGATGATGCCTGATGATAAAATGATACGTGCAATGACTCTTGCAAGGAAATATAGTGGTATAGCTATGATTCATGCGGAGAACGGGTATTGTATAGACTCACTTGTTGATAAATATACAGCTGAAGATAAGCTATCTCGGGAATACTACGCACTATCTCAACCAAGGATTCTAGAAGTGGAGGCGGCACATAGGGCTGCCACATATGCTACGGTGACTGAATGTCCACTGTACATAGTTCACATAAGTGCTCGCGAGACTTTAGATGTAGTAACCAGATTTAAAGGACAAGGCTTGCGTATTTATGGAGAAACATGTCCGCAATATTTGGATTTGACAAATCAATTGGTTATAGAACATGGAGCTCTCGCCAAAATTGGCCCTCCTTTGAGAGAGAGGGAGGATAATCTCGCGATGTGGAACGGGATATCTGAACATGTTATTGACACGATCGGAAGCGACTTTTGTGGATTTAATAAGTCTCAGAAATACGCAGGTGGTCAGAGTGTTGGAGCAATAGAGGATAGGCCAGAATTAAGCGAAGGGAGCATTTTTGAGGCTAGTTTCGGAGGAAACTGGGCTGAACAGATGCTCCCTGTTGTGTATCATGAAGGTGTAAACCAAGGTAGGATTAATTTAACAAGGCTCGTACAAGTGATGTCTGAGAACCCTGCTAAGATCTTTGGATTGTATCCCCGCAAAGGAATTCTTCAGAGAGGATCAGATGCAGATGTGGTCGTGTTTGATCCTACTTTGGAGCATACACTAAGTGCTGAGGCCCAGCACTGTAGATCAGACTTCACCATGTTTGAAGGTAAATCAGTATTGGGCAAGCCTGTGTTCTCTATGCAGCGTGGTGAAATAATTGTTGAAGATGGTGAGTTAGTTCGTCACCCCGGTAAAGCAAAGTTCTTGCCTGGAAATACTAATCTAGCTGCCTATACATCATCTGGCTATTCTATTAAATAATATT
>CAUZEB010000202.1:0-3132 GCA_963578655.1 Dehalococcoidia bacterium | reverse complement strand
CATTACGTAATCCAGAAATAGTAACACTATCGGTAGTGAGCATCCTTAAGCTATCAAGTGTTGAAATCGACTCTTTTGAATTGAGAACCTTCCCAGATTTTGTTTTGCGTGTCATAGCCGAATAAATAGTTTTCATCGGGTCAGGGTAGGTAACAGGAGAGTCTGAGGACGCTGAAACAGTGATACCAGCTTTCCTCAAACTATTTATTCGATAGAGTGAATTTATGTTACTACCCGGTTGGCTGGATAAATAGGTATCTCCTCTTTCGTATATGAATGATGGCTGGGTGGAAACTGAGACTCCGAGACTTGCCATTTTAACAATCTGGTCGTCCCTAAGTTCTGAGGCATGTTCTATTCGGTCACCGAGAAGATATTCATTCTTTAGAACTTCAAGTATCAGATCGATTGAATCCATATCAACAGAATGAATAGCTACAGGAAAGCCCTGAAAATGACTTTCTCTAACCATCTCTTGAAATTCTTTTTTATCTGGATGAAGCACACCTGAAGAATTTGTCATCATTATTTTTGAATGACCAACCATCATTTTACCTTCAGTGGAACGATATGTCCGCCCTGCTTCTACAAAAGCTCTAAGGGCTGGGACTCCCGGCATGAATATAAGGTGCATATTCAATGAGAATTCATCGATAATCTTAGATATAAGCTCGTAGCGTGAAATGTCATTCAGATGAGTGGCATCGGTTAGATAGTTTATGCCCCTGGAGTGAATTAGGGTCAAAGCAGAAATAATCCCATCTTTCATTAATCCGGCTTCCAGTGAAGGAAGTTTCTTCTCCAAATACTCACCGGACTCGTATATCACCCCATTCAATTTCCCGTCAGTCAGAGTGCGTTCAAAAGTTACTCCCGGGGGTTCATTGGTCGACTCTTTTATCCCGGCGAGGTTCAAGGCAACGGAATTTAAAATATGGGCATGCCCTGAAGTCGTTTGAATTATAAGAGGTCTATCGGGTAATGCCTGATCGAGTAAGTTTCTATCAACAAAAGAAACGCCTTCCTGAAAATTATGTTCTAGCCCTTGGAGACGAACCATATTGGAATTTCTTTGAATGAAAGCTGCTTTCTTTACAAGATCGGCTATGCGGTTCTTCGATACAGCTGTTTCTGAGCGAATATCATAGGAAAGGATATTTGCAGCATAGCTCAAAAGATGCATATGAGTATCATGAAACGGGGGAACTAAGGTCAGGCCTTGCCCATCAATTTTTTTTGCTTTTAACGCTAGTTTCGAATTAAAAGCCGCTGGAGGGTCTAGTTCAATGCTGCCTTCATGATTCACCAGAATCGACTTAACAGATCTGAGCTTAAATCCGTCAAATACGGTCGTATTTAAAAATATTCGGCCTTCTACGTCCCCACCCATTAGTCGGGGTCAATCCGTCTACTGGATAACTGATCGAGAGGAAGCTTCTATTCTACGAACAACGATCTTACTGCGATCCATCATGGCTGGAATCCTGGGGGCAATATCATTCTTCCAGGTATCGCTTTCATAAACCGCCTCGTAAAGCTTCTCTCTTTCCTCTTCGCTTTCAAACCGGCGTATCCAAATGTACAAATCATCTTCTTCCTGCCCGGTGAAACTACCAAGTATGACCATACCTTTTGACACCTGAAAAGGGATGATTTCTTCTTCCATAAACTTCACCCAATTATCTCTTTGTCCATCAAGGCATCTATACTCTCTTAGTTCAAAAAACATTTTCACTCCTACCGCACATTTTTTTAATTACATCTGCTTATCTAATGAGCAGAACTACCGACAGAAAATACCAGTATGCTAGATACTGCATAGAGCGCTAATAATACAACACATTCCAAAGTGACAATTCGACCCAAGGAGACGCGAGCTTTACTTATAACTGGCACCAATACTACAGTCGTCATCAATATTGCTATTACGGCGGTTATGGAATGAACCGAAGAAACCATGCCCCATAGTGGTCCATCTGTATAGGCCACATCATCCAAGAATAATACAAATCCCATATTGAATAGATTACTTCCGAGCAAATTACTGATAGCCAATTCCGGAGCCATAATACGTATTGCGGCAATGGAAGCTGCCAGTTCAGGTAAGGAGGTGCTTAGCGCAAGGAATTGAGTGCCCATAAAACTTTTTTCCCAACCCATCTCATCTGCAAGACTGTCGCCTGTATGGGCTAAGAAGTAGGCAGCCACCACGACTATAAGAGCCGATGTAAGGTACACAAGAGTAGCTCTTGTAAGGCTGGCGGAAGCGTATATATTGTGCTCTTCATAGGAATCTGTATTCTGTTCTTCCTTAAATATTGCGAAAAGAGCCGCCAAAAAGACCACTATCAGAACGATTGAAACTGGGCTAACAGGCCAAGATGTGGCCAAATTCAAGTTTCCGTGGATTAATATTCCTAACCCACCGATTGATATAACAATAATTGACAAAACACCTACAATGGCGGGCGTACTACCTAAGGAGTTTAATATTGGTCCCTTCTTCCACATGAGGTCGAGCAGCCCTATGATTAAGAGATTAAACAGATTGCTCCCAAATGCGTCCCCTGCAGCAAGGTCAGCCCCTCCAGGGCCTCCTATCGACAACACAGAACTCACACCAGTGGCCAGTTCCGGTAGCGAAGTCGCAGTGGCTAATAAAACAACACCAACAAAAGATCTACCTAAGCCAGTCTTAAAAGCTATGATATCTGCATTCTTTGTCAGCTGTGTCGCCGATATCAGAATTGTTGATGCCAGACCGGCAAGAACCACCCACAATAAAGGCAATGACAAACTATCCAAAATAAAATCTCCCTCTGAAAAATACATAACACTAGGACAAGAAAATTAGAACGTGAAAATACTAGAGCATCAAATATGACCTGTATACATATTTATTTGTTAGAAACCAACAGGTCCGTCCGGCCTCTCCATTTTTTAAGGAACCTACCATAGTTTTTCTTACTTAGCTCGTCTCGCTCACCTTCTGATAAGGCAGTCCATCCTCTGTGCTCGTGCAGTTCCATAGGCAAAGTATGGTCAGCTACGATAGAGAGCCCTTGTTCTTTAAATTGGAAACTATAGTCCAAATCTAGATTCCTGTAATATCTAAAAGATTCTCTCATTAAT
>CAUZEB010000201.1:0-3142 GCA_963578655.1 Dehalococcoidia bacterium | reverse complement strand
AAAAAGTCATCGACATTAAGCTACTAGGCACTTACCTCTGCTCAAAGGCGGTAATCGGTCATATGATTGACAAGGATGAAGGCGGCAAGATAGTGAATATTTCTTCTGGTGCTGGTAAAACAGGTAGTGCCAATAACCTATCCTACAACGCTGCTTGTTTCGCCCAGGTAGGTATGACTCAGTCTATGGCACAAGAATTAGGCCGCTACGGTATCAATGTTAATTGCGTTTGCCCTGGAGCTGTCGATACTTCCAGAGTAGATGACCTAGGACGAGGAGATAAATGGCTCGATGCAATTAATAACATTCCTGTAGGAAGAGCAGGCACAGACGACGAGGTTGGTGGTTTCATTGCATACCTATGCACCAGCCAGGCTTCATGGATACATGGACAGTCAATAAACATGGACGGCGGCCAAATGATGATTCATTAAATCGTCATCTTTGAATCACAAACCCCTTCCATTGTATGAACGTCATTCTTCATTTTCTCATCCGGAGATAATTGCCAGTGTTTCGTCTAAGTCATCTGGTATTTTTACAGGTTTACTGCCAGAGTTTGAAGAATTATGTAATCCTACTATAAGTTCCAACGCTTTTATTCCGGTCTCACCATTGGAACATGGCAAAGGTCCACCCTCTATAGAATCTATGAGTTCGTTAACCAAAGTGACCATTGGAGCTATAGCAGGAAGAACTTGAGGAAAGGGATATTTAAGCAATTCGCCTCTGGTCCCTTCTGGATTGCTACGATATAACTCAAGTTCATAGTTTCCTATAATGATTTCTCCCTCTGTACCAATTA
This sequence comes from Dehalococcoidia bacterium, assembly GCA_963578655.1. Lineage (GTDB taxonomy): Bacteria > Chloroflexota > Dehalococcoidia > Lucifugimonadales > CAUZEB01 > CAUZEB01. The sequence continues at coordinate 2,337 of CAUZEB010000201.1, read as the reverse complement.
TATGAAGGCGGAAATCGACGCTATTACCTGCAGATGCATTAATAAATGCCCGCACACCAGTCTGGTAAACGATATATGCGCTACCTCCGGGATCTTTCGATGATGGGGATGAATCTAGGTGTCCTGACATCCAGGCAATATCTCCGTCACCACTGAAGTAATTTAATAGGTCGAACATGTGTGTACCGTTCCACATCAATCCTCCGCGAAAGGATCCGACAAGGCTGTGCAATGTGCCTAATAAACCGTCATTTAACAATTGATAAGCTTTGCGGTAATATTGATCAGCCCTTCGCAAATGATTTATTGCCAGAGGTATATTAAATTTATTACAAGTTTGTAAAACGTCTCTAGCATCTTTGATAGAACTTGCTATAGGTTTCTCCAAAAATATGCCACGCACACCATGTTCGGCACCACAAATTGCCATTTCGGCGTGTAAAGGTGTTGGACTAGCAATACCTAGTAGATCTATATGTTCATTCTCCAGCATATTCCGATAATCTGTATAAATTCCAGCCTTTGGTACATCCCATTTTTCCGCAAAAGATAACGCCCTATTAGAATCTATATCTGCTGCTGCAACTAACTGTATCCTTGGTATCGATAAATAAGTTGGAGCATGTCCGAAAGGTAGCGGCTGTCTGTGAGATGCAAATTGTACACGTTCTGATATATGACTCCCTATATCACCGCACCCAATGATTCCGGTTCTATATATCTTGCTTCCGTTTTTTGCCGTATTCATAATTTTCCTTGTCTTAACATTAAATTACTTTCGCTAATCCTGTTTGGCGGAACTTTGGAGGAATTCCCAAATTTCAATAATCTATTTCTTAAATTAACACAAATCTGTCAAATATATCTTATGAACCGTCGGGGTCTTGACGCCATTCGGCCACGCGAGTAGTCTAACTCCGATCACAAAACCCGCATAATCTATAAAAACTATCTTATTTACTTTGATGATTTAGCAAGGGAGTTCTGTTATGGCAATTACTCTTAATCATACAGGATTTGTATAGAAGGACATAGATTTGTCTATAACCTTCTATACAAACGCCCTGGGACTACATTTAGATCGAAAATCAGAAAATAGTACTCCAGGCTTAGCCCAATGCGTCGGTTATAAAGAAGCCCATATCAAAGCAGCTCTATTGACTGAAGCAGACGGACATATTCTAGAATTAATTCAATATATATAAACCCTGCTGGTGTGCCTAGAGAAGAAAGTGCCCAGTATCCTCGCAATCTTCATGGGGCTACACATCTGGCATTTATTGTTGACGACATTGAAGAAGTGTTTCAGCGATTACTTGATAACCGGGCACAAAAATTAAATGATCCTGGCATAATGAAACCTGAATTGAAAGCATGCTACCTCCAAGATCCAGATGGTAACTGGATTGAGTTAGCTGAAGACGAAGTTCACAAGCAATCTCCTTTTCATATCAAGCAAAACACAGCCGCTTTGGACTGGAGTAACAGAGACTAACAAGAACATGTAAACTGCCTCTATCATTATTGTCTTTTTTGCTCTAATACGTATTTGAGGCGCAAGGGGTTACTATCCACTATGCGGATGCCTAGTAACCTCTTGCCTGTGCATTTCTAAAGACGTCTGCCCCTGCATGGATATTCCCAGACTGTGGATCAATCATAAGACCCACAGGCCTTGCAAAATTACTCTGAGCTGGGCTCTCATCTACAACTTCAATAGAATGCCCCTTCTTCGACAGTGCACTTATTGTACTATGATCTATGCGAGAATCTATTAAAGTCGTCTTTCCGGATCCGTCGACTCTGGGAGCGGTAATGGCCTCTTGAATGCCCATCCGATAGTCCAGAACATTCATTACGATTTGAGTAACGCAATTAATGATTTTACGTCCGCCAGGTGCTCCTAGATTCAAATAAGGACTACCCTCTCTTAAAACAAGCAATGGTCCCATATTGTTCACGGAACGCTTGAATCCAGATATAGAATTCGCTGCGCCAGATGTTGGGTTAAAAGTTAGCATACCATTACTGAAAAGGATACCGGTTCCTGGTGTGATAACAGCTGATCCAAAATTACCTACAGCTGTCTGAGTACAAGCAACCATATTATGGTTACCATCGATGACGCCAAAATGAGTCGTACAATCTTTAGACGAAGGATATGAAGGGTTTAGTGTAAAATCTAATTGTGACGTTTGCTCATCACATTCTGGAAGTGGATGAGGCGTTTCGCCCAGGAAACGTAACCATGGTTCACCTGTCAATTGGCTTTCGAATGAAGTGTGCTCTCGATTTATTTGATTGGATATGTTTTTTGCATATGATTCCGAGAGCAGG
>CAUZEB010000200.1:0-3160 GCA_963578655.1 Dehalococcoidia bacterium | reverse complement strand
TTTTGTAATTTTTGATGTGGAGATCGTCTTTTTGTTCCCTTGGGCTGCTAGCTTTGGAACAATGTCTGTGGAATTCGGAGCATACGTATTTATCGAAATGGCGATTTTCATAGGAATACTAGTCTTAGGCTGGCTTTATGCATGGAAAAAGGGGTCACTAGAGTGGAGTTGAACGTTTCTGAAACAGGAGAAGAATCCTCGGTGATCATACCTCTACATGACACGACATGGGGTTTAGATCAGCAAGAGGGAGAGTACATTAATCACCTTAAATCCACCCATCTAGAAGCACTGGCCGAACCTATTGTAGAGGTACCGGATGACCTTCAGAGAAACATTGCTGTTACATCAGTAGATGCCCTCATAGGATGGGGAAGAAAATCAGCAGTTTGGCCTCTATCATTTGGCTTGGCTTGTTGCGCTTTTGAGATGATGGCCAGCGCAATGTCACGGTTCGATATCTCCCGCTTTGGGATGGAAGTATTCAGGCCATCCCCGAGACAAGCAGATTTGATCATAATTGCAGGAACAGTCACTTGGAAAATGGCTCCAGCCATAGAAAGAGTTTACGAACAGATGGCTGAACCAAAATGGGTAATTTCAATGGGCGTATGTGCCACAAGCGGCGGACCTTATTATGGATCTTATAGCGTGGTTCCAGGAGTCAACCATATAATTCCAGTTGATGTTTACGTACCTGGATGCCCTCCAAGACCAGATGCACTCCTCTACGGAATTATGCAGCTCCACGAAAAGATAAAAAGATATTCCATCAAGAAACAGAATCGATCTTGACCAAGATTATAAGTGGAAGCGAATTAGCTTCCTCCCTTGAAGAGAAACTGCCTGGTTGTATTACTGCAAGTAATGAAGTTGACGTCTGGGTATCCCCCGAATCATTGCTTGATGTATGCGAAACCCTAAAAGACCCAGAGGGATTAGACTTCTCCTACCTTACATCCATATCTGCTGTTGATTATATAGATAGCTTTGAACTCGTTTATCACGTTCTTTCTATGAGGAACAATTACAGCGGTGTCATAAAATGTAGATGCAGTAGCGAGGGAAACCTCAGAGGTGAACCTACAGTTTCGTCAGTCACTGGGATCTGGAAGGGTGCTGATCTTCAAGAAAGAGAAATATGGGACCTCATGGGAATAAAATTCGAAGGGCATCCTAATCTGAAACGCATTCTCCTCTGGGAAGGGTTCGACGGACATCCTCTTCGAAAGGATTACCTAGGATAATCAATTGACGGGAATTAGAACTGAACCAATCACTATCAATCTTGGGCCTCAACACCCTAGTACACATGGTGTATTCAGGCTAAGGGTAACTTTTGATGGAGAGGAGATTATTGACGCTGAACCAGTTTTTGGCTATCTCCACAGAGGGACGGAAAAGCTGGCCGAGAGTAGAAATTATGTCCAAATAGTAACTCTGACTGACAGAATGGATTACCTCGCAAGTATGTCGAACAATTTGGCATACGTCAGGACTGTGGAGAAACTAGCAGATATTGAAGTGCCGGAAAGAGCACAATACATAAGAGTAATCAGCGCCGAACTGCAAAGAATTGCAAGCCATTTGATGGCAACTGGATTCCTATTAAACGACCTAGGGGCACTCGCGACTCCACTCGTTTATTGCTTCCGGGAGCGTGAAAGAATTCTTGACCTATTCGAAATGTTGTGTGGCGCAAGAATAACTCTTAGTTATATGAGGCCTGGTGGTGTGTTACAAGATGCCCCAGAGGACTTTTGGCCCTCACTCGATTCTTTAGTAGGAGATTTACCACATTATTTTGACGAATTAGAATCCTTAATAACATCCAACGAAATTGTGTTGGCTAGAACAAAAAACGTTGGGTTACTAACGGATGAGCAGGCAATAGACAACTCAATATCAGGCCCAATCCTCAGAGCCTCTGGTGTGAAATGGGATTTGCGTAAGGCTGATCCATACGAAATTTACGATCGGGTGAAATTCGATGTACCAATAGGCGCTATTGGTGACACATTCGACAGGTACTTGGTTCGTATTTTGGAGATGCGAGAGAGCGTTAAAATTATTGAGCAATGCCTAGAACAAATAGAGTCTGGTCCTATAAGAGCGGATACCCCTTTCTTCATTAGGCCTGCAGCAGGCGAGGCTTATGCTGCTGTAGAGGGGCCAAAAGGAGAGTTGGGATTCTATATGGTAAGTGATGGAGGAGTAGCACCCTACAGATGTAAAGTTAGAGCTCCGTCTTTCATCAATCTCACACCCCTCCGGGATATGTTGAAGGGCTGGAAAATGGGCGACCTAATTATCATATTTGGATCCATCGACGTCGTTCTAGGAGAGGTGGATCGCTAATGAACTATCTCTCCGGATTCGTGGATTTTTATACATTTTACGACCTATCTTTAAGTCTTTTTCAGTACTTTGGCTTTGGTGACAACGCTCAATGGATGTCATATTTGACTGCAGGGGTAATCATTTCATTCATAGTAATCAATATCATGATCCTTTCAACAGCATTTTACACCTGGTTTGAAAGACGAGTCCTAGGGCGATTCCAAGTAAGGCGAGGACCAAATCGGAACGGACCTTTCGGTATTTTGCAACCGTTCGCTGATGTGCTAAAGCTCATAATGAAAGAAGACACTATTCCGTCCGAGGCGGACAGACCTGTCTTTACATTAGCGCCCATAGCACTAGTAGCTCCAACCTTGTTAATAATGGCGGTGATTCCAATGGGAGAAACCTCCTTCTTAGGAAGCCTAAACATCGGAATACTTTTTATTGTGGGCGTTACATCAGTCAACTCCATAGCTATTTTTATGGCTGGGTGGGGTTCAAGAAATAAATATGCAATTTTGGGATCAATGCGTGGGGCGGCTATGTTAATTAGCTATGAGATTCCAATGGCCCTTGGCATAACCAGTGTATTACTGATGTCAGGCTCGCTAGCTATGACAAACATAGTGAGTAGCCAGGATATTTGGTTCATCGTAGTGATGCCATTGGGATTTTTTGTGTTTATGGCAGCAGCAACCGCTGAAATTAGTAGAACACCCTTCGACCAGATAGAGGCTGAATCAGAGCTTGGATCTGGATACAATACTGAATTCAGTGGAATAAAATTTGCGATACTGTTCCTTGCTGAATTCATGGC
>CAUZEB010000199.1:0-3178 GCA_963578655.1 Dehalococcoidia bacterium | reverse complement strand
TCTACTTATAGCAGGCGCAAACGTTGAAGGCCAAACAACGGTCCATGAACCTGTAGCATCACGTGACCACACAGAACGTATGATGAAAGCAATGGGAGCAAATATTCAGAGAATCGACTCTACAATTCAAATCACGAAGTCGAATTTAACTGCCATCGACATAAAGGTCCCTGGCGACACTAGTAGTGCTTCTTTTTGGGTGGTAGCGGCTAGTTGCCATCCAGACGCTTCATTGTGTATAAAGGGAGTTGGCCTAAATCCAACTCGAACAGGTCTCTTCGAAGTCTTGACAGCAATGGGGGCAAACATCCGTATCGAAAACAGAAGAGTAGAGGCAGGAGAACCAAGTGGCGATGTTTTGGTTGAGTCAGGTAATCTAAAAGGCATTGAAATCAGCGGAGAGCTTATACCACGGATTATCGATGAAATTCCCATACTAGCATTGGCCGCTTGTTTCGCGCGGGGTAAAACGATCATACGAAATGCAGAAGAGCTTAGATTGAAGGAATCTGATCGTATTTCCTGTACGGTACAGGAACTTAGGAAGTTAGGTGCAGACGTGGCAGAATTAACTGACGGTATGGAAATCAACGGAGGTAAATATCTTTCTGGCAACGAATGCATTAGTCACTCCGATCACCGTATATCAATGACTCTAGGAATAGCTGGGCTGATATCCAAAGGAAAGACGACTATTATAGGTTCCGAAGCTGCCGACGTATCTTATCCCAATTTCTGGGATTCACTTTTAAGTATTCAAGCCTAAAAGAAATGTAGTTGAGTCATCAAAACAATAATACCTCCCTTTTAGTGATCTTGTCCGGGCCGTCAGGCGTGGGTAAAGACGCAATTCTGAAATGTATGAAATCAAAGATTCAAGATTATTTTTTCGCTACTACCGTTACAACAAGAATAAGAAGACCAAATGAAACAGGAAATGTGGATTACACTTTCGTTAACAAGCAAGCATTCTCCGACATGATTGAATCAGACGAACTTTTAGAGTGGGCCAACGTTTACGGCAATTTTTACGGTGTTCCTAAAACCCCCATCCGAAATGCCCTAAAAAATGGCGAAGATGTAATAATTAAGGTGGACATTCAAGGGGCAGCAACAATAAAACAGCTCATTCCAGACGCAGTACTAATATTTCTAGCACCACCCGACGTAGATGTACTGCTCAGTCGGTTAACCAACCGAAAATCAGAAACGCCCGAAGATATAGATATTCGAATACAGACAGCTCATAAAGAACTGAGAGAAGCATCAAAATTCGACCATGTGGTCGTCAATCATCATCGAAAACTCGATCAAGCCGTATCAGAGATTGAACAAATTATCGAAATGCAACGCTGCCTTCAAAACTCTGAATTAGATACTAATATAGATTAGCTCTGTGCCCAACTATAGTTACCGTAATTTATGTAATATCATTAAATGTCTTGAAGATCAGTTAATAAGGAGTCTTAATTTATGACACAGGAAAAAGACATATTTAAAGTGATGCATAGTCAAAGAGCAATCAGGAAATTGAAAACTGAGTTCATATCAAACGAAATAGTTAATACACTGCTAGAGGCTGCTATCAGAGCTCCTAGTGGTGCTAATCAGCAATCCTGGAAATTCATTATAATACGAAACTCGAAGATGAAGGAATCTATTGGCTCTTATTATTCAAAAGCTTGGGAACTGGCCTACGGGGATGACACAATTGTAACTCCTAAAATTGACTCTAAAGTTAAATCTTCAGCAGCCTATTTAGCCGGTCACCTAGCCCAAGCTCCAGTTTTAATTCTGGCCTGCGTTGAGCACGATGGATCCCAAGAGACATTAACCAGAGGATCGTCCATTTATCCCGCAGTACAAAACATCTTGCTCGCAGCTAGATCTTTGGGCATAGGTAGTGTTTTAACCACACTGCACAGGAGATACGAAAAGGAAATCAAACAGCTACTTGATATACCAGACAACGTTGATACCGCCGCTCTTCTTCCAATTGGATATCCGACAGGTGAGGAGTCATATGGTCCAACCAAAAGAAAACCGGTTAAAGAAGTTTCATACAACGAGAAATGGAATATTAACTAAAACGGACTAAATATTTCATTTTTCGGCGTTGGTTCCTTACATAAAGGATCTTCAATTTCAAAAGAAATTGAAAGCCAGCAAGGAGTAAGAATGTCGTATAGGTATATCACCTACGAAAAATCTGACCGTATAGTAACCATTTCGATCAATAGACCCAAATCCCTCAATGCCTTACATCCAGCTGCTAATAGGGAAATGCACGAGGCCTTTATAAACTTCGAAGGCGACGACGGACTTTTAGTTGCCATATTAACAGGGACCGGCAAAAGAGCCTTTAGCTCAGGCAATGACCTACGTTATACAGCAGAAGAGAATAGTAATCCGTACGAATATGAAATCCCCTTAGGAGGTATAACAGGTAATTTAGATATAAATAAACCCATAATTGCCGCGGTAAATGGTTACGCACTTGGTGGGGGATTTGAGCTAGCACTTGCATGTGATCTAATTGTTGCTGCAAATCATGCTGAGTTTGGACTCCCTGAGCCTACATTAGGTTTAGTGGCTTCGACAGGAGTTCATCGGCTACCAAGAAATATACCTATGAAGAAGGCTATGGGTATGATCCTAACAGGTAAACGAATCACAGCCGCAGAGGCCAGTCAACTAGGCTTGGTGAACGAAGTGGTGCCATACAGTCTATTAATGGAGACAGCTCAGAATTGGGCACAACGTATACTGGAATTAGCCCCATTAGCCGTTAAAGCGAGTAAGCAAATGGCCGTACAAGGACTTAATTTACCGCTTGAAATCGCTATAAAGGGTAAATATAGTGAATTCCTAAACGTTTTACAATCCGAGGATATGATTGAAGGACCCAAATCCTTCATCGAGAAAAGGAGACCTCAATGGACAGGATAATAAACAATACTGACTACACAACACTGTAGTCTTTTACAATAGCTGTCATACAGTGTAATCCAGAACGGAGATAATCTTAATGAAACAAAATGGCATGATGATTTTACCAAGTAACGTTAAACCGATTAAATACGACCTGACGTTGACCCCTGACCTGAATACATTCAGATTCACAGGGCATGAATATATAGATATAGATATAATTAACCCTACATCTTCCATTGTCTTA
>CAUZEB010000198.1:0-3193 GCA_963578655.1 Dehalococcoidia bacterium | reverse complement strand
TCCGCCATTTGTTTAACAGCTTCCGCGTGTTTCAGATGATTAAGGTCTTCGTCTATTAGTAGGTCATGATCGTTTTCCCTCAGACCCCCAGAAGTCTGGTCAACCAAAGTCACACCACCTGCGTCTTTATATCGTTGTAGTTCCAGTTCAGCGACATCTATATCATCAATGTAACCGTGCACCAAAGGTGATCTGGGAATATGTTTCAGGTCTAAAAATATGTGCTCGTGCACTAGCGTAAAACCGAGATCATCGGCTGATAATGGTCCTGTAACAGTCATAATTTCATTTGGTATAGCAAGCCTCGTCAGTCATGATAGACTACCAGGTGGATTATTTATTTTTTATGTTAGGTTGTGCCTAAAATTGCGGTGGGCGATATCGGGCTGGAACATCAGATCTCCTGCTTGCAAAGCCAATCACCAGGCCTTTTATCGATCCCCTCTGGGTGAGGACGCTATAACGACTTATAAGGCTGTGGTGTGAGGTGGGTGGGGGATATATATCTCTACAACCCCAGTTGTACCAGTCACCTGGGAGACGCTTAATCACCGCAGCTTGCAGTGTTTAGTAGGGACGACCACGATTTCTAACTCATTCTTTGCCCAGCATCAGAGAAGCTTGCGCCAGATTAGGATCCTGAAAAGTAAAGCCAGAATTCAGCAGTTTGCCCACGTCCATGGAAACACCTCCGAGAATGAACGACGCCAGTTCGGTCCCAAATATAAGTTTGATCGCCAAAGAGGGGACTGGGAGCATTGTGGGCCTTCCCAGTGATTTGCCTAGCGCCACAGTAAAATCGATGTTCGTCGAATTTTCCGGTGCGCACAGGTTTACTGGCCCGGATAGGCTGTCGGTCTCAGAAACAAACTGGAAGGCGGAGACAGCATCCCGCAGTGTTATCCAGCTCATGGGCTGGGAGCCACTGCCCAACCTCCCTCCGAGGCCCAGACGGAAAGGGAGGAGGATTCTTTTCAGCATTCCGCCTGAGGGGTGCAGGACAACCCCCATTCTCATGAAGACCGTACGGATATCGGCATCCTTCGCAAGAGCTGTGGCAGACTCCCATTCAACACAAACTTGTGCGAGCCAGTCCTCTCCGGAAGGAGAGTCTTCTGTAACTGCGCCATCCGCACTGACACCATATATGCCTACTGCTGAGGCGCAGACCATCACTTCCGGTCGGTTTTCCAGCTCCGACAGCGCTGCTGCGAGGGTACGGGTTCCGACGACGCGACTATTCTTGATGCGATGCTTTCTCTCTGCGGTCCAACGACCGTCTACAATGTTCTCGCCAGCTAAGTGGAATACGGCATCCGCCCCTTCCAACGCCGATGTGTCGGGGATCCCCTTCAGCGGGTGCCAGAATACAGCGTCCTCGCCGACGTCCCCTTCTTCTCTAACCAGCCTGATCACTTGATGGCCGTCCATCTGTAAACTTTCCACTAGAGCAGAGCCAATTAAGCCCGCCGATCCTGTTACGATAACTTTCATTACTTAATCCATATGAGACGTTCCAGTCCCTTTAGATCGCAACAACGCTCCACTATTTGCGTTTGCTTGTTCATCTAACCTATTCTCCAATCAGGGAAATTTATGAAATATACTACAAATCACTCTGTGTTACATTATACCTGATTGGACTGTGGCATTCGCCGGTATCAAGAAGTTGATCCCGTGCAATTATAACGCCACCGAATGGAAGCATAAAAATAGTTTCCGCCAAATCATCAATACACGGCACACTCGCCTGCATAACTCATGGTTCATGTATTGTGAGTTCAATACGGAATACCGAAACGTACCTTAATTGACGCAGAGATTGCTTTACCTTCAAGCACCTCAGGAGGTACCCAGATATACCACTCTTTGCCATAGTCCGTTCTATCGTAATATCTCCCTGCCTTCACGCGTGAACGGTATGTATTCAAAGCTTTCGAAAAGAGGTGTCGACATAAGATTAGATCCCTGGACTTAGCTGATGATTTCATCATTGAATCACTTCAGGTGATTGGGATTAAGGACTACGCCATAAAACTATGCACAAGCATACCCACGAGGATGTTATGAGCTTTGTAGATTTAGCTGGAATAGCTGAGAGTTATAAAGAATTGTGACCAAATGGCGTCACAAACGACGAATCGTGAGCTGCACAGGGGAGAGGAAATAATGGTAAATGACTCTTAACGCCTGTATGGTGTAGAGAAATAAGTGGTACCCCTGCCCGGACTCGAACCGGGGCCTACGGTTTAGGAAACCGTTGCTCTATCCGCCTGAGCTACAGGGGCGCACGACATCATTAAAAGTGTATTATGCTTGAACCTGTAGTGCAACATTGTTGTTTACTGTACTAGTATTATATTGTATTTAGGCGAAAGCATTACTTGACTAAGTATTCACAAATTGTCCACAAATTATCCAAAACATGTCCACAAATTATACAGAATTGGTCAACTTTAATCTTAAATATTGGTAAATTCTGTTAGATATATTGTTGATATGTAGGATTTCCAAATAGAGTGCAATACAATATACAATAGAACCGACTGTATATGTTGTGGATAACTTGAATTAATATTCGGAAACATGAGGTGCTGTTTTATGGCAAACGAGAAACTGGTTGGGAAAATACAAACCGTTTTAGGACTTATAGAACCAAGTGAGCTGGGTGTTACACTTACTCATGAACATTTATTGATCGATTTGACCAGTATTCATAGTGGGATGCATCGCGATCTTCCACAATGGGCAAGCCGTAAAGAATTTTATGAGAGCCCTGTTGGCTTAGATACAATAGGTCGTATAAGACATTATGGCTACCCAAATTTTGATAATTCAAGGCTTCTTAGTGTCGATACCGCAATCGAGGAGGCAATACTCTACAAAGAGTATGGTGGTGATTCATTAGTTGATGCGACAAGTATAGGGATAGCAAGAGATCCCGTGGGCTTAGCTAGAATATCAAGAGCCAGCGGAGTGAACGTCATAATGGGAGCTTCTCACTATGTGGGAGATGCACACCCTGACAATATGAATGACATATCAGAGGATGCGATTACTGAACGTATTGTAAAAGATATAACAGAAGGAGTTGATGGTACTACGATAAAGTCTGGAGTAATTGGAGAAGTTGGCTGCTCATGGCCTCTCACTGATAATGAAAGAAAAGTATTACAGGCATCAGCACGAGCAC
>CAUZEB010000197.1:0-3204 GCA_963578655.1 Dehalococcoidia bacterium | reverse complement strand
ACCTGGAACCTTCAAACGCTTCTCTAAGTATTTCAATATGTTAGATAATGTATAAGTTATTGAAAAATAAAACATCAAAACTAAACTCCATGTCCAGAAAGTACGGAAAGTAATGCCAATTATCAATTTACCCTGACGTGTCAATTCGCTATAACCAATCGCTGATGCTAGTGATGAATTTAGAACAAGATTGATGAACTCATTACCAAGGGGTGGAATTACAATTCTGATAGCCTGTGGAAGAATTACGAAGCGCATTGACTGAATGTATGTCAGACCAATGCTCCTCCCAGCCTCCATTTGTCCTGAAGGTATTGCCTGAATGCCACTGCGTATTATTTCGGTCTGATAGGCTCCCGAATTAAGACCTAAAGCCATTATTGCACTGACATACGCCCTGTGGAAATTGCCATCGAAAGTTAGATCAACGCCGATTTCGACAAGCCCAAAGTGAATAAATAAAAACTGCACGAGCAGAGGAGTATTACGAAAAACATCTGTATAAAGTGTTGCAAACAACTTGAATGGATTAAATTTAATCGAACTCCAACCTCCTCCCTCCATAGGTAAAAGTATAGGAAGGCGAAGACCAAATTGTGAAGTCTTGAAAATCGCTAGGGTAACGCCTATACTAAATCCAATCGTAATCGCATATCCAATAATCTTTACGGTAGCCTTGAGCCCCGTAACTAATAAGGGGTACATCAGTGTGGTAAATTCCCAGAAATCATCATAAATCTGAACAGTTGGTGCCAATGTAGGATCCACCCCTTCGGTGTTGGTATAGAGAACGGTACCTTCGTTCCCAACCAGAAAACCCTTAAATCCATCATACATCCCAACACCAGCTAAATCCACAGAAAGGTCACTAGGATATGATTGATTGTTGAATGTAGCACCACCATCCTTTGTTAGTAATATTAAATTATCATCACCAGCAATCCAAAGTTTGTTTATAGATGACGAATAAATCGATCGAATCGTAGAATTAGTACCAGAATCCCAAGTAATCCAGTCGTAACCAATTAAGGAACCTGAAGTTCCTGAACTCCGTAAGAAAGTTCCTTTCTCACCTGCAATGAACGCCCGGATGGGACTAGTGAAATCAACACAGTAAAGATTTGAATCGCCGACATCTTCAGGAGCATCGCGAGGTGCCCAACTGATGCCCCCATCCTCTGTACCCAGAATCAAACCCCCCGCACCTACTGCAATTCCCTGATTCTGATCAAGAAAATCTATACCATAAAGATCTGATGATACTCCACTCGGAAGTTGCGTCCAATTAGTACCATTATACTTCCATATTTCACCCCCTCGACCTGCCGTAAAAACAGTCATTTGGGATAAGGTATCATAATTCGAAATTGAGATGTCAAGAATGTTGTTACCACTTTCTATAGAATGGTCAACCCAAACTCTCTCTTCCCTGAACAAGACTGTACCTGAATCTCCAGCCGCGATGGAAATGCCTCCAAATTCGACAATATTTAGATCATTAGTACTACCTGACAATTCCTGCGTCCAGTTCGAACCTGATGAATTAGTATAGAATATACGCCCTCCTTCTCCAACAACTAAAGCTGAGTCATAGTCTAAGGCTGCAACACTGTTCAAACTAACCCGGTCAGAAACTGAAACTATGACCCATCCATTCGTATCCTCTGAGCCTAACGCTAACTCTTGAGAAAAACCTAAAGGGATGAGAATTAAAAAGGATACAAAAATAGAAATTATTACTACCAATTTTGTTCTATCTACTCTTTGGGATGCGTCCTCTATAATACTAGGTGAACTCATCAAATCAAATTCATGAGCATCTCGGCTTTATTAATGCAATAGGCCATTCTGATGTATACCTAACATATATATACTAGTGATAAAACTGAATATACTGAGGCAATCATGAGAATAAGCCAAGCAATCAAAACTCTCTTCGTCGTCGCTCTGATATCGCTAGCGATACCAACTACATCGGCTGGAGGGGGAATGTATACCATTGGTGTACAAGGCCAAACAACCTCGGATCTATATGCTGCTGATAATTTGCCGAATGCAAACGTAGAAGCATTTGATACGATGGACCTAGCAATCACTGCTTTAGAGAATGGGGATGTTCAGTTCGTACTGGGTGATTTACCAACTCTAGCATACTATGCGGTTGACAACTCCGACAAGGGACTATCAGTAGTCGGTTCCTTTGGAGATGACGAACTTTTTGGCATAGCCGTACCTAAAGAAGCAGACAGAGCTGGAGCTGGAGATTTGCTTAATGCAATTGATGCTGCACTAAATGAAATGGTTAATGACGGATCCTATGATGCTGTATACAGCACATGGTTCTCTGGAGCTGTTGTACTAACTGATGATTCGACAGCAGATACTGCTACAACCTACCCTGCAATAGATGAAAGCTCAACGGGTGCATTAGCTGATGTCGTAAATAGCACCACGCTAACATTTGGAAATGACTATCCCTATATGCCGTTTGAAGGAACTGACGCAGATGGAACCACTGTGATTGGTTTCGATGCTGATATAGCGGCAGGAATTTGTACGAAGCTCTCGGCTGCGTACGACACAACCATAACTTGCGTTATCGAATTGAAGGGGTGGGATGAACTAACGGCATTTGGTTTCGATGGATACGATGCCATAATTTCAGCAATGACCAAAACAGATGAGAGAGCTCAAATGACACAGTTCACAAGAGCTTACTACACAAGCAAACAGGGTATTCTAGCGGGTGCAGATTCACCAACAATTACAGGTATAAATGACCTGAATGCTATGGCAGCTGAAGAGGACGACTCACCTAGTGTTACACTAGTTGTGTCTGCTCTGACAGTCGGTCTTATTGCTGTAGCAAGAAGAAAGAACTAAGCAAGCAACGAAATTGCCTCAAAAGGGAACCTGCCATAGGCAGGTTCCTATGACATTATGAAAGTAGGAATTGTAATAAGCCAGACTGATCCAGAAACAGTCTGGAATGCCTTCAGGTTTGCAAATTTTTCAATAGGCAAGAGACATCAGGTTAGAACTTTTTTAATCGGAAAAGGAGTCGAATCCGTTGAAATAGTTCATACAGAGTTTAAGGTGATCGAAGAGATCAATAAATATGTGGAAACAGGCGGTCAAATATTTGCCTGTGGTACTTGCCTGGTTTCACGTAATAAAGAAGGGACCCCCATCTGTCCAATGTCT
>CAUZEB010000196.1:0-3230 GCA_963578655.1 Dehalococcoidia bacterium | reverse complement strand
TAGGCGTAGCTATCACTACCACCACCTAAGTCGAGCATATCGACTAAAACTTCTCTGCCTGTACCCTGTGATGTCATTTGTTTTTCGGAGGAATTAGTCGCAGTTTCACTTGACGCAGTAGGGTCAGGCTTGGGCGTAGCAGTAGGCTCAGGCGTTTTTGTACCGCTCGCGCTCTGATTGTAGTAACCAGTTGGGATTGTAGGGAAAAGTCTCTGTTTTGCAGTGGGTGATGGTGTTGAATCAACAGCCGTAGCTTCCTCAGTAGATTCCTCAGGCTCTGAATTTCCTCCACCTCCACACGATATTAAAACCATTGAAGTTATGGCAATTAGTGTGATCACCAACAGTTTACTGGTCGTCATTTAAAGAGCCTCCCTAAAATGCATATTACAGTCTGTAACTACCTACTTTATAACTCAATCGAAATTCGAAAGAATGTGAGATGTTAAGAGTTTGTCTTATAGATATCCAGGACAATTGAAGTATAAAGTTTTTATGCGTAGGTTATACTAATTTAGGCTAGCACGGCAAACTAAACCCAGAGAGATATCGTTCAGTGGAGGAAAGTATGGGATCCGAATTGTTGTTTACGCTCCCCGGAGCATATGAATGTGATTTGTCGTCGAGCGCAGATGGATGGGTTATGGCCGCAATTTCTTTAGAGGACGTGGATGGCAAATTCATTAAGAACATGGATAACGATCGTGAATGGGAAAACGCTAAAGTGCTTTTGTACGACGACGTAACGTATGAAGAATGGAACCAGGCGTTTGTTTCTCTTAGGGCTACCCTTGAGATAATAGAAAGCCGAAAAGGAAAAACTAGAGTAAAATACTCGGTTTCAGCAGAACAATTTTCAGGGGTGGCTATTTCTGACCAATCTGAAAGCGCTGTCTTATGGACTTCATTGGATAATGATTGTTGGACTGTGAATTTGTATGAAGATGGAGCAGATTCGAAAGTTATATACGCCAGTGATCACGTTGTTCTTTCTCCTTCAATAGCGGTTGGAGGCGATGGTAAACTCTGGTGTTCATGGGTCTCCCATGACTCTTCTGGTGATACCGTACACATGCTGGATGTCAACGAGAATAAAAAGTTCAGCCTCATGGGACGTTATCCCTGTCTGTCACCCACAAGAGAAGGGATCTCCGTATGCTTTGAACGGCTGGTCGGAAAAGAGTCGCATATCTACTTTTCTTTTCTGTCAGATGCAGATTGGAACGTTCCTACACTCTTGTCTACTAGAAATCCGTTGAATTTTCAACCTAAGGGCATTATGGACTCACAAGGTCGTATGTTGGTAGCCTGGGAATCTTTGCCATCTTGGGGATTTGATGTTCGAGTGGATCTCCAGAGAGCGATTGAGTTGAGATGTGTGGACATAGAGAGCGGACGTGTCTTTGACGGGCCCGGTACAGAGGATGGAATGTTGCCGATACCGCTAAGGTCATTTATTCCTGGTATGGGACGATGGAGTAGCGATTCACTATCTAACCCAGACGCCCTTTACCCTGAAGGAATCAACATGACACCGTCTAATATGAGGATTATACGAATCGGTGAGGAACTGATATGCACCTTTCGCATGTTTGAGCCCGATTTGAGAGAGATAGGTAAACCCTGGATGGTCGACGGAGGACTTAATCCGAATGTTGTAAGGATTCCACCAAGAGAGGGTTGGTATCTATGTTCTACTCGTTGGAATGGAGAATGGTGGTCTTATCCACAGAGGCTATCGGAAACAGTGGGCTTTTCATACCCTCCATATGGTATTGCTGCTGACCAGGAAAATTTTCTTGTAGCAGGCCACTCCTATAATCCTCATCAGATGCCTCCGAGAGACCATCGCATTGAGGTTTTGTGGGTCGATGAACAATTACCTAAGATGCACCATGGTCTTGAAACTTTTGGTGCTGTGCCACTTCCCAAGTTTAATCCCCCTACTCAATCACCCGATTTGCCTAATGGACCTGAAGGAATGCGTTTAATATTTGGTGATCTCCACGATCACAGTTCACATTCATCTTGCTTCCCTGCTGTAGATGGTAGCGCACCAGATAATATAAGACTGCAAAGAGACTTCCTTGACTACGAGATACTCTGTATAGCAGATCATCATCGCATTTCAGACGTTGATTATAGACAACGACTAGATCTCATAGAACGTGAGGCCAATACTGGACATATTCCTATATATGCTCTCGAATGGAGCAAGTTGCCTTGGCAGCATATCAACTTCTATTCTTACGATAAGGAGATAATGAAGCATCTACGACAGATTCTTCTTTCCAGTATAGATGTTCACTTAATGTTCAATGAAATCGTTGATAAGTATGCTGGGAAGGTAACGGCTATGAGGCACTTTCACGGATACGGCAGACAAAGAGAAGACACCCATACATATCTTTACGATCCGCGAATAGAATGGGGAATGGAAGTACTTAGGGGTAGAGGGGACGCACTTGCAACCATAGAAGGGATGGCAGGAGGGCTGTCTGAATTCCCATTCCCCGTGAATTTTATAGAATGGAAAGGCGCGAAATTAGCTCTTATAGGTTCGTCAGATCACCATCAGACAAAGTTGGGGGCATGTGTGACTGGTTTCTGGGTGCCAGAACTCAGCGGTGAGTCAGTTTTTGATGCCCTACGTGAAAGAAGAACTATAGCGTGTGCGAATGGGAAGCTTGCAATGTGGACCAGGAGCGGTAAGGTTGGTATGGGTCAGATAGGTGAAGCTGAACTGCCTGTTGAGATTAATGTTTCTGTGGCATCTCCTCTCCCCATTGAACGAGCATCTCTCTGGAGCAATGGTAAGTGGATCCAACACAGGAAAGTGAAAACAGGAGAAATAGACTTCAGCTTCATTGATCACGATGCCAGATCAGGTGAGAATTATTATATTGTTCGGGTCCAAACTGAGACATCGGCATTATTTCCAAAGGGTCCTATTATTGGTTATTCCTCTCCCTTGTGGTTGGAGGTTAAATAAATATCCGGTCGCAAAGTAATGTACAAACCGTAATCTGATATCTTTTTAAGGATAGTTAAATATGAGCGTCATGACAGTAACCGGACCGGTTGAAGCGAAAACTTTAGGAGTCACCACGATACATGAACATCTAATTTTTGACGGTTCTTGGAACTATGAACCGTCCGATGACCCCGAAATACGTAAGATGGCGGAAAGTCCACTTCGTATGGATACTGTTGGCTGGGCTCGAAAATTT
>CAUZEB010000195.1:0-3243 GCA_963578655.1 Dehalococcoidia bacterium | reverse complement strand
TGGAATAGTGGTCATGATAGCAGTTGGAATATATATTGTGAATTATACTGCATGGACCACAGGACTAAGAACCAATTCTGCTCTGTTTGACGCCATTATATTCATCAAATTTTTCTTCGTATCTGTTCCACCCATGATTGCGATGACGATTCTGAGCCTAGCCATAAATCATAAACCCTCAGTAATATTGATAGCATTGGCCACAATATGTGGATTTTTGTCTTTGATGAGTATTTTCTTCTATAATAAAATTGAGACTAAATGGAAAACCGAAGCGTTTGATTAACGACTAGTATCAATCATCTTGCGATGATCACCAGAAGGGATGACCTGCAAAGGACCGTCAAATTTCTGATCTACATAATTGTCATTTAAACGGGATAAAGAGATTGCTAGGGCCGATACTTCAGAATGAGGCTGATTTCCTATGGATATATTGTAATCTGCATATTCAAAAGTCCAAGGAGGCACCTTTTCAGCCCCAACAATGAATAATATTGGAGATTGCTCTTTCTTCAATTTATCCACAAAGTCCCCAAGAGGAAGACCGAACATAGTCAAATGAACAATCCGGCCTTCCCAGTTTTTAGCAAATTTCCTTGGATTGGAAAGTGGTTCGATCTCGAAATCCCCCCCAAATTTTGCGACAACCTCATCGATAGTCGTGACTACCCGACTATCTGGTTTGGATAGATACATCCTATAAGCTCCGAAGGCCCTAGAAGTTAGGGCTACATGTGTTGTAATCCTTTTATCACGTTCAGGCCGGTGGCCAATTCTTAATACATGGAATTGACTCATTTAGAAAATCTTACTCGTCAGTGGCTAAAGGGTTTTCTTCGACCCGCTCGCGGATACTATCATGCACTAAAAGACCGATAAAAGACAAAATTATACCTGCTAGGATATATAGGACATTATCGCCATCATAACTCTTCTCGACAAATATATCGTTGATAATCTCGATTATGCCTGCAGTAATCAAACCCATACTGGCTATTGTAAAGATGAATCTTACGATATTAATGTTGAAAACACCATCTCGCAGATAACCATCAATAGTTCGTGAAACTTCAATAACAACCACTGCACCCAAAAGAAGAAGAAGAACTCCATCTAGAGATAAAAATGCCAATACCATAGCCAAAACTCCTCCGCCACTTTTTGATGCGACCTGCATCTGCTCCACACCCTGACTAATTCCAACTATCATCAATATGGCAGCAATTAACCAAGCATACGAATAGAAAGAAACACGCTCACTTGTAACAGTAAGTAGTTCAGTGTAAAAGTGGCGAAACCCCTCTTCCCAACCCGCTACTTTCACCAACATATAACCTCCAAGAACAACCCAGATGGCTCCTTTTGCAATCGATTCCAACTCAAACCAAATCAACACACCGTAAACAAATGCAACTAAAGCTATTGGAAATATGAACTGTCTCTGGATTTTTGGATCTTCCATCTTATGAATTATAGTATACAGGGTGTCCTCAATAGGCCGTGACTGTTGAACTACAACCATACGAGTTGAATCTATACGTAGACGAGAACGAATTATGGGTTCCAATTCACGGTCCTCGGCCCCATCACTAACTAATATGGCTTTGGTCGCTTTGGTTTTAGCGATAACTTGATCCAAGATGTTGGCTATCTTCATATCCGACTTTGTTCCTACCCTAACATCACCACAAATAGTTACTACTTCAACTGCCTTATCATCCTTCAACAATTGGTCGTAGGTTTGAATCGCTGCTAACATAGTATTAGTATCGCTTTCTTCGGGGTCTGCCAAACCAAGTTCCAATGCTGCTTTTACATTGGCTGCCCTACCAATAACTGGACTTCTGATTCCAGTCTTTCGACCCAAATCGTTGTCCCGGTCTATAGCAATAACCAGCAATCCCATATGATAGACTCCCTTATCGAGTATTTAATTGTTACTTTCGCACTATTCTTTAAATATTAGCATTTATGACGCCAAACCTACCTCTAAGGTGATACATGGCTGAGTTCAAAACCGTAATAGCTGATCCTAAAAGCAAAATGGCTTATCAAAAGGTTCTTTCAGAAGAAAAATCTAATGCTCTAGTAGGCAAAGGAATTGGAGAAGAAATCGATGGAATATTTCTTGATCTACCTGGTTATCGTTTGAAGATTACGGGAGGCTCAGATGGATCTGGAGTACCTATGAGGGGAGATATTAGTGGAAATCAAAGAAAAAGATTGCTCATGACCGACTCGGTTGGTTTTACACCCGTCAGGGACGGGCAACGTAAACGTAAACTAATTAGAGGAAAGAACCTAAGCGGAGATATATCTCAAATAAATCTGAAAGTAATTGAATACGGGCCCAAATCCATAGAGGAGTTGTTGAAAGCAGAGGTGGCTTAGCCTTGACAGCGATTTCCCAACCAGAAATAAATATCGGAATGGTGGGTCATGTAGACCATGGAAAGACAACCTTAACTCAGGCTTTGACTGGAAAATGGACGGACCAGCACAGCGAGGAAATGAAAAGAGGAATATCGATAAAACTAGGTTATGCAGACGCTGATTTTTATCGGGTTACAATGAAGAAAGGTGGAAAACATTATACTTCAGAACCAGATAAAAAAGAATACAAGGGAGGAAAATTAGAACATCTTAGAACGGTTAGCTTCGTAGATGCACCTGGTCATGAAACCCTTATGGCCAAAATGCTGAGTGGAGCTGCATTAATGGATGCTGCGATATTGATAATAGCTGCTAATGAGAAATGTCCACAACCACAGACTAGGGAACATCTTTCGGCCCTTGAGGTAATGGGTTTTGAGAACATCATTATTGTCCAGAATAAAATTGACGTTTGCTCTAAGGAAAATGCGATGGAATCCTATAAAGAAATCAAGGAATTCCTGAAGGGAACGCAGCTAGAAGATGCACCTATTATTCCAGTATCAGCCCATCATAATAGAAATATAGATTTACTTATACAGGCCATAGAGGAAATATTCCCTACCCCGAAAAAAGATCTTAAGAACGATTTCCAGATGAATGTGGCCCGATCATTTGACATTAATAAACCAGGCACAGCTCCAAAGAATATCAAGGGAGGGGTGTTAGGTGGTACCATTAGTAGTGGACAAGTTAAAATTGGGGATAAGTTAGAGATCAGGCCAGGCAGAACTACGAAAAAAGGACTAAAACCAATAAGCGCTGAAGTTGTGAGTCTACATAGTGGAATCTCGAGGCAGAATCTTG
>CAUZEB010000194.1:0-3273 GCA_963578655.1 Dehalococcoidia bacterium | reverse complement strand
TGAGGTAGGATTCACGTAGATCTATTTTGTTGCCGCCCTTAACAGCTTAGTTTGTTCAAGGTCTATCATAGCGTCAATAAATTCGTCTATATCCCCATCTAGTACTTGGTCGAGATTAAAGTTGGATACATTTGACCTGTGGTCTGTAACACGACTTTGAGGGAAATTATAGGTTCGCACTCTGTCTGATCGGTCCCCTGAACCGATTTGATTACGTCTAGTTTCACTGAGTTCTGCCTGCCGCCTTTCAACTTCCTGTGCTAGCACTCTCGAGCGAAGTACCGACATCGCCTTCTCACGATTCTTCAACTGGGAAGTTTCGTCTTGACAGGTGGCGACGATATTGGTAGGAAGATGTGTTATGCGTACAGCGGTTTCGACTTTTTGAACATTTTGCCCGCCATGGCCACTGGCACGGAAGACATCTATCTTGAGGTCTTCAGATCTAATCGCTATATCTATTTCTTCAGCCTCTGGAAGAACAGCGACAGTCGCTGCAGATGTGTGTATTCGGCCTCCTGATTCGGTGATGGGTATTCGCTGGACCCGGTGTCCTCCACTCTCGTGCTTTAGTCTGCTGTACGCTCCGCCGCCCTTGATTTGGAAGGTTATCTCTTTGATAGCTCCCAGTCCTGTTTCATGGGCATCAATTACCTCTAATTTCCATCCTTGTCGTTGTGCATATCGCGAATATAAACGAAATAGATCTGCCGCGAATAATCCTGCTTCATCGCCACCAGTACCTGCACGGACTTCAATAATTACGTTCTTTTTGTCATTCGGATCCTTAGGTATCAATGCTAGACGTAATTCTTCTTCTATGCTAGTCTGGCGGCTTGAAAGCTGCACATGTTCATCGCGAGCCATAGATGATAATTCTTGATCAGATTCATCTCTCAGTATCGTATCAATTTCTTCTATTTCGCGGACAACTTTTAAATATTCTTGAGATAATTCCATTAGTGGTTTTATTGATGATTGCTCTTTAGCAAGGGTTTGAATTCGAGTGTAATCAATCGAAACTTGCGGATCTGCCATGAGTCGGTTAATTTCATCATAACGGTTTATGATCTCTGAAAGTTTATCTAACATCGGCATTTCGTCGTAAATGTATTATTACCTAAGCGATTAGTGAATCGAGGCCCTAGACTCTTATGATATAGCACTAACGTCCAACTTTCAAAGGTCCCCAGAGCGTACCCTAAAGAGAGTTTCCAGAATTTCGTCCTCTCTAATTTCGCTTTGATGGCTATTGGCTAGGTCTCGGAGAATGAGGGTTCCTTTCTTGATTTCATTGTCTCCTATAATCAGGGCGTGAGTGGAATCAATCGAAGACCCATATCTCAGCTGGCTTTTCAAACTTCTACCTGTTGGCGCTAGGACAGTAGGATACCCTTGTTGGCGTAATTCAGAAGCTATATTGATTGCTTTCAGTTTGGCAGAGTCACCCAGATGAGCCGCAAGGAGCTTTATGTTCGTATCGACTTCTATTTTTGCCTTCTGTTGCTTCAGTAATGAAATGACTCTTTCAATACCCATGCCAAATCCCATACCGGGTGTAGGCTGTCCGCCAAGCTGGTCTATAAGTCCGTCGTATCTTCCTCCTCCAACGAGTGTACTTTGTCTGCCGTCAGTTGGGGGTGTTATTTCAAAAACTGTTCTATTGTAGTAATCTAAACCCCTGACTAAACGGTTATCGATTTCAAATTTGATACCAACTCGGTCAAGATTTCTTAGCAGATCTATCCAATGGCTTTCACAGTCGTCACATAAGTGGCTCACACTATCAGGGGCGCTTTTAATCAAGCCCAGACACTTAGACTGCTTACAGTCCAATAACCTTAAAGGATTGCGTGATAACCGATTTTTACAATCCTCACATATTTCGTTTGTATTATCTTCGTAATATGTCTTCAAGGCCTTGATGTATGAGGTTCTACATTCACTGTCACCGATACTGTTGATACTCAACGATAGGTCTTTCAAGCCAATGGATAGTAAGAAGTGCCAGGCCAATTCAATGACTTCTGCATCAATGGATGAATCCGCGTCACCTAAAGACTCGATACCAAATTGGTGTAATTGACGATATCTTCCGGCTTGCGGTCTATCGTACCTGAAGAATGGTCCCATATAAAATAGACGTATAGGCTTTGGTTGATTATGCATACCATGCTCTAAATACGCACGGCAGACAGGAGCTGTGCCCTCAGGCCGTAGGGTTATTGAGTCACCTCCCCGGTCATTAAAAGTGTACATTTCTTTTTCAACTATGTCCGTTACTTCTCCTATACTTCTAACAAACAGGCGTGTGTCTTCAAACACAGGAGTCTCAATCCGTTTGTATCCGAATAAATTTGTCGTATCATTTACAGTATTTTCGAAAAGCCTCCACCATTTATAATCTGATGGGAGAATGTCTAGAGTTCCTCTTGGTGCCTGATACATGAACAGTGGCCCCTCGTTATTGACGATAAAGACTAACTATAAGAATCTATTAGAAAAACTAAGGATACAGTAAGGTTAAAAACCTGTAAATATTATCCTTTTGGGATTAATGTCCGTTTATTTTGAAAAACAAGGTTTCAAGCGAGTAATATTAATCTAAAATTGCCGTACACCTACGGCTTTGGGTATACTTATACGACGGATTTAGAATCGTGGAGTGGGTTTATGGTAGGTAATCTTTTAACATTAGCATCTGAATATTTGCCAGAACATAAGGTAAAGACTATAAAAAGAGCTTATGTTTTTGCAGAAGAAGCTCACAGAGGACAGGTTCGTCGCTCTGGCGGACCTTTTATAGAACATCCTTTAGAGACTGCATCCTTTCTCGCGAGCCTGAGATTGGACGGCGATGCCTTGGTAGCAGCCCTCCTACACGATGTCATGGAAGACTGCGACGTCTCTTATATAGATTTAGAAAATCAATTTGGAACTGAGGTTGCAAATCTTGTAGATGGAGTTACTAAACTCACTAAAACTGAAGTTTCAAATGAAAGTATTAGTCAGTTCAATCGCTCCGTTTCAGACAATAATTTGGCCGAGGCTGCTACGTTACGGAAAATGTTAATGGCGATGGCTGAGGATGTGAGAGTTGTGCTAATAAAATTGGCTGATCGTTTGCATAATATGAAGACATTAGATGCCCTACCCTCCGAACGTCGTGTATCGGTTGCAAGAGAAACTCTTGATATATTTGCACCTTTGGCTCATAGACTAGGCATATGGGAAATCAAATGGAGACTTGAAGATTTGGCCTTCCAACATCTA
>CAUZEB010000193.1:0-3291 GCA_963578655.1 Dehalococcoidia bacterium | reverse complement strand
AATTTAATTCCTTTAGGTAGGGATGTCCCATTCTATGGCCTAACAGATTTGAAGGAACAAATTAATCGTTCAAGTGGAGGAAGAGTTTCAGTTAATATCGGCGCAGTAGTTATAGAGTCCCCTGTAAGAAGAAAATATGGTCAGATAATGCCATACGAAGAAATGGAAGAAATTACTGTCTATTGCAAGGAAGTTGGTATACCTACCCATCTTGATGGGGCTCGACTCTATATGATGGCTGCTGCTACTGGAATTAACCCTAAGTCTTATGTAGAGCTTTTTGATTCAGTTTATGTGTCACTATACAAATATTTTGGGGCACCTTATGGGGCTATATTGGCAGGTAAAGCAGAATTCATTGACGGACTATATGAAGACAGACGTATGTTTGGAGGAGGGTTGATGTCTTCTTATGTTGCCGCGGCATTGGCCTTGAGAGGGATAGGGCTATTTGAAAAGGATTTCAATCAGGCAATGGCAAAATCTAAAGCTCTTTTCAAACAATTAAACAATTTAGATGGAGTGTCAGTTAAAGAGTTCGAAAACGGGTCAAATATATTCCATTTAGAAATGTCTGATTGCGTAGACTTGGATGAATTCATCACCTGTATGCGTAATGACAAGATATTCTTGTATCGTGATGATATGAATCCAAAGGCCATTTTTATTACAGTAAATACAACGCTTTTAAGGCAGACCAATATGGACATACATAAAGCTTTCGAGAAAGCTTTAATACATTCAAAAACCTAAGCGTCACGAAATGTGTCTACTTGGTGAAGGTGAAACTATATTAAGAATTTGAACCTTTGTCCACTATAAAGATTACAGAGAGACGATTAATACGGCTTATTCTTACGTATCTATGTATACGGTAGTATCTTAAATATTAAAATCATATTCGTAGAATACATATTAACTATATTCGAAGTGATAAGAAGTCTGTTAGAATTCCCGATGTCTAAGAGCATGTTACTGTGAAGATTGCTGGCAAATTTGATCTATAAGGGATTGATAGTATGTGCCGTATATTTGGATACCCCAAGGGTTATTAGATTAAATGTGGAATTGGGATTACAGAATAATTACGAAACCTAGAAAAATATTCTATGGCTGGCACCTTGTGGGATTATCAGTAGCTCTATTAACCTTAATGGCTTTAACCGTGTTCCAAGGACTAGGCACCTTTATGGTGGCCTTGGAAAGACAGTTTGGCTGGAGTAGAACTTCCCTTTCAGGAGCATTTTCTCTCGCTAGAGTTGAGGGTGCTATCTTAGGACCGGTTGAAGGCTACCTGATTGACCGATTCGGGAATCGCTTCATGATTTTGACCGGATATGCCATATTGGGTATTGGATTCCTTACCCTTTCGGGTCTCCCATTCTTAGATTCTCTTTTAGGTCTACCAGATATCTGGCCTGTCAGCGGAGTGGAGACAATATGGCAATTCTATGTTTCATTTTTAATTATTACATTAGGCTCAGGAATTGGCGGTTGGTTAGCAGTCATCTCTTTAGTGAATAATTGGTTCGTTCGCAAGCGTACAGTTGCTATGTCTATAGCTATGTCTGGAGTTCACCTTGGCGGATTTCTGGTTCCGGTGTTAGCTCTTTCTATTGAATCTTATGGGTTTCGTATGACAACATTTTGTATCGGAATAATTCTCCTACTAACATTAATGCCTGCTGCAAAGATCATAAAGAATCAGCCGGAAACCTACGGATTACTACCTGATGGAGGAAACACAAATGTAGCGAAATCATCTTCAATAGAGGATATAGCCTCACAAGAAGAAATTGATCCAAATTTTACACCGAGACAGGCATTAAAAACATCTGCATTTTGGATTCTTACCGTCGTTCATTTATCGTCTACCGTATCAATTGTTACACTGTCGATACATCTGGTTCCAGCAATTGTGGACATGGGCAATTCACTGAGCACAGCTGCGTCGGTAGTGCTGTTTTATACTTTAGTAGCGTTACCTTCACAATTCTTTTTCGGTTACATTGCTGACCGTGTGTCTAAGCCACCGCTAATATTCGTGTGTCTGTTGTTACAAGGCTTATCCTTAGTTGTGATCGCCGTCGCGGATGAATTATATATGGCGTTTATTTTCGGCCTATTTTATGGGTTGGGATTTGGCGGAAGAATACCTCTTTTGAGCGCTATTAGAGGCGATTATTTCGGTAGGAAAGCATATGCAACGATAATGGGCCTTTCACAGTTCCCTAATAATATTGCGATGATTGGGGCGCCACTATTCGCTGGCTACATGTTTGACACTACCGGATCTTATTTTATACCCTTCGCAAGTTTTTCTGTACTGACCTTTCTCGGCGCTTTTTTGGTATTGTTTGTTCGTCCCCCTAATGAACCAGAAAACCCAAAGCCGCTTCTCAAAAAGTCTCGAATGACTGATTACTATTCTATATTAGGTGTAAATAAAACAGCCTCTGCGGGAGAGATACAGAGTGCCTATAGAAAATTAGCACGGGAACTCCATCCTGATTCGAACCACGGTGATAAGATATCTGAAGACAAGGTTAAGAATATTAATAAGGCGTATGAAGTGCTTTCTGATGTTGAAAGCAAGGATAAATATGATAAGTATGGGCTAAATTAGAAGTACGCTCCCCAATTCTAAGACACATAATTAAATGTTTGTGATTTGGTATTCTATTTATCTCGAGCCTCCGGAATTCCG
Organism: Dehalococcoidia bacterium; assembly: GCA_963578655.1. GTDB lineage: Bacteria > Chloroflexota > Dehalococcoidia > Lucifugimonadales > CAUZEB01 > CAUZEB01. The sequence goes on along the minus strand of CAUZEB010000193.1, from coordinate 584 downwards.
ATTCGCAGATAATTAATTTCAAGTGGTGAAATGTTGTTAACTTTTTAGGTAGGTGTTTATATGTATACAGGAAAAATTCCGACGTTTAATTGGTTTAATCCAACTAGAGTGGTGTTTGGTGTGGGTGAATTAGCGAGATTGGCTGAATTAATTAATGAAATCTCAGGGAATAATTCAAGAGTTTTCTTAGTTACAGGCCGTACTAGTCTCAAAGCTCAAGGAATTCTAGATGACGTCATTTCCTCAATTGGTTCCAGCAGGATTACTGTCTTTAATAAGGTGTCGCCGTTTCCTTCTCCTGATCTAGTTGATGATGCACTGAGTGAGTGTCGGCAGTCTTCATCAGATATTGTAGTTGCAATCGGAGGCGGAAGTGCCCTAGATTTGGCAAAATGTGTAGCGATTTTAATGACGCATGAAGGTGGAGCGCGAGACTATGCTTTTGGACCTAAGAGTATCCAAAGAGCAAGTCTTCCTTTCATTGCTGTCCCAACTACTTCGGGCAGCAGTAGTGAAGTGACTATAGGGGCGGCATTATGGGATATGAAAGCTCAGAAATCTGCAGGTTTATTTAGCCCACATAT
>CAUZEB010000192.1:0-3293 GCA_963578655.1 Dehalococcoidia bacterium | reverse complement strand
GAGGATGGAAATTGGTATCCATACAAAGAAATAAACGGTAAGATGTACTGTGAATGTTATGATGAAGAGACTCATGAGTGTGACCATAGTGAGGAAGAGTAATGTGTGGAATAGCGGCATATATTAATAACGAACAGGGTCTCGAATTTCTAAAGAGTGCCCTTGTTAATCTTCAGTATCGGGGATATGATAGCGGCGGGATTTATCTGAATTGGGGAAAGGATAAAAATATAAGAAAGAGATGGGAAGGACCATTTAGTGAAGAGAGACTAAAACTAGAACAATATTCTCTCCCGCCAGCACCTCCCTTATTTGGATTAGCTCATACACGCTGGGCAACACATGGTAAAAGTTGTGCTAAAAATACCCATCCAATTCGTTCTGGACGGGTAGTGATTGTTCATAACGGGACATTAGAAAACTTTGAACAGCATAGCACCCGCATAGTTAATAAGGGGGCGTGGCTTCATACTGAAACCGATACAGAGGTAATTGCAGCATATATAGATTTGTTCATAGGTCATGGGAGTATCCTAAGAGATGCGGTGAAAAAAACAATAGAAGTATTAGATGATATTGGGGCCTTTGTTGTTTGTTGTGATAAAAGTGTGGAAATTATAGCGTATACGGATGGCCCTCCACTATTTTATACCATTAATGGTCTTGTGTGTAGTTCACTAGCAGAATTTGATGGTTTCTCAGAGTATGCTCGGGCAATTTCTCCTGGGTCTCCAATAGAGTTAACTAGTGAAGCTATAACATATCAGTTAGATAAATTAGAGTTAGATAAGACAGTAGAGATTATATCAGTGCCGGAAAAGGTGGAGCGATTTACCAATACTTCCACCTACAATATGTTCTCGGAAATTAAAGAGCAACAAGGTCTCACGATAAATCCCGTTCCATTTTTAGGACAGCGAATGGTAATAGTGGGATGTGGAAGTAGCTATTATGCCGGTATGATGGCGGCTAAGTTTCTACGAGAGTGGGATGCAGATGTAAGCGTAGAGTATGCCACAGAAGTACAGTTTTGTAGACTAGTAGATACCTATATCCTAGTGAGTCAGAGTGGGGAGAGCAAAGATGTTATTGATTTTGCAAAACGATTAAATAGAGAATGGAAACAACGACTATTAACCGAATCCGACCTAAGCAATATTATTGTAGTGCAAAATAAAGATCAAAGCCCTCTATCACAGGTGTTTGATGGGGAGTGCGAGGTGGTTAATATTGGTGTGGGTCCGGAGATTGGGGTCGCTGCTACCAAGACCTTTACAGCATCATATCTGTCTCTGATCGGGGCTCAAGGCCCCATAAATAATATGGAAGTTACCGATTCGGTCCTTGACTATTGCGACTTGAATGGTAAGATGATTAGTAGGTTCAAGAATGTGCTTATATTAGGAACGGGAGAATACTACCCACTAGCCTTAGAGTTCGCTTTAAAACTCAAAGAAATAGCACAGATCCATGCCGAGGCAATGCCAGCCGCCGAAATTAAACACGGCCCCATTGCCCTGATCGATAAGGACACACTGACGGTGGTATTAAATCCGCCCGGAAATGAGCAAGTAGAGAATAATATTAGGCAGATAGCGGCACGAGATGGTGTAGTAATTAATGTCGAAAGTGACTCGCTATTGGATTGTGTGTTAAAGGTCCAGCTTATCTCTTATTTTGCTACTTTAGATAAGGGATTGGATTGTGATAAACCAAGGAACTTAGCAAAGACGGTGACAGTATGACACAGAACATTGATAATGCCATCTATTTCTTTCAAGAATATGCGGCAGAGGGAACATTTACTGCCGAAAGAACTAATTCGGCACTACTTTCTACGTATGATTGGAATGATCTCCAGGCTTTACTGGTTGAACTTGCTGTTGAGGCAGAGAATGATGAGATGCCTATATTAGCCGGGAGGATTAGGGAGTTTATAGTGTAGTGATGGGGGTGTAATGTTTAACGGTTAGCATGGCAGACTTTTACTCTGCTCGTCTGGGTTCGACTCCTAGTACCCCACTTAATGGAGAAAGAAATGAGCGAAAAATTCGCCGACTATCTTAAAAAGATGCAACAGGTTTGGGATGAAATTAATCCCGGCCCTAACGAGAGCACCATCATAACTATTGATGAGGCAGCAGGAGTCATTGAGATTACACTTGACCCTAATGAAGCACGATATAGTGATTGGATTGATGGTGAAGGGGCCGATATCTATTTAGAAAGATCAGAAGATACTGATAAGGTAGTAGGTGCTCGATTACCATTGAAGTTTGATAATGTACAGTTCATCTACAATAAGAAAGATGACAATGGATAAATATACTCAACAATTAATTGACAGAAAATGAACAAGGGGGCTCGGTAATATGACACTTAGTATTCATGAAATGCGAGTTGAACTAATAGAGGCGGGTCATCAGGAAGGTACAGAGCTTGGTGAGTATTGGTTGGCGTTATGCGAACTTTTCCATTTTACAGAAATGATGAACACTGAATTATTTGATGCCTACTATATTGAAATGGAAAGGGTGTATAATTGGGTAAAGGAAAATTCAGAATGGGTAGAAGAGGTGGAAGTAGTAAAGACTAGGAAGACAAAGCATTTGAGGTTTAATTTTTAATGGGGCTACTAGATAGGCTAGTTTTTTGACTTGCAATCAAGAAAATTCGGAGCATTACCGAATAGCTCCACTGGCACCGACGTATACGGGCTATCGTTTCATGAGCGGTAGTTGAAGGTGCCAACCAATACGACGACGACGGTCGTCCGTTACCCCACTCTAGTACCATTTAAATGGTTAAATGAGGCCAGCTAGAGTTCAGTTCAAGGGGCATGCGGTTACTCGTGAGACCGCACACGCTACTCGACGGCCCGGTGGCCTGTTTTCTCTGATACGGAAGACGTACTGAGTTCAACTCTCAGGGGTAGTACTATGATATTTAAAAAAGAAAACTGAAGAAGATATCATTTCTGCTATTCAATATCTCCATCGAGTTAGCGAGGGGCATCGAAAAGAACTAGTGGGTATTGAAGAACAAACAGGTGTATGTGCCTTTACCAATAAAGCTCGCCATGTTTGGTGTGAGGTTACGGATCTAGATTTATTAAATGAATTTTATACAGCCCAACGAGAAATGGAAGATGAATGGTCAAATGAATCAACAAGATTTAAAAATCAGTTACTACAAGGGCAAAGGCTCTGGTGGGCAAAAAAAAAATAAGGTAGAAACTGCCTGCCGTATTGTTCACATTCCCACTGGACTCAAGGTTGAAATTGACGAACAAC
>CAUZEB010000191.1:0-3309 GCA_963578655.1 Dehalococcoidia bacterium | reverse complement strand
TGGAAATGGAGACCTCCAAAAACCATCACAAAGGATGGCACCCCGAGGCACGCAAAAGCCGCCAATAGGATCCAGGAGGCTGAATGACTATTTCTATTATTCGTAGTCAGTTTATTATCACCGCCAGATTATGTTAATTGCGAATTACATCTGTCCAAATTATGCACCTACCAAATCATTTCACGGTGCAACGAAGCAAAATTCTAGCATAATTTACTTTAGCTGTTGATTATTCATTGTTATTCAACTAAAATTCTAAGGTTGGACGGGGAGTGACTGCGAATCGTTTTATGGCCCCTTGTTTGGATGGTTGTTTCAGAGTGTTGAATTAGGCACGGGAATAGCTTGACATCCCTTGGGGTGGTGCATATCATGAAACCGTTCATTCGCTGTTGCCGGGGCTTGTTGCTTTATTGCTGCTTGCTCCTCCAACAAACATGTTTGGATTAAAATTCGTTCCTTTATAGAAAGAAGGGGGTCAAATGGGAAAGCTATTTAGCCTTCAGGCGTTGTCAACAGCCCTGGTTTTCTCAGTAGTGTTATTCGTATTATCAGCATGTGCACCTGCAGCTGCTGGACAGCCTGGTCTTCCAGGTCATCCAGGTAGCGCTGGAATTTCCGGTGCTCAAGGACCGCAAGGAGAACCTGGTCTTCCGGGTTTACCTGGTAATCCTGGTCCAGCCGGCGCTCCTGGTCTTCAAGGGCCAGCAGGTCCGGATGGCTCTGATGCTGTTGCGCCAGAGGGTAATATTGCTGTTAGTAAGTCTAGGGTAACAATGTCTGAGGAATTTAGTGTTTCTGGTTCGGGCTTTAAGCCAAACGAACCGGTCGTAATACAGCTTAGAATCGACTCAACTTTGTCACCAATTATTGGTGGCGGAAGAGGTTCTCAAGTAACTGCTAACGGTGCAGGAGCCTTTGAAGTGTCCTTTGACTTCGTGTCTCAAAAGGGCGCTGTCATAAGTAGGGCAGGCGGCCCTTCTACTGTGTTCGCGCAGGGAGGAAGCGGCAGTAAAGCAAGCGCGCCTTTAACAATAGTATCTTCGTCTTCTCCAGCTGGGTCCGTATCGGCTAGCTTGGCGGCGACACCTGCTGAAGCTGGTGGTACTTCCGTTGTTTACGGTGCAGGATTTGTAGCGGGTGAAATGGTTAGTATCATTGGTGTTGGTGCAGCTGACGGAGTAGACAAGATATTGGCAGGCGGAGAAGCAAATGCCTCAGGTGCCTTCCAAATTGACGTTAAAGCAGCTCTGGATGCGGGTCTCTATACACTTACTGCTAGAGGTTCCTCTAATTCAGAAGCCACCGCTCCATTACTAGTAGCTGATAAATAAGCAAACTGATTTCCTAACTGAATCAAATTGGTTAGGGAACACAGAACTTAGCTGATAGAAGGCTCTCAAACTTAATTGTTTGGGGGCCTTTTATATTTTAGTGGATGAAACCCTTCCGCTGATGGTGACGCAGTTTTTTGAGAATTAATGTTGGAAGTGTTTGAGGGAAGTAAGATCAAGAACAATTAAGGGCTATATTCATTTTGCCTAAGGTGCCTGGAGATGCGAGGTATTGGATATTTGTGGTTACTGGACAAGTCGGGGGTCGGCTTTGGGTGGCTAACAATCGATTTGTGGGATGTTTATGAAATCACGGGACAATGGGCAGGTTAGCCATGGTAAAACGTACCTAGGTTTAGCTTCCTCAAACCTATTAGGTTTTAAGAATCTTTATTTCCCTAAGTCTTCGGCCAACTGTAGAGATGACTTCAATAGAAAGGTTGTTGTAAGAAAAAGTATCTCCAGGGCTAGGAATTTTTCCAAGCTCGTGTAAGACGAATCCTCCAATAGTGTCAAATCCTTCACCTTTAAAAGAGACTCCGATAGAAAGAGCGATGTCATCGATGGCTATGCTAGCATCCATGTAGAATTCATTTTTTCCCACCTCTCTTATTCCTAGATCACGTGTATCGAATTCGTCATGAAGTTCACCGACAATTTCTTCTACTAAATCTTCTACTGTAACGAGACCTGAGACCCCACCATACTCGTCTATCACTATAGCCATCTGCATTCGTTTGTCTTGGAAGTCAGTTAACAAAAACTCTAAAGTTTTTGATTCAGGTATAAACAGAACTGGACGAAGGAATTCTTCCAATTCACTAATATCATTTGATTCAACTGATCTTATTTGACCTAGGATGTCCATTGAGTGTGCGATACCTTCAATTTGGTCCGTTTCATTTCTGTAGATTGGTATTTTGCTATGACCTTCTCTAATCATTATGTCCACCACATCATTTATAGGCGTCGATATATCAGTAGTGATCATATCTACTCTTGGAATCATAATTTCCCGCACCACTGTTTTATCTAATTGGAAGACACCCCGTATCATTCGTACTTCATGTTCCTCGAGAGGCTCGCCTTCATCGTCCATTTGCATTGCAATATTACTGTTTTCACTGATTTCTGATGGGTTTTCTTCAACAGTGCTTATCTCTATTAGACGTTCTTGAGAGCGTGTGATTGGCCTCAGAGTTGTGCCAATGAAAATAACTATTCTATAGATCCGTACTGCGATCCTAGGCCCACTATGCCGGCCAGCTACTTTTGCTATTGTTTCTAACACACCTAGAACGATAAGGGTGGATATGGCTATGAGGCTTATTTGTCCGAAATCATAGGATGTAAGTTCATTCTCTAGGGGTTGATAAAATATGAAATAGCAATTCATCACTACGGATGCTAGAGAGATCGTTTTTATGATTGAAAATGCTGAGTTGGATTGGTCAGCTTTACGGAAAAGATCCTCTAATTTCTCTAATCCGGACCTTTCTTCACTTCGCCATATGAATATGGATTCTTTGGTAACTGTACCAATTACATGTTGTACGAAGCTTATTAATGTGAAAAGTGTGATCGGAACTATAACGGTTAAATTTGATAAATCACTTATATCAGTATCCAATTTGGCTTGGGTCTATTAAGACCTATCCTCCTTTAAAATACGAGCTGGGGAACCTATCCCTTTTGCAAAATCTGGTATGTTCTTTGTGACTATTGATCCTGCGCCTGTAATAGATTGTTTCCCGATGGTCACTGGGGCGACCAGCTTTGTATCAGATCCAATGAAGGCGTTGTCCTTTATAGTGGTTCTATGTTTTTGGTCACCATCGTAATTGCAGGTTATAGTCCCTGCTCCTATATTAACATTGGAACCTATATCTGAGTCTCCAAGATAGCAATGATGACCCGATTTTGTACCTCGCCCTAGAGTACTATTTTTTATTTCCACATAATTACCTATACTAAC
>CAUZEB010000190.1:0-3311 GCA_963578655.1 Dehalococcoidia bacterium | reverse complement strand
GCTCACAAGTGGATGAACATCTATTCCGATACCAGTCCGTTGATCCATGATACTCCTTACAGGATTAATGTAATCTTGTTTTCAAAATCGCCTCAGCCAGTGCTAGGTCATCTATTGTTGTGACTTTAATATTATTAGGAGACCCTTTGAATATCATAACTCTTCTACCCAAAAGTTCTACCATACTTGAATCGTCCGTTACGTCATCTGAAACAAAACTATGACTCTCGGTTATTAGGTCCGTACGGAAGATCTGAGGGGTTTGAATAGCCCACAATCCCGTTCTCTCTACTGTGTTTAATACCAGTTGCTCTGAAGTCACTCTTTTAACGGTATCATTTATAGGTATGCCAGCGGCTGATGCGCCTGTTTCACTCGCGGCCTCGACACCTCTAACGACAGTAGACTGATCTATACAGGGCCGAGCACCATCATGGATCAGAGTCCATCTAGCATCCTGCATTTTTTTCAAACCGGCGTAAACAGAATCCTGTCGTCGTTTACCACCGATAGCAATATTTCTAATCTTCCTCCAATTCCTGGATTTTATCAGACGTTTTCCTTGATGCAAATTGCTTTCCGAAAAGACGAGAGTAATGCTGTTTATAAGATCAATTTCTTCGAAAAGTTGGATGCTGTAAGAAATGACTGGATTACCTAATAGTGAATAGAATAATTTATCTTCACCATCCATTCGGTTACTTGAACCGGCTGCCAGAATGATGGCATCTACTTTTAAATCAACTTCATTGTGTTGGGATTTTTTTGTGTTTTCGCGTAACAAAACGACTCTCTGCTTTGGAGGGTAAATAATATTGTTAATAGTTTGTAAAACTTCAGTAGTTTGGTTATATTCTTTTATTAACTATAGTATGTCAAATAATTGGAATACAATCGGTCTAATGATATTCTTATTACCACATGGACCTGCACATAGACAGATATGATTCACTGAGCATTTCAATAACCAATTGAGGCTGTATTTCGAAATATATAATATAATCGTGGCGTTACCAAGACAAAACACAGATGGGATGAGGGTTAACAATATTTACAGATTCATATAAGAACTCTTAAATTGCCGCCAAATAGGTGTTTTGCCGTAAATTAAAGACCTGTAGTTAAGTTGGTGGTATTTATAATTTTTACTATTCCCTTAGGCCACTTATGAATTTTCAGCTTAAAAAAATCATCACTGTAATTAATCCTAGATATGTTATTTCAGTAATTGTTATAGTGTTCACTATATTATTCTTAATTACTTTGCCAAGGATTAGAGTCGGGATCCATACGTTCATGTTTATACCGGAGATACTGCCGGGAATTGAATTTCATGCACAGGAACTGTTCATTGATGATCCAATTAGAGAAAAAATCAACTTTCCTAAAAAGGTGGGATGGGGAAAGGCGGACCTGTATATACCCCGCAAGGGAGATAAGCATAGTGCGGTTCTCCTTTTCCTTGGTGTCAATCCGGCGGGTCGAGATGATCCTAGAGTAGTTCAACTAGCCAAAGGATTATCAAGAACTGGTGCCATCGTAATGATTCCATGGTCAGAGAGAATGACTAGTGATAAGATTAATGCCGAAGAGATCGATGATTTAGTGAGAGCCTTCCAATACCTGATGGATTTAGAGCACGTTGACAGAAATAAGATAGGTATGGGTGGATTTTGTGTGGGGGCATCTCTGACCACGGTAGCCGCTCAAGATAGTCGTATCAGGGATCATGTGAAATTCCTAAATTTCTTTGGGGGTTATTTCGATGCTATTGATTTAGTGAAGTCGGTTGTCACAGAAACTCGCTTTTATTCAGGTGTATATCATGAATGGAGACCAAATGAGCTGGCGGTCAAGATTGTTAGAGGCCATCTAATCGAGACTATCCCTAATATAAGGGAACGTGAACTGTTCACGACCGTATTTTTGAAGTCTCTTGATAGTAATTACATAGATTATGAATCATTATCCGAACATGGCAAAATTGTTTATGAATTGATGTCTAATCCTTCGATTAATGAAATAGATGAGATTATAGACAGGTTGCCCGAAAAGTCATTAACCTATCTTGAACAAATCTCGCCGGTTACTAACATAGATAAATTGAAGGCTCGTGTTTTGATAATGCATGATGGCCAAGACAATATGGTTCCATCCGAAGAGTCGAGAAGATTCCGCGATATGATAACCAGTGATAGAAGCCCCTACTACACAGAGTTCTCTATGTTTGATCATATGGACCCGACTGTTAAGTTAACCCCGTTACAATATGTAAAAGAAGGATTAAAGTTATACTTGCATTTGTACCACGTAATAGAAGAGTTAGTCTAAATTGAAACAATTGATAGATAGAGTTAACTAGCTCATATAAATTGAATCGATACGCGTTATCAAGCATAACGGAAATATAAGGAGTGTTGACTAATGGGAAAGAACTTCTGGATGGTTGTTGAATCCCCTGAGAAGTTTGAGATAATGAGAGACGGAGGTTTGACATTATATGGATTAGGTAGGAAATATCGGAAACGTGCAGAAAGAATGCAGCCAGAAGACAGGGTATTGTTTTATATTTCCAAGATAAGGAAATGGACAGCAACTGCAACTATCTCATCCGACTCCTTCGTGGATAAGACGCCAATTTTCGGTCCCGAATATAATGGTGAATTGTTTCCTCATCGTGTAAGAATGAAACCCAATATTATACTGCCCTCTAACAATTATATTGAAGCTGGTTTAATCGCTCCTAGACTAGAATATCTGAAACGTTGGATCCCAGAAGAATGGCCACTAGCTTTCTTTGAAACTCTTCATTTAATCCCGCAACGTGATTTTAAATTGATCGAAAGCGAAATGCGTAGAATAACGCCTAAACATGGCAGAGGAAACGTCAATAGGCATAGAGGGAGGAGAAAGTTTAGGGGGACAAAAATTCCATCACAATAAAATTAATAGAAATTCTCCTAAGACCCCCAACGTGTGATTATCGCGGTTTGGAGACTCCTAAATTATATTTATTCTGATATATAGAACCTCGATAGTGATCCCATCAATTCATCGGAAGCTGTGTCGGCCCCTGTCAAATTTGTGAATTCGTATAGGTTGGATTCACTGAGTATATTTGGTAATACGGAGGACACCCTATAACTATCGAGGGAATATTTGATGGCAATCTGGGCAATGGTTGCGTCTATATCAGATGTGAGAGTTATTAATTCAGCTACTTTCGGTCTAAGAGATTCCAACCAATCAATATCAATGGGATCTATATCGTCCAGCGTACTATGCTGTAACCTTCTTTTATAGTTACCGTC
>CAUZEB010000189.1:0-3459 GCA_963578655.1 Dehalococcoidia bacterium | reverse complement strand
ATCCTGAGGACCGGCCCTCAGGGCAAGTGGCCGATCATGCACGTATCGATGTTCGGACTCGGTGCTTTTGCACTGGCCAGTATAATGGGAGTTATCTTCTTCGATGAAACTGACTGGGAAACTGCCGGGAACAAAGCCGCGTTCACACAGAATGCCGTGATCACGACCTTAGTATGGTTCCTGATAGTAGCGTCCTATGCGCGTCTCAGGGCTGAGGGTGGCGAGGATGGTATGACCATTATGGGCGAGGAAGTGACAGATGCAGATTTCTTTCTGATGAAGATGTATCCTATGGTGATGGCTGTTATTGCAGTAATCCTTCTTGCAACAAATCTGTACTCATTCTCAGGACTGTGAAGCTTCTGACGATTAGTATTTAAATAAATTAAACTACTCTAAAAGTAATAAATCAGCTACGATCTAGAACTTGGATTGATATCTCTTTGATATCGCTGTTAGGACCTTGCGTAGCTACACAATGAACTGCGTGAGCTACGTCGGCAGGAACCATAGCCCATTCCTGTTCTTCGGAAGTACCGCCTTCTTTTCTTCCATTGAATTCAGTAAGTACGAAACCGGGCCCTACGTAACAGACTTTGATATTGTCAGGATACAATTCTTCTCTCCAGCTTTCATTAAGACCTCTCAGGGCCCATTTAGTACTCGAATAGATGGAACCTTTAGAGATTCCAAGATAACCGACGATTGAACCAATATTGATGATTTGGCCTCCGCCATTTTTCTTGAAGTGTGGTACGGCAGATCTCACCATCGCCATACAAGCCCAAACATTGAGTTGGAATTGTTCTTGGAAAGATTCATCTTTAATTTCTGGAACCATTTCGAAACGACCAAGACCTGCATTATTCACTAAGGTACCAATATTACCCATTCTTTCGATGGCAAATTCGATTGCATTATTTGGATTTCCTTTAACAGTTAAATCAGTAGCAAAGACATGGGCCTTGCCCCCAGCTGTTTCTACTTCTTCAGCAACAGAATCTAGTTTCTCTTTTCGACGAGCCACCAGGGTAACTTCCCATCCTTCTTCTCCAAATTTAATTGCAATTCCTCTTCCAATTCCCGAAGAAGCTCCAGTCACAAGTGCCGTCTTAGTCATGATTAATAGAACAAATTAGGCTTAATTAAACATTGGAGAGTTTACAGTTTCATTGTTTTGAAAGATTGAGTTCCAAGGGCAAGCAAAAAGACACAAAAACCAATTAAAACAGCCAAATCACGTGATAATCCATATTCAAGAAAGATATCTTCTGGAATCAGCGTATATCGGATTGCATCAACGGCATAACTTGCGGGATTGATAGCCGTTATCCAGTAAATCAGTGGAGCTTCATCGATTAAATTTTTCTTCAGGAATAAAGCCCCACTTAGGAAATACATAGGGAATACAACTAAGCTGGTAATCAGAGAGAATCCCTCTGGAGAATCCATCCTAGATCCAATTATAAGTCCCAAAGAGGTCATAATAACAGCTAATAAAAACAAGTAAAGATAAACGAGCATAAGGCTCTGCAAAGTATATTCAAGATCAGGGAAAATAAAGAAACCTAATACAATAATGATTGTTACTTGAATCATTGAATCGGTAACTCCACCTAAGCATTTTCCAAGAAATACAGTTGAGCGATTGAGAGGGGCTGCTAAAACTTCTTTTAGAAAATCAATTTTTCGATCCCAAACAATATACAATCCATAGAAAACGGATTGGAATAAAACGGTCATAGTTAAGATCCCTGGGAAAATAAATTGTTCATATGGTACTCCTGCAAAACTTTCATTTTCATCAATTGAGGCTCCAATTCCTTTTCCCAAGATCAATAACCATAGTAATGGCGTAAGTATTGAACCAATTAATCTAGAATATTCTCTAAAATAGACTTTCACTTCACGAAGCCAAATAGCATACAATCCATTCAATTGGTTCATTTCTTTATTCCCGCCACTCTTTGCATATGCTTAGCAGCCCCTTCTGCGCCTTCATCTCTGATATCATATCCCGTATAATGCATGAATACGTCATCTAAGGTTGTATTTCGAACACTAAAATTGGAGATTTCACCAGCTGCAGCAAAAACTTTAGGTAAATTTTGAGCCACATCTTTAACAGCAATATCTAATCGATTTTCTCGAGCTTCACAACGGCTAACACAATCCAATTTTTCAAGTTCTTTAGCTGCTTTTTCAGGTTCAGAGACTTCCATTTGAACAGTATCGCCACCGACTTGAGCTTTGAGCGCATCCGGAGTGTCCAAGGCTACAATTTTACCATTATCAATAATGGCCAATCGATCGCATAAACGATCAGCTTCTTCCATATAGTGAGTTGTTAAAATAATGGTTACTTTTCGTTCTTTAACAATTTTTTCAATATGCTCCCAAATACGTTTACGGGTTTGCGGATCCAAACCTAGCGTAGGCTCATCTAAAAATAATACTTCAGGATGGTGTAGAAGGCCACGAGCCAATTCCAGTCTACGCCTCATTCCACCTGAATATGTTTTGACAAGATCATCCTCTCTTCCAGTTAATTGTATTAAGTCAAAAGCATCATCAATTCGTTGAGGAATAATGGAGCGAGGAACTCCATACATCAATCCATGCAAATACAAATTTTCTCTACCTGTTAAAATATCATCACTAGAAGGATCTTGGAATACAATTCCAATGTGTTCTCTTACTTTAGATGGTTTTTTTAAAATATCTTGATTAGCTACGGTAGCAGTTCCAGAAGTAGGGGCTAACAAGGTTGCTAACATCGAAATAGTAGTTGTTTTTCCGGCCCCATTTGGCCCCAATAATCCAAAGATTTCACCTTCCTCAATATCTAAATCAAGATTATCAACGGCGGTTAATTCACCAAATTTTTTGGTCAAACCCTTGGTAGTAATGACTCCCACATCTTCTATTCTGAGTGGGGCCTTATCAAAGATTGGGTTGTAAGTTAAATAAGAATCAATATTTCTAATTCAGGATATTTGCGCCTTGATGATGAGGGCTGATACTCGACGATTAGTATTTAAATAAAAGAGGTCAGACCAGGCAATAACTGTAGGTCTTCAACAGCCTTCGCTTTTCCTTGGCACTAGGGCAGACCTTCTCTAGTTCATCCCAGAAGCTGGGACTATGATTCTTGACCCGCGTATGGGTCAGTTCATGCAGTAGAACATAATCTATCAGATCATCTGTCAAATGCAGCAAACTCTGGTTGAGACTGATGTTGTTCTGGGAAGAACAACTGCCCCATCTGGTCTTCTGCTTACGAATCGAGACCTTTGCGTATTCGAAATCGTGCTCGGCCGCCAATTCTGTCAGTCTCTGGTTCAGGATTCTGCGGGCATCTTCCCGGTCGATCTCCGGTAGAACCCTGGATTTCTCGATCCGGAGATTCATTTCCGAGATCCTTTTCTTGATCCACCCTATCTGCAATTCCACGAATTT
>CAUZEB010000188.1:0-3473 GCA_963578655.1 Dehalococcoidia bacterium | reverse complement strand
TTTTATCTCTAATATAGATTCTCCTGACGGTCAAGCCGGAGAAAAGATTTGCTTAGGAAGCACTGGTGTATATGAGGTTATATCAACGGACAATAGCGGCATTCGTGCTTGCGGAGCTTCCCGAAAGAATGGAGGTTTTACGTACCTCTATATGGGCAAGCCCTACCAATCCAAAGAGACTGGTACATTTCTTGAGCCGTACCGATTTACACGAGTGAAAAGGAAACAGAGATAATGAGTAATGTAACAGCAACGGCCAGCATCACAGCTGATATCAATTTTACACTAATTAGAGGTAGTTCAAATACACAGAATGAATCCGGTGGAGTAGATTATAGTCAATCACTGAGTAATGGCACTGGATCTCTTAATGTGAACTATGGGGTGGTCTCGACAGGGGTACTACCATCAGGAGGTAAGGTCCACTTTGATTTCGGAGCGTTTGAGAAGAAAGTCTTTGATTTATCAGCTATGGTGCAGTTTGACCACATCAAGAGTATCATTATAGAGAACAGAGAACAAACATCTGGTGTTGATTTCCTAGTTTATGCTACGGGTGTTAGCGGACTTGATCAAATATTTAATGGTGAATCGGGTAATCTACGAATTAAGCCTAGTAGCTATTATGCGTATTCCGATCCTACTGGTGGGCTAGTCGTTGATTCCACTAATCGCGAGATTGTATTGGATGATGTTGATGGCTCGGGAGCTATTTATTCTTTGGTGGTAGTAGGAGTTACAGGATAATATGAGACATAGATTGGATGGGGCCATGCTGTATTTAGCAGGCCCAATGGATGATGCAAAGGACCGAGGATCTAAATGGAGACAGGAAATAACACCGTGGCTTCAGGATTTAGGTATTGGAGTTCTATGTCCATTTAGTAAGGCAGTGTACGGTGGAGAGGATGAGGACGACTCCTATTTCGACGAGATCAATCAGCTTAAGGCCGCAGGTCTATTTGACGAGGCTCACGAGCGTATGAGTCCGGTAGCTGCGGACGACTATAGGATGGTGGATCTATCTTCTGCCGTGATATTATATCTTGACAAAAACACTCATATGTGTGGCAGTTATCACGAGAACTGCATGGCATCATATCAAAGAAAACCCGTAATTGTTTGTTGTCCTCAGGGCAAAGCTGCGGTCCCTAATTGGATTCATAGTGTTGGAAGACATAGAATGTTCTTTACTAATTGGGATGAGGTCAAAGCATATATTTTACGGGCCTGTTATCAGGAAGATTTTGATACAGAGAATCGATGGAGATTTTTTGACTATGATAAGGTCTTTGGGAGGAAGGTGTGAGAGAATTTAAATTTAGATTCTGGGATACAAGAGTTAAAAAATTTCGTGATGATTTATACTATCATAACAGTGGAATATATGATATTTATGAAGATCATGGTGGGATGTTTACTTCTGGCTTAGTTACTGATAATATAAGTAAGTTTATAACTGTACAACAATATACAGGATTGAAAGATAAAAGCGGAAAAGAGATTTATGAAGGGGACGTGGTTTTATTTGATAACGATCCCCATACTATAGAATGGACAAAGGCTTATTCGGGATAC
Source organism: Dehalococcoidia bacterium (assembly GCA_963578655.1). GTDB lineage: Bacteria > Chloroflexota > Dehalococcoidia > Lucifugimonadales > CAUZEB01 > CAUZEB01. The sequence goes on along the minus strand of CAUZEB010000188.1, from coordinate 1,895 downwards.
CAATTTTGTTTGATGGATCTAAAAGGTAAAATTTTTGATTTTTATGGAGGGATTCATTTTCCTCAATATCTTGAGGTTGTTGGAAGTATTTTTGACCGGAATGTGTCCAGCTTCGGTTTCGGCTTCTTGAAAACTCTGTAGATATAGTGTCATGATACTACATGTAATAATATTGTTTGGAAGCTTATCATTAGCTGCATATTTCTGTCCTTGCGACGAGGGTTGTTATCCTAATACTCCTTGGAGCCCATTAAATACTAATCATTTACTAAAAGACCTTAAATGAAAACATCTATACTATGGATCTCCGATTTCAATATCAATAACAACCCAGGCGGGTCTCAGAGGACCGACGAGGAGGTTATTCAGGAGGGGCTACGTCAGGGGTATAGGATCACCAGATTCAATCTGGAGGACTCTGACGAGCTTCTAACGGCCCAGTATGATATCGTTGTTAGCGGTAATCTGGAGCAGATGAAAGCCAAAAGGCCCCATGTTTTTGACTACATTATACAAGCACCAAATCACGTAAGGTTCGAACACGACGCCAACTCATATCTATCTCAAGTGGATCGGCAAGCCCTGTTTGGTAGTTCAATTCTTAATTGCTTTCTTTCTAAGTATCACTATTCTACCTTCGTTGAATTGTATGGAGAGATTTTTCCTAACCCCAAGATCATCACCTCTCCCATTAATACAGATGTATTTAAAGTAGTAAAGAAACAGGATGAGCGGGAAGATGCGACACTATACATAGGATTCATGCACTTCCTTAAGGGTACTCATAGTTTCTTCAATCATGTCTTAAAGCATCCTAAGGAGAAATTTGTGATGGCGGCTTGGGGTGCAAAATCATTAGAAAGGACAGCACGACGATTTCCTAATGTTGAGTGGCTGGGCACTGTCCCATATGTGGATATGCCGGAGTTATTTAACAATTATAAGAGAATGTACTATCATCCGGCCAAGTTTGAACCCTTCTGTCGCTCGGTGGGCGAGGCACTGCTCTGTGGCATAGAGGTAGATGGTAGTGATAATATTGGTGCATTGAGAGACTACCACGAGGTCGGCCTGGATGGATTGCGTGAACTATGCTCTCATTCTAAAACTGAGTTCTGGAATCAAGTAGAAGGAAATGTAAAATGAGTTTTAAGTTCTTGAGAATAGGAATAATTGGCAGGGGATTTGTGGGGGGAGCTATTGAACGGTTTTATCATGAACGTAGTAAGATGTCGGTTTTATCTTATGATATCCAGGATGAACCAGCGACAGGAGTAGATCTAAATACAGGCTACTCCGTAATAGTTAAACATGGTGACATTATCTATCTCTGCGTCCCCACTCCAATGGATAAGAATGGCCGTTGTTATACTGGTATAGTTGAGTTGGCAGTCGCAGTATTGAATCAGTATGCTAAGCAGCATAATAAACTACCTATCGTTTTGATTAAGTCAACGATGACTCCAGGCACGACAGAAAAAATGCAGAAGGAGAACCCTCATCTCATTTTAGTGACCAATCCTGAGTTCCTGACCGAGAGAAATGCTTATGAAGATATGTGCAGTGCGAAGAAGCATGTGTTCGGTATAGCTGATCCTAAAAATAATCCAATACAAGAGAATCTCCAAGAATTACATGAGAAGTTATGGCCAGAATGCGAGGTGGGATTTGTTAGCTCTAGAGAGGCAGAATTAATAAAGTATACCATCAATTCATATCTGGCAGTTAAAGTTACATTTGCGAATCATATATATAATTTGTGTCAGGCTTTGGGAATAGATTATAGTGCATTTATTAGTACTATAATACATACGGACTCAAGAATAGGAACAAGTCATTTACAGGTTCCTGGTCCTGATGGTGATATTGGGATAGGTGGAAAATGCTTAATTAAG
>CAUZEB010000187.1:0-3476 GCA_963578655.1 Dehalococcoidia bacterium | reverse complement strand
CAAGTACTGGAATATGCAAGCTATGTGGCGAACAGTCAGAATTCAGAAATTCAATGCAGGGATCAGGATGGGATAGGGAAAGTCCACACAGTAAGCGAATGAAGCAAGCCAAGAGTAAATAGGACAGTATATTGGTGGTGTCTTAACAAGTGACACATTTGGAACATATTTGTAAGTGGTAAAGTTCAGTTCTTTCATGAAACGGTTTAATCTGATTCGTGTCAAACCTAGTTGAGCCACTCATAAAAAGACTCATCGATAAAAAGGGTCATATTACTTTCGCAGAATTCATGAGTACCGCTCTCTATGAACCTGAGGTGGGATATTACTCAACTAAATCACCAGTTGGCAAATCTGGTGATTATTTCACTAGTCCGACTGCTCATCCAGCTTTCGGCGCCCTCCTATCGCTACAAATTAAGAGAATGTGGCAGTCAATAGGTCAGCCCTCCAAATTTTTTGTCATTGAAATTGGCTCAGGTAGCGATTTATTAGCAAAAGACATAACAAATCATATACAACTTCAGAATAACGAATTTAAAGAGGCTCTTAACTATATAACAATAGATAGGAATATTTTTAAACATACTAATTCATCCCTACTGAACATCCAAAAAATCCTTTCTGACCGTATCCCACTTAGGAATATAGAGGGATGTTTCATATCAAATGAACTCATTGATTCATTTCCTGTACACAAATTCAAAATCCAGAATGGAATCATCAAGGAAATCTTTGTATCACTCGACAATAACAGAAACTTCGTCGAAATCCTTGAGGAACCCTCCACTCAAACACTCGTAGATAGAATCACCGAGGTGATGCCGGACCTACCAGAAAATTTCGTTGGTGAAGTAAACCTCAACATAAGTCTTTGGATAAAAGATGTGTCCAGAGCACTTAAAAGAGGCTTCGTATTTACAATAGATTATGGGCATCTTGCGACTGAACTCTATTCATCTATTCGTAATTCAGGCACAATCGAAACCTACTACAAACATTCAAATGGATTTAGCCCATATGAAAACTTAGGGGAACAAGACATAACTGCACATGTAGATTTTTCACAATTGATTTCATCAGGTGACTACTACGGGCTTAATTCTCTCATGTTAGGAACCCAGTCTGAATATTTAAAAAAGATCGGTTTCATGAAAATATTTAATATGATGCGAAACACCAATTTAAATCTAATTGAGAAGCAAGCTAATCTGATGGGAATGTTAGAATTAATTAGACCCGAAGGCCTCGGTTCATTTAAAATCCTAATACAAGAGAAAGACACTGGGATTTCAGAATTTGCGCAATTGCTGCCAAATGAAGAAATAGATTCGAGAAACAAATTGCCGATTCTTCAATCTCACCATATGCCATTACTTCAAGGGAAATACCCCTATTTGCAATCCAGCGAGAACGAAACTTGGCATTATCTCAAAGGAAATCATTAAAATCTATTCTGTTTTATCTTGATGGCTTGTTAAACATCGCCGAGCGGTAGTAATGAATCCAGTGTGACCAATGGTTCGATGTGATGGACGTACACTTCTATTACCTACATCCCACATCCGAATATTCACTTCCATAACCTCTATTAAATCGAATGTTCGTTGATTCCTTAAGGTCTTCGCTAATTCATACACCTGTAATATTGTCGGTAGGAAACTTATAAAAATACCTCCGTTTACTAACTTTTCGGAAGCATGTGGTACAACGTGCCATGGCTCGGGCAAATCTAGAAAAATTCTATCCAACTCTTCTTCTTCAAAGCCTTCATATACATCACCACGTTTTATAGTAAGATTGTTAACCGAGGGAGAAATTCCCTCTATATTCTTAACTGCAAGCTCGATCATGTCATCTCTCAGGTCATAAGAGGTAACATGACCAGTAATACCTACAGCCCTAAGTAAAGCTATTGTCATCCCGCCAGATCCTGTCCCCGCTTCCAGTATCTTAGCTCCAGGGAAGACATCTCCTTGAATTACGATAGCTCCTATGTCTTTCGGATAGCTTACTGTGGCTATCCTGGGCATTTGCAGAATATAATCGGCCATCCTTGGTTTAACTGCCAACAGTTTATGACCACTATCGGTTATAACCCTAGCGCCAGGAGTTAAGCCTATAATATCTGAATGCGAGATACCGCCGAGATGAGATCTGAAAGTTTCCGTTCGCTCCAATTTGAACAAGTATTGTCGACCTTTACGATCTATCATCAAAACATGGTCATATTCCCGAAACATCGTCTCTGCAAAATTAAATAGAGTCATATTAACACCCATAGCATGCTAAAAGGGTTGGATATAACGATGAACATCTGTATCTAATATCCGTATACAACCTGTCTTGCCAAATTTATAACTCATTAATTTCGGCTAATATATCTGCGGTGTTAAGGTCTGTAGCTGAACTATAAATTTTCCTAAAACGGATAATACCTTTCTTATCTATAATAACAATAGCACGATCGGAGGTACCTCGGTCCTCGTTATACACGCCATATGTCGTGGACACACGGCCTTTAGGATGGAAGTCGGATAATATCGGGTAGGGAATATTACCTAAAGATGCGGCAAATGCTGTCTGGGTCGCTCGTGCGTCGGTACTAATACCCAAAACCTGGGTATTGGCCTCTTCAAACTGATCATTGGCAATTCTGAATGAAGAGACTTGGTGTGTTCACCCACCTGTAAAAGAGAATATATGGAAAGACAAAATAACATTCTTGCTTCCCCTATAGTCACTTAGACTTACGATGTCTCCTGTGTGAGACGGCAATTCGAAATTATGTGCCTCCTGTCCTAATTCAACCATGAGTTCCTCCTTATTTATTCAGGTAAAATACCAATCACTAATTGTTGCTTCGTTTCCAGCGTAAATCTGGCTGACGAGCGGCCCGTGCTTCATCCAATCGAGTGTTCGGAGCATTATGCGGAGCGTTACGTATTACGTCCGCATTGGTTCGAGCTTGTTGGGCTATTTCCTTCATTACATCAATAAAGTAGTCAATTGTTTCTTTGCTCTCTGTTTCCGTCGGTTCTATCATTAACGCTTCATCTACTATAAGAGGGAAGTACATGGTGGGTGGGTGGATCCCATAATCTATCAACCGCTTTGAAACATCTATGGCACCAATACCAAATTCTTTCTTTAGATTACGTACAGAAAGAATGACCTCATGCATACAGGTTCTATCGTAAGGTAAATCATAATATCCTTTTAGTTGACTCATGATGTAATTAGCATTGATTACAGCATTTTCACTAATACGTGGAATCCCTTCATTTCCCAACGTTCTAATGTAAGCGTAGGCCCTAACTAGGGCACCAAAATTTCCATGAAAGGCTCCCATCTTCCCTATAGAATCTTTAGGTGAGTGCAATTCATATTTGACTCCACCAAAATCATCGGTTTTCTTTATAACAATTGGCGAGGGCAAGAATGGCTTTAGTTTCTCTCCAACAAGAACGGGGCCA
>CAUZEB010000186.1:0-3486 GCA_963578655.1 Dehalococcoidia bacterium | reverse complement strand
GGGAGATCTGGAGCTATGATCAGAGAGCATTATCAACATCCTGCATTGGTAAGTATTGCACGCGAAGCAAGCCAAATTTTCCATAACTTTTCAGATGCTATAGGAGGTAATTCCAGATTCAGACAGACAGGTCGGCTTATATTGTTCGGAGAGGAAGACATATCTTCAGCAGAAAGTAATGTAAATATGAATCAATCATTAGGTGTTAATATCACGACTGTCTCACCTGACGAAATTAAAGAGCTATTACCTGATGTTAATTTAGAGGGTATTGCTATCGGTATATGGGAGGAAGGGGCAGGATATGCTGATCCCGTAGCAACCACATATTCTTTCGTGGATCAAGCAACCAAGAATAATAGAGTCAAAATTTTAACTAACACTGAAGTCATAGGTCTCGGTGTGAGCAGTGGCAAGCTCAATAAAGTGATAACAAATACTGGCGTTATTCATACCAGAACTGCAGTGAATGTAACCGGCGCATGGGGGAACATGGTCGGAGGAGCTATTGCTGAAGTCCTTCCAATTAGACCAACACGGGTTCAAATGATTAATTTACGTAGACCCCCGTTATATGAGTCTTTAAATACAATTGTTATCGATCATACAACTAATCTGTATTTCAGAGCAGATCACGGTTACTGCACCTTAATAGGTGGTGAAGATCCAAGTGACTTAATGGAAACAGTTAACCCTAATAATTTTGGCCTCAATGCAGATCATGACAAAATTGTGGAATTCTGGGATAGAGCCTGTAGAAGATTTCCTGGGTTTGACTCAGCAATATGTCGAGGTGGATACGGGGCTATCTATGATATGACACCTGATGCCAATCCAATATTAGATAAATCACCTTCCGTCGAAGGTCTGTATATTGCATTAGGTTTTAGTGGGCATGGATTCAAATTGTCTCCGGTTATTGGCCGAATGATGTCTGAACTAATTGTGGAAGGTTCAGTTAGAGACCATGATATTAATCGGTTTCGGCTTAATCGATTCAATGAAGATGATCTAATATTACCGCAGCACCCGTATTCACACAGAGTGCATCAATAAGGGGTATTAAACGACGAATACAGGAAAAAGTCCAAGTAAAGAGATACTCTACTGATAACTAGTGGGGTTTGGGCCTTTACATGGGAACTTGTCGCCAAGGGGACTATATTTTAAATTTCTCTTATATAAACTGACTTAGATGTATCTGGTCTAAAGTTATAGTGTCGGTAGACATCAAATTCGTGATTGGCTATAATGAAGCGACGGTGCTGGCTGCTACCTGACAATTTGAAGACTGGAGTTAGCATTGCTCGTTAAATAAAGACTTTTAAACTAGCCGAGGTGGTGGAATTGGTAGACACGCAGCGTTGAGGGCGCTGTGGCCGCAAGGCTGTAGGAGTTCGAGTCTCCTCCTCGGCACCAGACACGATGTCATTTTGGCGACGTAGCCAAGTGGTTTAAGGCGGGGGTCTGCAAAACCTCTATTCGGCGGTTCGAATCCGCCCGTCGCCTCCATTTCACTTCTCCTTATTTCGATGTGTAATTTTGAATTGAAGTTTCCAGACCGAGTCTAAATTCTGACTGATGCCAAATTGGAGTTAATACGACTCAACCCTGAATAACATACCAACCTCAGCTGATCGTTTCGAAATACACCTTTTGGATAAACACGTTCAGGTTAAGAGAATAGATGACTGATGTATAGTAAACATATATCTTGGTGATATACATTATTTGCCAACGTAGCTCAGGCGGTAGAGCAGCTGTTTCGTAAACAGCAGGTCGGTGGTTCGAGTCCACTCGTTGGCTCCATACATGATGCAATTAACTTCAATTGTGCTTTGTCACATGGTCAATTCGTGCGCCTAATGCAGTTTAATTGGTTCCGACATGGGGAAAGGGTTTCCATGGTCAATCTAGGAACGTTAATCTGTTCCTTGTAGAGTGATATGTGATGTGTTATCTTCAGGGGATGAGCGGATTTAAAGAGGTTAAAATTTATGTTTGATCATGACGTACTTATTATAGGAGCTGGTCTTGCAGGCATGAGAGCTGCCCTCGCTGCGAGAAATAGCGGCGTTGATGTGGCTGTCGTTACTAAAGTTCATCCAGTACGTAGTCATTCTAACGCTGCACAGGGTGGTATAAACGCAGCTCTAACAGATAGAGGTGATGACTGGCGCGATCACGCTTTTGATACTATTAAAGGTAGTGACTATTTAGGGGATCAGAATGCCATAGAAATTATGTGTAAAGAGGCAGGTCAAGAGGTGATTTCTATGGAACACATGGGTGTTATATTTAATAGAGATGAAAATGGTCAGCTTGGTACACGTGCTTTTGGAGGGCAACGTCAGGCTAGAACTTTTTTCGTTTCGGATTTCACTGGCCAGGCCCTACTTCATGTGTTGTATGAGCAAATTATGAGAGCAGGTGTGAGAATTTATGAAGAATGGTTTGTACTTTCCTTAATTACAGATGATGGACAGTGTAACGGAGCTGTTCTTATGGAAATACGGTCAGGAGAAATTCATGTTATCCGCGCAAAAGCAGTAATAATGGCTTCGGGAGGATTGGGAAGAGTTTTTGAACCAAGCACCAACGCACTGATTTGCACAGGGGATGGTATGGCTTTGGCCTATAGATCTGGGGCACCGTTAATGGATATGGAGATGGTACAGTATCATCCCACTACCCTGAAAGGTTCAGGCGTTCTAATAACAGAAGGTGCTAGAGGCGAAGGAGCCTATCTCCTTAACTCTGATGGGGAAAGATTTATGAAGAGATATGCTCCAAATATGATGGAGTTGGCGTCTAGAGATGTCGTCTCTCGTTCGGAACAGACAGAAATTAATGAAGGCCGTGGTATAGATGGATCCGTTCTATTAGATTGTAGGCACTTGGGAGAGCAAATAATAAAAGAGCGACTGTCTCAAATTATGGAAATCGCCCGAGATTTTGCTAATGTCGATATTCGTAAGGAACCGATTCCAATTAGGCCTGGCATGCATTACCAGATGGGAGGCGTGAAGACCGACATAGATGGTCAAACTTCGTTGCCAGGTTTATACGCAGCGGGTGAAGTGGCATGTGTAAGTGTACATGGAGGGAATCGACTAGGAGCTAATTCATTGCTTGACACATTGGTCTTTGGCCGTCGGTCTGGTGAACATGCTGCTGAAAGGGCCAAAGAAACTAAAATAAATAATTCTATTTCTGATGGCACTTCAGAGCAGGATAAACGATTTATCAAGGGTTTGATGGATAACAGTTCCAAGGGACCAATGTTTGGTAAGTTAAGATTGGAGATGGGTTCTGTTATGAACGAGCACCTTTCTGTGTACAGAGAGGAGACTGGAATGAGAATTGCTGCTGACAAAATACAGCAACTTAAACAACAGTATATTAATGTATACGTTCCGGATAAAGGCAAGGTGTTCAATACTAATTTAATTTTCACATTAGAGCTTGGATTTATGTTGGATTGTG
>CAUZEB010000185.1:0-3497 GCA_963578655.1 Dehalococcoidia bacterium | reverse complement strand
GGTGTTGAGCATATAAACTCAATTGTGGATATGCGCCGTAACTTAGTGATGGAAAAAGCTAGTATGCCTGATGCCGCTATGTCCGCTCTGACGAATTTAGAGCAGCGTGGACATCCTTGGAGGGGTACGACCTATACCCGAACCGACTGGTCTGAAGGCATGGATATTAAACTGCTGGCTGATTTTCCAGACACGGAAATACTATTGTGGATAGGTTGTACAGCTGCCCTGGAAAAGAGAAGTCAAAACATAGCTCGTTCTATGGCCAGGGTTCTCAAACGCGCAGAGGTCGATTTTGCAATCTTAGGTCTAGAGGAAATTTGCACTGGGGATCCAGCGAAACGAATGGGTAACGAATACTTATATCAGAGGTTAGCAAGTCGTAATATAGAGGTGCTTGAGAAATATGGAGTAAGGCGTATTTTGACAATGTGCCCTCATTGTTTCAATACAATAAAAAATGAATATCCGCGCCTAGGCGGCAATTATGAAGTGTTGCATTACAGCCAATTCATTACTGAACTCATTGAGCAAAAGAAGATAAAATTTGTTGCTAATTTAGATATAAGCCTTACTTATCATGATTCTTGTTATCTAGGCCGTCATAACGGAGTGTTTGAACAGCCACGAACAATAGCGAATCAAATACCAGGCGTTGAGTTGGTTGAGATGACTCTCTGCCGTGAAAACGGCTTTTGCTGTGGCGCTGGTGGTGGACAGATGTGGATGGATAGTAAGCGCGGTGACAAAGTCAACCATTTGAGGACAAGTCAGTTTTTAGAGACGAACGCAACTACGGTTGCAGTATCATGCCCGTTCTGCTTACAAATGTTCGAAGAAGGAATAGAGGCAAAGGGATTGAAGGGGGAAAAGAAGGCGAAGGACCTGATAGAACTATTGGACGAAAGTACATAAGCTTTCGGGTTATCGGGTGAGCATTCCTCTAATAGGCCATACGAATCGATTATATAACAAGATGACAGAGATGTTCATTTCGCAAAATAGTTGACTCTGTATAAAACCCGCCATTTTGTAAAACAGACGCGGCTCTTCATGCCCAAATGGGCTATGGTATAGGACTATAATTATTGCCTATTGTATTATTTCTCGTAACGATTTTTTGATATGCTCAGTTTGTTCGACGGTTTCTCCGACAGTCAGTGCTCTGTAAATTGATGCATTTAGTAGTCCATAAGGGTTTCCCAGGTCAAAGTGTGTTCCAGGGAAAAGGAAGCCGTAAGTTTTTTCATGGCCCATAGCCATCTTCAGGGCGTCCGTTAACTGGATTTCCTGGTTGGCACCGGGAGCAGTAGCCTCTAAAAGTTTCAATATGTCTGGCTTTAAAATGTATCTACCGATAATCGCTTGATTGGAGGGGGCGTCCTCCAGTTTTGGTTTCTCAACCATTTCGGATATTTCAGATATTCGATCGTTTATTCTTGTAGATTTGATAATTCCTAGCTTAGGGATCATTTCATCAGGCACAGATTTAACAGCGAGGATGTTCTCAGTGTATTCATTAAAGACATCTATCATTTGGCCGATCGTTGGAAGCTCATTAAATATTAGATCGTCTGGTAGAAGAACAGCGAAGGGATGCTTACCAATAGAGCGTTTGCACATTAGTATTGCATGACCCAGACCCATTCTCTTCTCTTGTGTGACATAGCTAATATCCGCAATCTTGTTGATGTCAGTAATTTCTTTCAATAGCCTGTTTTCATTACGATTGCAAAGTTCTATTTCTAGTTCCCTGTTTTGTTGAAAATATTCCCAAACCAACTTTTCTTTTGGAGAAGTCACGATCGTAATATGGTCTATACCTGATTCGGCGGCTTCCATTACTGTAAAATGGATAGCCGGTCGCTCTAACACTGGAAGCAGTGCTTTAGGAATTGATTTTGTCGCCGGCAGGAACCTGGTTCCAAACCCTGCAGCTGGAATGATCGCCTTACTAATTTTCATTAATATCACTTCTATTAAGAATTGATGAACCTCGTTGGTTCTTGGGTACTAGATAGGAAATATTTAGGTGTGAACGACTTGTCCTGTCCTGTAGATCTTTCTGAGCTGCTGTTGATTGGCACTGATACTGGCCAAAAATACGATGAAAATCAAGCCTGTTCCGAATAGAATAGGAGGAGCTGATATTTGATCTGCCATGAACCCGTATCCAAGATTGGCAAAAGCCATTATACCTCCAGCGTGGAGTATATATAGGCTAGATATTCTACCTCTTAGTTGATCAGGGGCTAACATTTGTACATAGGTGTTCGTTAATGCCATAAACATTGCTTGAGATGCTCCCATTGCCGTGGAGGCTAGGATTGCTAGACTGATATTTCCTGAGAATGCTAGTGTAATGGGAGTAATACCGCTGAAAAGTCCAGACCACAATAACAAACGTCCTTTGACTTTCTCATCTTTAACGCCAGACATTAAAAACGTTGAAATTAACGCACCGGCTCCAAACCCCATCACCATATATCCTAAATAAGATCCATCTTTTGCATGTAAGGTTTCTTTGGTGAGTATTGGGAGTATAGATTCAAAGGACATTACCAAAGCACAATGAAATGCAACTAAAATTATAAAGAGTGCGATTGTTTTGTTTGTGTAAATGTAAGCAAATCCATCTAATATTCCGGATAAAGCCCTTTGTTTAATTTTTTGATCGCCGACGGATGATGTACTAACTTTAAGCATCAGGATTGTCCCTGCCACATAAAAGAGGGAGCTTATTACGAGAACTCCGTTTATACCGATATCGGTCGCCATAAGTGGCGCTGCTACTAAGAGTCCGAAGAAACGTGCGCCGTGTCGCGTGGAAGCATTTAAAGTTATAGCATTTAGCAAATTTCCTCTGGGTACCTGATTCGGGATTAGAGCCTGGATAGCCGGTTCCTGAGTGGCCCTAAATGATCCTGACACAAAAGTGATAATGGCCACATGCCACAGCTGGATAAGACCAGTGATTGTAAGAGTGGCTAGAGCACCTGTTAATACAGAGCCAGCTATTAATGTGATTAATGAAAGGTTCTTTCTGTCCATTCGGTCCGCCAGTAGGCCACCGATTGGAGAAATTAGCAAGAAGGGTATCATAGAGGCGAAAGTAATAATCCCTACCCAAGCAGATAAATTGGAATACTCTAGCACCAACCAAGATACGGCTACAATAACAGTCCACATCCCCGCACCGGAAAACATATTGGCAGCCCAAGTGTATCGATAATCCTTGATCTTTAAAGAAGAAAAGTGAGGAAGATCGATTATGTTCTTTATAGGGGTCAGGAAAGACCGTAAGTAACTCTTCAAGATATCGAGCCTGCCTTAGCTACTTCGTGACAACTAGATTCATGTCTGGTCACTTCAGTTAATACCTTTGTATTGAAATCTAATTAATTATATCATGTAATACTTAAAGCAATGGGGTATAAACTGGACACGTTCCAATATTGTGTTTCACAGAAATTGAATTGTATGCTTACATTATACCT
>CAUZEB010000184.1:0-3641 GCA_963578655.1 Dehalococcoidia bacterium | reverse complement strand
TTGTGGATGTGTAGACGGTAATTGTAAACTTTTGGATCAGAATTAGTTTCAATATACTAAATACAAATGACTAGAAATGATCCTCTCACAGAATGCCGAAGTTAAGGTGGATTAGTTGCATAGTACTAGACATATTCGAGTTGGCTGTCGCCGCAGTTCTCTCGCCATAGCTCAATCCGAGGAAATATTAACGGTCTTAAGATCTCGCCATTCTGGACTGGTTTTTAAGACTGTCCCGATTGCCACTCTAGGTGACAAGAATCCTTCGACGCCGTTGAAGGATTTAGAAAGAGGGTCCTTCGCCAAAGATATTGAAATATCTCTACTTAACCGCGAGATAGATATTGCAATACATAGTGCTAAAGATCTAACAATCCACACTCCTGAAGGACTCGTCCTAGCAGCTTTAAGCAAACGACTGGATCCAAGAGATGTCTTAATAAACAAATGGAACTTAACATTGTCAGACCTACCCCAAGGCGCAAGAATTGGCACCAGCAGCCCTAGAAGGACAGCACAAATAAAGCATTTAAGACCAGACTTGCATGTTCTTCCTATCAGAGGGAATGTAGACAATCGTATAAGCAAAATCAAGACCAGGGAATACGACGGTGTCATATTGGCAGCAGCTGGGTTGATAAGACTAAAGAGAGAATACGAAATTACCGAATATTTGGATCCCGATACTTTTCTACCTGAAATAGGACAGGGCGCACTTGCTTTACAAGTTAGATCGGATGATCAGGAACTCTTAGACATTGTGAAACTCGCTAACCATACACCTACCTCTATAGCCGTTACATCGGAGAGATCTTTCCAAAAAGTAATTGGAGGCGGCTGTACTATACCAGTAACGGCCTTTAGTGAAATTGTAGATAGCAATATCAGTCTTAAAACGATGGTAGCCCGACCTGACGGCAGCCAAATATTTAGAAATAAAACTATGTTCGATATTAATGAACCGGAGCAAGCCGGTGTTCATGCGGCGAATCTGTTAATTTCATCTGGTGCTAGTGGAATATTAGATGAAGACGCCACAAATGAATAAAGGTAAAGTTTACATAGTAGGTGCCGGTCCTGGCGATCCAGGACTCCTCACATTAAATGGGCTTGACTCACTACAATCAGCAGATGTCATCCTATATGATCGATTAGTTGATCAAAGTGTTTTAGACTTCGTCAGTTCAAATGCTGAGATAATTTACGTTGGGAAATTGCCCGGATACTGTCATAACCCACAGACTGAAATAAACAATCTACTGGTAAGCAAAGCAAAACAAGGAAAAATCGTCGTGAGATTAAAGGGCGGCGATCCGTTCGTTTACGGCCGGGGTTCGGAGGAAGCTAGTATTCTAAATTCTGAGGATATTCCCTTTGAGATAATTCCTGGTGTCAGTTCAGTAACAGGCGTCCCAGCATATGCAGGTATTCCATTAACTCACAGAGGTATATCGTCGTCATTCACTGTCATAAGCGGTCACGAGTCTTCGTCCAATCCAGAATCAAACATTGATTGGGAATCTCTCGCTAAGAACAACGGTACTCTGGTAATATTGATGGGAGCAGACAACATAAATGAGATAACCGATAAACTAATCTTAAATGGTAAACCAGCAGAGACGCCTGTTGCTTTAATTAGTCACGGTACTAAGAACACACAGCGAACAATATCGAGTACTATAGACAATATCAATAAATTCTCAAAAGAATGCTCGATTGAGTCTCCGATGATAATGATTGTAGGTAATGTGGTATCTCTGAGGAAGACCTTACAGTGGTTCGACAATAGGCCGCTGTTTGGCAAAAGGATATTAATCACGAGGCCTCACGGACAGTCAACTAAACTGTCGCAACTCCTGAGTGAAAGGGGAGCTATCCCAATTGTGATACCAACGATAGCTATAGAACAACTGTCAGATTATGACAAATTAGACAATTCACTTAAGAATTTACATTATTACGATTGGATAATATTCACGAGCTCAAATGCGATAGATATATTCTTTGAACGCCTACGGGCTATCGGCCTTGATTCTAGAGCGTTAAATGGGGTATCGGTTGCGACAATAGGACCATCCACTTCCAATTCTTTGCAGCGACATGGAATTAGTGTTGATTTCTCACCACAAACCTTCACATCAGCCGGCATCGTAAATGAGTTGAGTTCTGGCATTCATCCTGGCGATGAAGTATTGCTCCCTCAATCTGATATATCAGGAGATCTACTAAATGATGGTCTTCGTGACATGGGAGTTTCGGTTGATAACATTACAGTTTACAAAACCCGTACCGAGGTTGGTTCAAAGACAAAAATCCATGAGATTCTTAATTCCGGTGCAGATGTAGTAACATTTACAAGTGCCTCTTCCGTCAAAAACATTAGCGATCTACTTAACGATAATATTAATCAATTATCTGATATGATAGTGGCATGTATAGGACCAACAACTGCGGCTGCGGCTGCCAAGATAGGTCTAGAAGTTGATATAATTGGTGAAGAATTTACTATCAATGGTCTCACAGACGCCTTGGAAGCCCATTTTGACAGTAAGGATATGTAGATGATGAGGTATCCTAATGTACGGCTTCGTCGGCTAAGGCGATTAAAAGGACTCCAAACATTAGTCCGAGAAACAAGCTTGTCGATCAGTGACTTTATTTATCCAATGTTTATAACATATGGCCGTAATAAAAAGGACAATATAGAGCCTATGCCTGGTATGTATAGGTTATCATTAGATTTAGTGATGGAAGAGACTGAGTCTATATCTAAATTAGGTATCCCTGCGGTATTACTCTTTGGAATACCATCGTCGAAGGATAGTATTGGAAGTGGGGCTTATGCTGGAAACGGAATTATCCAAGAAGCCATTAGAATAATTAAGCACACTAACCCTGATCTCATCGTAATTACAGATGTATGCCTTTGCGAATATACAGATCATGGTCATTGCGGTCTTATTGAAAACGAACAAGTAGATAATGACAAAAGTTTAGATCTATTGGTTAAGGTGGCTCTATCACATGCACATGCGGGGGCAGATATTATTGCTCCTTCTGCCATGATGGATGGTCAAGTATACGCAATAAGAAAGTCATTGGATTCTAGTGGGTTCAATCAAACACCAATCATGGCATATTCAGCAAAATACGCTTCATCTTTTTATGGCCCTTTTCGTGTAGCTGCTGATTCATCACCTCAACTAGGCGATAGGAAGGGCTATCAAATGGATCCTCCAAACGTCACAGAAGCACTGAGGGAAATAAGCACAGATATTGAAGAGGGTGCAGATATAGTTATGGTCAAACCAGCTATGGCTTACATGGACGTCATTGCAAAAGCAAAAATAGAATTCAAGCACCCTATAGCTGCCTACAATGTGAGTGGAGAATACGCGATGGTTAAAGCTGCATCGGAGCATGAATGGATAAATGGGGAAAAGGTCGCTTTGGAAATTTTAACCGGTATTAAGCGTTCGGGAGCAGATATGATAATTTCGTATCATGCAAAAGAACTTGCACCACTACTTCCACAAAATTCTAGTTTTTGATTCTACTTAAAAACTCGAAATCGGAACAGCGGCCAGTATCTCAACAGCATTTTCCCACGTATGTTATTAAATTTTACAGGACCAAAACTT
>CAUZEB010000183.1:0-3656 GCA_963578655.1 Dehalococcoidia bacterium | reverse complement strand
TCGAAATGCAAGTGCGATAATACAACCGCATCTATATCACGAGTAGTCAATCCAAAAGTTTTCAAGCCCTTTAAAAGCTTATTTCCATTGAGTCCATACATTTCCTTGAATTTTTCTGTGCGCTTAGAACCAGCTCCTGTATCTACCAAAATATTCGTTTCAGGCGTCTGTATGAGCAGACAATTCATACTCAGTCTTATGCGATTTTTTCTATCAGGTTTAACCATCAACTCCCACTGTGATTTGGGTATTTGGCCGAAAATACTGCCGCCGTCTACGAGTATTGTTCCATCCCTTACTACGTTCACTGAAGTAGATCCTAGGTTCATTATTCACACCTCTTATACAGAGTTATACATCGATTAAATATTCGAGCTCCTGGTAATTATGGCGTCCCTAATGCATAATCTATCAACCCGGCGAAGATACTATATATATCTTCGCATAACGCACAGGAACACCGATCAGTTATGCCCATAAACGAGCTCAAATGAAAAGCCTCGGGGTGTATATCTAAGACTGCCTGCAGACTCTTCCCTGATGGGAGACTATGTTCATGACGATACGGCGGATGAAGAACCCTGTCAATGAGTTTTCAAGCCATCTTTATAAGAAATTCGCCATGTCCCATGTCTAGAGTGAATAGATTCCCATCGACTGAAAATAAACGATACAGATGAAATTATTGGAAAGAGGTAAGCGCATTTGTAGGCTCTTAATCAAACGAGCCGTGACCTTTAAGTAAGCGCTGGTCTATTACTATGACCTAGGAGATTATCCATTTCCTGCATCGCCCTAATAGATCGAAGGGAATTCACATTGCCCTAATCGCTCTTTAGCTCGTCGATCGTCGATGAGAATGCTTCTATAGTCTTGTCTATATCTTCTCGGGTATGTGCCAGGGAAATATAAATCTTTGACCCACCTTTAAATATACCTCTTTCTAATAGTAATTTATTGAATTTTGCCAACTTATTTGCGTCTGCCTTTAGGGTGTCTCTATAGTCAATAATTTCTTCGTCATTTGTGAAGAACACATCAAATAAAGGAGCCTCCCCGACAACCTGGGCAGGGATTTCGGCTTCATTAAGTAATCTCTGAAGATTGTCTTTCAACTCCTGTCCCGTGGAAAACAGTTTCTCATAGGTCCCTTCTCTCTTGAGGATACCTATAGTAGCTAATCCTGCTGCTGCTGCTATGGGATTGCCACTCATAGTCCCTATCTGAGGCATAAATCCGCCCTCGCCGGAAGACGT
Source organism: Dehalococcoidia bacterium (assembly GCA_963578655.1). Classification (GTDB taxonomy): domain Bacteria; phylum Chloroflexota; class Dehalococcoidia; order Lucifugimonadales; family CAUZEB01; genus CAUZEB01. Next base: position 2,400 of record CAUZEB010000183.1, on the reverse strand, counting down.
AGGGTTGAATGGCGAGAGAATCTCTGAACTACCTGCAACAGCTGATAATGGATAGCCTCCTGCTACAATTTTTCCAAGAGTACATAGATCTGGCGTCACATTATAGAATTCTTGTGCACCACCAAATGCAAAACGGAATCCAGTTACTATTTCATCAAAAATAAGAGGTATACCGTATTGACGAGTGACTTCTCTTAATCCTTCCAAGAAACCAGGAATTGGTGGTAAAAGCCTCTGAAATGGCTCGACAATGACACCACCTAGTTCATCATGATAACGCTCTATAATAGAGACGCTTGTTTCCAAATCGTTAAAAGGTGCAATGAGCATATCGTTCTGAATCGAACGAGGAATACCCGTTGAATCAGGCACAGGGGTCGGGAATTCTGCTGGCACCTGCGGACCCATACTCATCAAAGCATAATCATTCATACCATGGAATCCACCTTCAAACTTTAAAATCTTGTCCTTACCTCTATAAGCTCTTGCAGCTCTCATAGCAAATAGTGTCGCCTCGGTGCCTGAACTGCTAAATCTAATCTGTTCTGCACAGGGAACAGCATTCACAATCTCCTCAGCCAACAATATGGCTTTTTCATTGTTAGCAAAAAATGTCGAGCCTAACTCTAATTGTTCTCGAACGGCAGTAACTACCTCTGGGTGAGCGTGGCCAATCACCATTGGACCTGACCCTATCAAATAATCAATATATTCATTCCCACTGATATCCCAAATTTTGCTCCCTTTGCCTCTCTCTATAACCACATCGGTGAACAAATTTCCTAAACTTCCACCAGGCAGATATTTATGTGCTTTTTTTATCAGTTCTTGCTCGTCTCTACTCACGATTCGTTCGCTCATTATTCCCCCTAATGTCCTATAGATTTACATAGCTAGAAGTAGTTTGTTTAAAAATGCCCTTATCATTTTCGCCATCAAATAATAGCAAAGCAACCAAGGATAGCGAAAGGCAGTTACAATATTCTATAATACACATTACATCAGAACGCCTGATGTTCAACTTTGTCCAACACAAACTTCAGAAGTCTTAAACATTTAAAGCTACAAGGCAAGATTCGTACTCAGGAGATACTAATGGATATCAAAACTAAAACTAATACGATAACAGATTTAGAAGTTGCAGCAATCATAGTTTATACTTTCAACGACAAACCCTATGGTAATGGACCTATTGTAACAGCGGATAAAGCCTTAGATGGGACTATAAATAAATTAATTCAGGAAGGAGAAATTAAAGGCAAGTATGGGGAGAGGACACTTATCCATACACTAGGCAAAATGAATCCTGGCAGGATACTAATCGTAGGACTAGGAAACCATTCAGGACTAACCGTTGACAAAATCCGTGCTACTACTGGTGACTGTTTGCGTCATCTTAGAGGCATAGGAGTAACCAGCATAGCAACGACCTTAGAAGGAGAATATTTAGAATCCTTGGATCCGGGTATATTTGCCCAGGCAATTACTGAGGGAGCCGTTTTAGGTCTCTACCGTATGTCCAAATATAAATCGGGTGGAGACCCACAAGAAGATATAGCTGAATTAACCATACTCCGGGCCCCTAAAGTAGCCGAGTCCACAATTGTGCATTCTATCACAAAAGGAAAAATAATTGCTGAAGCTGTGAACTTTGCACGTGATATGGTAAATGAACCTGCCAACATTATGACGCCAACCCGCATGGCAGAACTTGCATTGCTAGCGGCCAAGCAAACTGATCTAAAAATTGAAATTTTAGATCAGACTGTAATGCAGAGATTAGGTATGGGGGCTCTTCTGGGTGTAGCTCAAGGAAGCGCAGAAAGCCCAAAACTAATAGTAATGAAATATATAGGAGATCCCAATAATAAAGAGAATAATCTTGGTCTCCTAGGAAAGGGCATCACGTTCGATAGTGGAGGACTAGATTTGAAACCACCCTCTGGGATGGCAACAATGAAGCAAGATATGGCAGGTGGAGCCTCAGTTATCGCTGCAATGCAAGCTATAGCGCTATTGAAACCCTCTATTAACGTAACTGGCATTGTAGCAGCTACAGAAAACATGCCGGGAGGAAAAGCGCAACGTCCAGGAGACATTGTGAAAACAATGAGCGGCAAAACCATTGAGATAGACAACACGGACGCAGAGGGACGACTTGTGTTAGCTGACGCATTGTCATACGCACGCTCAATAGGTTTAACCAAAATAATAGATGTTGCAACGCTAACTGGGGCAATCGTAATAGCATTGGGCAAACATTGCACTGGAGCGTTTGGTAATGACCCCGCATTCACTTCAAAAATGCTATCGTCGGGGGAAACGGCTGGGGAGAGAATGTGGTCTTTCCCAATGTTTGAAGAATATAAAGATCAGTACAAGAGCGACTTTGCCGATTTG
>CAUZEB010000182.1:0-3665 GCA_963578655.1 Dehalococcoidia bacterium | reverse complement strand
GGGGTTTTATCCGTTAGAAACTATTAAAGAGGATGCCAAACGTCATAATGTGTTTTTTATTAATCCAAACATAAACCTTGGTGATACAAGATGCATTATCAAAGATAACAAGATTATTATAGGATTTAAATTTGTGAAATATGTAGGAGAACAGACAGGGGAAACCATTGTGAAAGAAAGAGACAGAGGTGGTCCTTATTTATCAGTTGGAGATTTTGTACGTCGCACGTCTCTTAGTTCTAAGGCGATCGAATCTCTTGTGAAGTCTGGTGCTTTTGATCAAATTGAATCAAATCGTAGGATTGCGCTTTGGACTGCGGGATTATATCAAAGACGATTCAGAGACCAAATGGTTCTACCATTTTCCTTTGACTACAACGTGCCAGAAATGAAGGATTTTACAAATTACGAGAAGATGTTATTTGAATATAGTGAAACTCTAGGCATATATCCCAATGGACATATAATGAAATTTTTGAGAACCAAACTGAAGTCTCATATAGTTTCTGTTTCTAAAGTGTATTCTATGAATGATGGAGTGGAAGTTGTAGTTGCTGGAGTAACTGTGGTAAGGCAGCGTCCACGTGGTAAAGATGGTGCAGTTTTCATAACGATAAGTGATGAATCAGGCAATCTGCAGTTGATCGTGTGGCCTAGTGTATATGACAAATTCAGACTTGCCCTAAGAAATTCAATTATTTTGGTACAAGGAGTCATTTCTAAGCAAAATAAGACTACTAACCTTATCGTTTCTTATGTAAAACCGATACCGATAAGGAATTACAATATTTTGGGTAAATCACATGATTGGCATTAATACGGGTGGTAAAACATTATGAGATGAAAAAAATGAAGAATCAAAGGGGAATAGACACTATATCCATCAAAAACATCACAGGTAATTCTGACCGTCTCAAAGCCTGTTTTACAAATTATTAACTAATCTTTAGAATGTACCTAACCTGTGCTCGTTCCTTAACTGGAAACTACTTAAAGGTTATAAATGGAGGATCCAAATGGACAGGCAAATAATTCTCTACACACACCCTGAATGTACATTTTCGGATGCTCTTAAGGATGAACTGGATGAATCTGGGAAAGAGTATGAAGAAATTAATTTAGCCCTCTTACCGGATAAGTGGCTTGAACTAGAAAGCCTTACAGGTGGTGAACGTATAACTCCGGTTATGGTTGAGAATGAAGTAGTAAGTGTCGGATTTCACGGTGTAGGTTGAAGTTTCTAAGAAGGGCCGTTGGCCCTATATAGCAGAATAAACCGTTTGGAGTGTATGATGAGTCAGATTAAGTTTAATTCGATTAATGTGGGTGATGTCGCCCCAGATTTTCTTCTCCCCTCTCTTGATAACCGTGATGTTCGACTTTCTGATTATAGAGGAGGGAAACTAATCCTTTTTATGTGGGCATCCTGGTGAGCGTGTAGAGCTCAACTGCCTGTATGGCAGAGTTTTATAGATACCAACCAAGATATTGAGTTGCTGTCTGTTGCATTGGACGCCCAAGGACCTGAAAAGGTTTATCCTTATGTTGAAGACACTCATCGGACTTTCACGACTGTAATTGACAGTAATAACATGCTTGGAGCTCTATATGGGTTTAAAGCCGTGCCTAACGGATTTTTGATCGACGCAAAAGGCGTTGTTCGTTACAAGCAATTGGGCCGCTTTGATATTAGGCAGAAGAATGTCCAAACTGTTCTTAAAGAATGGCTGGATGAATCGAATCTTGAAACAGAAATACAATCGGCGGATGTTGCCGATAGCGGAGAATATTCATCAGCTAATCATTATTTCCTGAAAGGTATGAGGCTGTATACATCAGGTGATTTCGATGCTGCGGCTGCTGAATGGCGAAAGGGCGAGGAGTCTGATCCAGACAATTGGTTGATACGTAAGCAGATTTGGGCTCTGGAACATCCCGATAGGTTTTACTCGGGTTTTGTAGACTATAATTGGCAGAAAGAACAAATATCTAAGGGTCCTCAGTCTCAAAGATAACCAGAATCTCATTAGAGATTTTGGTTGGCCAAATGAGGTGTATCACATGGATCGAGTACGAATTGGGGTTGTAGGAGTGGGGCCAAATGCCCAACTCAGTCATTTACCGGTTCTGAATTCGTTTAAAGATGTCGATATAGTCGCTCTCTGTGACCTAGACGAAGATAAATTACAGAATGCTGGTAGACAATGGAATGTCAAAGATTTATTTACTTCTCATCATGACATGATTGAGAGTACTGTATTAGATGGAGTATCAGTTGTCACAGCAGTGTCTGCTGTAGGTTTAGTAGCCGAAGATTGTTTGAGAAATGGTATTAAGACATTAATAGAAAAGCCCCCTGGAATCACACTCAAAGACACCAAAATGTTAATGGAAGCCGCTAATGAAGGGGGCACGTGGGGGATGGTTGCTTTTAATCGCCGTTTTGTCCCTTTAGTTACAGAATCAAAGGCACTCATAGAGGCCGAGGGACCAATCATTTCCATAATTACGGAATTCCATCCATTTAATTTCGAACATTATCGTAAGGCCGGGATTAGTGAAGAAGCGTTACGATATTTCCATGCTGCTCAGAGTGTGCATGCTGTCGATCTTATGCATTTTTTAGGTGGTCCGGTTAAAGAAGTAACAGGAGAGATATACAGCCCACTTTCTCCTTATGGCGACTCTTTTAACGCAATGCTAAGATTCGAATCGGGAGCCGTAGGCCACATCATATGCAATTATTCTTCCACTACTCGTATGGAACGTGCCCAAATCTTTGGTAATGGAATAACTGCGGTTTTAGAAGGTAGTCATCCTACAGGACCTATCCCCTACACGTTTGAAATGGCGAAACTCTACAAGGGTAATTTGAAGTATACCATTACTAGTGAAACTAAGGACGCTTGTTGGAACGCAGGTTTCGTTCAGGAAAATCGATTCTTTATAGATTGTATCAAACATGAGCGCCCTCCCCGATTACCAGCTGCCGATTTAGAAGAAGCGGTCAAAACCATGGAAATTATAGATTCAGTAGTAAATCACTGAGCGATATATAATTACGCAGTCACTAGGGAACTGACACCATTGAAGCATGCTTATTTTCTTCGTAGATTTAAGCCTGCCTGTTCCTGCATCAGACTTATATATAGCATGACGGCTCCCTCTATGATAAATTACTGTAGATAATGTAAAGCAGGCACATTGTCAATCATATTTAACCTCTTGTTAAAAAGGAAAGAAAATAATGACCACTTATGAAGAGATTTCCTCACCCTCCTATAAGATAAAAATGATGCTGGGCGTAAACGTGCCAATGCGAGATGGTGTCAATATATCGACAGATATATATTTGCCAGATGTTGGGACATCCGTTCCAGCTGTTTTGATCAGGACGCCTTACAATAATAATAATGAAAGTGTGGTAGAGGAGTGTGTATATTTCGCCTCTAGAGGATATGCTGTAGTTGCTCAGGATGTACGAGGAAGGTGGGACTCAGGAGGCGACTGGTACCCCTTCATAAATGAAGCTCAGGATGGCTTTGATTCGCAGGAATGGGTGGGATCTCAGCCTTGGTGTGACGGTAATCTTGGCACCATGGGGGGCTCTTATTTAGCTATGGTGCAATGGCAATCTGCACCTCTTAGAAGCCGCTATTTAAAGG
>CAUZEB010000181.1:0-3678 GCA_963578655.1 Dehalococcoidia bacterium | reverse complement strand
GCTACAGGTTCTTCGTAAACGTTGATTTTACCCCCGAATCCTCCGCCAATTTCCATTGGGATAACTCTGATTTTTGACTCATCGTGACTCAGTAGTTCTGAGACATCAGTCCTTACTGCAAAAGATCCCTGCGTGCTCGTCCAAATATGTATTCTGTCATCCTTGTTCCACAAAGCCGTCACATTATGGGGTTCTATGTAACCCTGATGTACGGTCTTCATATGAAAATCTCTCTCCACTACCACATCTGCTGACGAGAAGGCGTCTTCTACATCACCTAATTCATGGCGCAGATACTCTCCTACATTTTTACTATCACCATGATATTCTTCAACATAAAGATCATCGTGGAGATTAGGTGCAGACTCAGCCATAGCATCAGGCGCAGTTGTCACTGATGGCAGGACTTCATAATCAACTTTTATCAGTGAAAGCGCCTGTTCTGCAACATGAGCGCTTGTCGCTGCAACCCCTATGATGGCGTGTCCCTTGTAAAGTGTTTTGCCTGAAGCTAAAATGTTTTGCCTTCTACGTTTTAAGCCTATGTCATCACCTGCACTAGGCATATCTGCCGCCGTAGCTATAGCTTTAACGCCGTACAGAGACTCGGCTTCTTTAGTATCTATTGATTTAATACGGGCATGAGCATGAGGGCTTCTAAGAGTCTTACCATGTAGTAACCCCACGGTGCTGAAATCAGCTCCATACAAGGCTCTACCAGTAACTTTATCGGCTCCATCTGGCCTAATAGGGCGTGTCCCAATCACATCGTAACCACCTTTGGTTAAAACTACATTATGCTCATAGTTTCTATTGGTCATACTTTTGCCCCTTGCATTTTATCAGCAGCGCCCAGTACTGCTCTAATGATTTTGTCATAGCCGGTACAACGACATAAGTTATTGGCTAACCAAAACCTGATCTGTCCTTCTGTCGGATTGGGGTTATGATCCAACAGGGCTTTAGCCGCTACTATAAACCCAGGTGTACATATCCCACACTGTAAGGCAGCGTGCTCCAAGAAAGCTTGTTGCAAGGGATGAAGGCCTTCCGGTGATGCTATACCTTCTATTGTTGTTATTTGCCTGCCTTGCACCTCAACACCTAGTACTAAACACGAAGTAACTATTCTGTCATCTAGAATCACCGTGCATGCACCACAATTCCCATCGTTACATCCCTCTTTTGTACCAGTTAACCCTACAACATCGCGCAAGCATTCAAGTAAACTTTGACGAGGCTCACACAGGAAATCCACTTGCTCTCCATTTATGGTTGTTTGTATATATGTTTTTGCTGGCATCTAATCGTTCTCCTTGGCTCTATCTATTGCTATTTGAAGTGATCTCCGGGTCAGTACGTCGCACAAATGTTTTCTATATTCAATAGTACCGCGCATATCAGTTATCGGCCTAGCCGCTTCTTTAGCTATTTGGCCGGCTATGTTGAGCGTCTCTTCTGTAGCAGGTTTACCACGAATAGCATCACCGATAGCGGTTACGTACAGAGGTGTCGGGGCAACAGAAGCCAACGCAACCCGAGCAGCCTTAATATTACCGCCGTCCAGCACCACTGAAGAACCCACTCCTGCCACCGCGATATCCATCTCATTTCTTGGAATAAATCTCATATAGTTGGCACCAGATCTGTTTTCTGGGGCAGGAAAATGTATAGAAATCAAAATTTCATTTGAATCCAATAGATTTTTCCCAGGCCCAGTACATATGTCTTCCACTGGCACTTCACGAGTACCATTTGGTCCAGATATAGTAGCTGTACCACACAGTGCTATCATGAGTGGAATGGAATCGGCACTAGGAGCAGCATTACATAAATTACCGCCGAGAGTAGCCCTGCCCTGAATTTGGGTGCCTCCGATAAGAGAAGTCGAATCGATAAGACCCGGATAATTATTTTGCACATCCTTGTTACCATATATCTGATAGCATGGTACAGTTGCACCAATAGTAAGACCTGACATTGAATCAAATGATATCGAATTCAACTCAGGTATATTCTTACCATCAACAATCAAATCGGTCTGGAGTCTATCTGCTCTTATTTGCACGAGAAGATCCGTGCCTCCAGCTAAAATACGAGCTTCCCCATTTGCATTACTAAGTAGTTCAATTGCCTCAGTTATCGAATGAGGACTTACAAAATCAACCCATTTCACTAGCCCACCTCCTTAATTTTTTATCATTACTTAAGTACGCACGCTCAAAGATTGCCTCACAACATCACACTGGCGCACTGAAAAGTAACCGAACTATTTCAACCACACTACTGCAATAAAAGCAAATTGACAATAATTGACCGCAACAGAAACCAGTATAACAAACCTTTTTTGTCAGAACAACAACACGATCTTTCGTCTGTTATATATCATGACAAGGGAGTATCTCCTATTATGCCTTGGGATTCCATATCTTCGATCTCATCGAAAGCCATTCCCAAAAGTTCTCCAAATATCTCATAGTTATGTTGGCCAAGTCTGGGACTCGGCCATCTAAGGGTAGTCGGAGTTTTAGACATCTTCCATGCAAATCCAGGCAGTAAATAAGGGCCGGTCGACTCATGGTCCACCAATTCGAGTAATTGCCTGTACTGAAACTGTGGATCATTGAAAATTCCTTCCCCAGACAGTACTGGAGTGCATGGAATATTAGCTACTTGCAATTTAGTCATCACTTCATACGAATCAAAATCAGCCACCCATTGAGAAAGTATTGCATCTAATTCCTCTATGTGATCTTGTCTAGTCAAAGTGCTAATAAATCTATCATCGTTGGCTAATGCGGGTTTACCAATAACTCGACACAAATCCTTCCATTCCATATCGCTGGTTACAGCTATAGTAACCCAATCTTCGTCCCGTACATGGTTCACATCGTCGTTAGGTCTGGTGGCCCGACAACGATAGACCCCATGGGGAGCATAGATAGGATGGCGATTGCCAAGTTTTTCAGGATTACACTTGTTCATCTGGTAATCTAATATATGTTCTCCGATCACTGAAATTGTAGACTCTAATTGGGATAGATCTATGAATAAACCCTGTCCACTTCGTCTTCTGTATAAAAGAGCTGACATGACAGCACCTGCCGCATGAGCCCCTGCAATAGGGTCACCAAAATTGACTCCCGATTTAATGGGTGCGTCGTCGCCGTGATAACCAGTGACAGAAGCAACTCCACCGAGTTGCTCCTGTCCCACGCCATATTGTATAAATTCTCTCCATGGGCCAGTATTCCCGAAAGCTGGCATAGACATCATTACTAAATCAGGCTTTATTTTCCTTAATGTCTCATATCCCAATCCAATTTTGTCCATCGATCCAGCTCTGAAATTCTCTATAACCACATCACTTATATTTACAAGTTCCTTGGCAATTAATTTACCTTGGCGAGTGGCTAAATCCAGAGTTATACCATACTTGCTCATATGCAATGTATTGAACCATCCACTCCTATTCCATGGGTCCGGTCCCAGTTCTCCATTTGGTAAGTTCCCAGACCCAACGATCGTGCGATGAGGATCCCAAATCCGTGTGGATTCCACTTTAATCACTTCTGCACCCATGTCAGCCAATAATTTTGTACAGTGAGGGCCTGCCCATATCCTGGAAAAGTCAAGGATTCGAACGTTTTCAAGCGCTAATGACACTCGCCATATCCT
>CAUZEB010000180.1:0-3726 GCA_963578655.1 Dehalococcoidia bacterium | reverse complement strand
CCATTCGAAAGAGTGAATAGAAAAACCATTATTATTGATGTCGACAGCCCTGCACCAACCCAGTCGAATGAGCTATTTTTCTCGTCTTTTTTACTAAATCGTGATGGATCTAAAAAGATAATTGCTCCCACTAGGGCTATTGAGGACAGGGGTACGTTTATCCAAAATACCCATTCCCATCCTGCGTAAGTGACTAAGAGGCCTCCTAGTATGGGTCCTATTATTCCACCGGTCCCGATGACACTACCGTGTGCACCGAGGCCTTTGCCTCGTTCATTATTTGCGAAAACAGAGGTCACCATCGCCAATCCTGTGGCCTGTGTCATGGCGGCGCCTATTCCTTGTAAAATCCGGAAAAATATCATGCAAATAATAGGATCTAATGAACCTATAGAATTGCCTAGCCAGGGTGAAAGGCCTGAAAAAAAAGCCATAGTTCCAAAAAGGCAAAGACCGATTAAATGGATTGGTTTCCTACCTACTTGGTCAGACAGTCTACCCATGGGTAACAACATAGCGCTTATTGCAAGAGATTCTGCCAGAATGATCCACTGAACAGTAGTGAGCGAAACAGAGAGATTCTGTGCAATTGTTGGTAAAGCAATGCTCACACCACCATGATGTGTGACATTAGTGATTGAACCCAGAGCAACCGTCGCAAACACAATCCATTTGTAATTTGGGGATCTATAAAGAGCCTTCCGCATGACTTAATATTACTATGTGAACTTCAGATATACTGACTCGGGAATCAAAGTAGACCCACACTGAGTAACTTAATCTAATAGCGAGGCGAAATCGGATGAATACAAGGCAAATTACGGGAACTCCCTCTGAGATACTTGTTGAGCAGTTGGTTGCTTCTGGCGTCAAATATGTGTTTTATAACTCAGGATCTCGTGAGGCCCTATTTTTTGATGCTTTACACGGCAATCCCAATATCCATGGGATATTAGCTCTACATGAGGGAAGTGTTACGTCCATGGCAGGTGGATATGCCCAAGTTCATAACGATCCAGCAGTGATGGTCGTGCATCTTGGTGCAGGTTTAGCACAATGTATGGGCCAACTAATAAACGTTTGGTTTGGCGGCTTGCCCGTTGTAGTCATCACTTTTGCTGGAGATACCGGAAGCTGGGTAGACAGGATCAATTTAGATCTGGATCATTCTTTTGGTCCATCTTCTATATCTGCTCCTATGGTCAAAGCTAACTGGACAGTAATAGATCCTGAGGGATTGCCCTCGGCTGTTGAGAGAGCTTTACAAGTTGCTAGAACACCTCCAATTGGTCCTGTTCATCTCGCCTTATATGACACGATGTTGGGTAAGCAACAGATCACAGCTGATATAATTGAAGGTTCGAAATCTGGGTTACGGTCTGGTAATGCATCTGACCAAGATCTCGCTAGAGTGTTAAGCGTATTAGACGAGTCGAAGAAACCAATGATATATGCGGGGGATGGCATATGGAAAAGTGGTGGTGAAAAACTCGCAGCTCAGCTGGCAACTCATTTTGGTGCCGTTGTAGCTAACAGTCATACCGATTATCGGGGTATTTCTATTAAGCATCCACAACACATTGGTCAATTTGACCAGGCCTCAGCAGCATATGAACCCGACTTTATCTTATCTATTGGTGCTAGACATCAAGGTACCGGTTATGCCAGTGACCACATTCCTTTCAAACGATTGTCCAACACCGGAGGAACGCATATAGCCCTCGGTTCTGATTTGGAGTACGTAACCAATTACCCAGGGTTAGACTTGGCTATTATTGGAGATGAAAAAGATGCCTTGGAAAGGTTGTTGTCCGTTGCTATGGATGATCTTCCCTCAACAAGGTATAACTCGAAGAGAGATAAAGCTTTAGAAGCAGGTACGTTATGGCGTAACGCACGACGAAAGTCCATGAGGCCTGATTCGGAAAATGGTGTTGTCAGGCCAGGGGTAGTAGCCGATGTAGTTGATGCTGAACTGGAGGCGTTTGGTGGCGGATTTGTAACGAATGAACAGTTCGCTGTGTCCCATGAGTCAATTCCGTCAGGGCTTGGAGAGAAAAATAATGTTTATTTGAGGCCTCCTGGTGGATCGGAGGGGTGGGGGGTTGGAGCCGCTATTGGGGCTAAGCTTGCAGCAGCCGACCAACCTGTAGTGGGATTTGTGGGCGATGGGTCGCTCTATTATGCTGACTCTGGCATTTGGACAGCGGTTCATCACAATATTCCAGTCCTTTACATCATTACTAATAATAGGGCATATGGCATTGTGGCTGGATTCTTTGGGGAGGCAGACGGTCGAATGAGCGATACTGGAAAATATGGAGGTGTTGTCTTAGAGGGTATGGACCCAGTGAAAATCGCTGAAGCATTTGGGATGGAAGCTGAGTCGGTTGATGACGAGTCTAAAGTGGCGGAGGCTGTGCGTAGAGGATTGACCATAGTCAATAAAGAAAACCGACCTTATCTAATAGAATTTAAGTTACCTATTGGTCTTCCTGAAGGAGGGGTTGCCGATCAACAGTACCGAATGCGCTAAAGTAGCTAAGCCCGCTACCTGTTTCCAGACCATTATTGAGCTTGGAGTGTCTAGTTGGTTAGGAAACAAAGAGTATTTGTCTCATTTTAAAGGACTGGCTATTGGCTAAGCTGACTCGAGAAGAAGTTATATTCATTGCCACTACTAGTAGATCATTTGCCGGGTTGGATTTATCTGGACTTGATCTATCCAGATGCAACTTGTCTAGATGTAATTTCCAAACCGCAAACCTTAGTAACTGTAACCTTTCAAGGTCAAACTTACGTGGATGTATTTTAGATCAGGCAAACCTCGAGAAAGCTGATATCTCCCGATCTAACCTGTCTGTGGCAGAAATGAAGGGTGTTAATTTAAAAAACGCAGACCTAAGAGGGTCTAATCTAAGCGGAGCCGCCGCTACTTCACAACAGACAACTTCTAGGATTATTGGAGCAAATTTGCATAGTGCGGATTTAAGAGACGCTGATCTAAGAAAGTCTGTACTGGTTAGGGTTAAGTTCGATTATGCCGATCTTAGGGGAGCGAACTTTGCTGGAGCAAATATGACTAGAGTTTCCTTGATTGGCAGCAGATATGACGTGACCGCTTTTGATGAAGCGATAAACGTCTAAATTTGGCACTTATTTAGGCTTGCTAAACTGATATCTAACTACTCTTGGATGTGGAGAAAATTGTGAAATTCTCATATAGGGTCTATCTGGGGGATTAGATTGGAACACATCAAGAATTTGTTTAGAGGGCATAAAGTTAATTTGAAACCGGAACTCATAGTAGTGGGAATGGGAAACCCAGGTCCAAATTATGCTGCTAGTCGGCATAATGTAGGATTTTGGCTTATAGATTCTCTAGCTGAGAAAGCAGGCGTACGTCTTTCTCGAACCCATAAAACGACTTATTCAACCCATGTAGAGATACATGAAAAATTGGTAGTCCTCGCACGCCCAAGAACCTATGTAAATAGAACTGGGGAAGCTATTAGTTATCTACTTAATCGTTACGGAGTTCGTCCAACTCAATTAGTGATTGTATATGACGATATACATCTGCCTGTGGGGAAACTTCGTATTAGGGCAAAGGGCAGTGCTGGCGGCCATAATGGAATACGCTCGGTTATATCTGCTTTAGATAGTAACCAGTTTCCCAGAATTCGTATCGGTGTTGGCAGTCCTGAACCTGAAGACGATCAAATA
>CAUZEB010000179.1:0-3744 GCA_963578655.1 Dehalococcoidia bacterium | reverse complement strand
ACTTTCTACATCAAGTACAAAAGGTGGGATTACTTCGCCACCCCGATCATCATGAGCAAGAAATGGCATAATAATGCGACCTAGCCTCCCTCCCATCCATGTCCCTAACAACATTCCAGCCAATATTACCAATGCCTGTTCCACCCAGACCAATACCATCAACTGTCTCATAGAAAAACCAAGAGTTCTCATAAGTCCGACCTGAGATTCCCTACTACGAAACGATACATACGAGTGAACCAAGAACCCTAAGCTACTCAAAATTAGAATGGCTGAAAAGGCTATAAATAAAAGTACTTTCCAACCAGCCTGAACCAGAGGATCCAGCTTAGCAGACTCTAATTCCGTTTCTCTGTCAAGAATTATCCGGTGAGAATAGGGTTGGCCATCTGAGAGGATTTCTATTAATTCCTTACTCCTTTTGCTGTCCTCTCTTGTTGATATCCATATTTCATTGGGCCTGACCTCTGATCCTTTCGGAGACAAATTAGCGATAGAGGTCAGGGAATACAAATCGGATACCAGATGATTTTCATGGATTGTGTTAGTAGTCGGGAAGAACTTTATTTCATCGTGTAATCTAACCAACACCCGATTGCCCGCAACAGAAACTTGAAATTCATCTCCCAACCGATGGCCGGTGTTTTTTAAGAATGATGTACTTGCCAATACAGGCAAAGGAGGAACCGGAGGCCCGTGGTAAATACCACGGCTTACGAGAGCATGACCATCTGTCCAAGAAAATATTGGTGCTTCAGATTTCCCGTCAAACCTTATTTTCACTTTATTAAATGAATCACCTCTGGCATCAGGAGTAGTGAGTAGGGGATTCCAGGTCTGAATATCCTCGAAGTCTTCGATTACTTGCAAGCCCTTACCTGTAGTTACTCTTATTTCATCTATAATGACAGCACCTGGGCTAAGGCGGCCTTGTGTATTCATTTCGTGGAATGCTATGGATACTAATGTTAACGGAGGTGAAGGTTGCAAAAGGCTGGTTCGCCTCCATCTACTAATGCGCTCCAATTTCGCTTCTACTTCCATCCAACCGGAAGAATTAAGCTGACCTAATGTGTAGGTAAAGTAACGATTATTGACATCCTTTATTCTAACGGTAATTGCCACTGAGGAATGAGGTCTGTCAGGCTTTATTCTCAATCCAATGGTCTTTGAGTTTAAGGGCAGTACTATCCCGTTAGGCAAATCAGATTGAACAAGATCGGAAAGCAATTCACTCATTGGAGCATCTGAGAAATCTTCTCTAAACCAGGCGACATCACTAAATTCAGGTTGACTGACTGAAACCATTGTATATCCTTCACCCACGAGCTTCGAAAGATCACTTCCATACCCACGGTACACTTCACTCACTTTATCTACCGCAGGCAAATCTACGTACGATTCTGCAACAGGTCGTGTCGATCCTCTATTATTAAGTATTAAGCCTTCTATCCTTACATCCGATCCTGTCGAATACATTATTCTCTCATGGAAACTTCTTTCCAATGTGCCTCCAAAACTAGCAGCGAAAATGCCTAGGCCGGCCATCAATACCATTAACAGACATAACCTGGCATAATGAGTGGGGTTACGAGCCATATGTAATAATCCCATCAAATAACCAGCTGGCGCCCTTGCAGAAAAAACCTGTAATAATTTAAATAAAATCTGAAAGGGTACCACCAACAAGATAGATAAAAACAAATATTCGTGTGCCGAGAAAGGATTATTAATCCATAAGAAAATAGTTGTAACCATTAATTGTAAAAGAATAGCTGTGATCTGATAATAACGCGTTAAGGACTGGGTTGCCCAATATAGAATTATCAGACCAAATATGCATCCGCAATTTATTAACCAGCCAGCCGCTATTGAATTAACAGCGCCCTCCACGAATATACTGCCCATGAAGAATATGAGATAAGCATTAATTATCAAATGCATTAAAACAGGTGAATCTCCACTAATATAACGGATAGCCAGGGGAAACAATCTTAACATCACAGCAGCGAAAGCAAATAAAATTAATGCAGGAACCGCTAGAAGAAGTTGGTTGACTGCTATTTCCCCAAACACTCCTACCGCAACAACCGAACCCTGTTCGGTTAACCGTTGAAATAGAATGATACTAACCACTAAAAGTAAGATGTCCAAATAATACCGTTGGAACACCGTCTGTCCAGGAGGTCTGGAAGTCGCTTGTCTATAGGAAGTCACCTCAGTCCGAGAGGCATGAAATGCAGGTATTAAAAGGGCGAGGAAACTTAATAACCCTCCTAAACCTCCCATAAGATATGCAGTGATTGAGATATTAACCGTTAGTCTTGCACCTTCACTGAGACCAGAGAAAGCCGGGGTAAACCCAGTCAAACTTACAATAATTGCTGCTATTACAGGAGCTATAATAATAGCAGCAATTGAAATAGTCGCTCCCTCAAAAATAAACACTGTTAAGATTTGAATGGGAGTCGCACCTCTGCTCCTTAAAAGTGCGATTTCACCCCGCTGCTGTTCCACAAGCAAGGAAGATATTGTAACAACATAATACAGAATAACCGCTGCTATCAAAATGAGGACAACGAACATAGGCAATTTGCTATAAAATAAACGTTTATCGTAATCTGAGAGACTGTCTTCCAGCTCTGTAGTTTGTCGATAACTAAAGAGATCCGTCGTTAGTCGACGCTTCACAGAATCTAAATAGAATAAAGCCGTTCTAGCATTTCCAGCATTAAGGAGATTTGGATCGACATCTAAAAGCCATCCATAAGTAGTATTCATATTCTCGAAGCCTGCCCCTAATACTTCCATATATTTCTTTTTGGAAATATAGAAAGGGACTGCTCGAAAACTGCCCTCTGTAGTCGAACGAAATATTTCCTTATCGAGATGCCAATAAGGATCTTCATTATCGATTCTTGAAAAGATTCCACTTATGACAACTTTGGCGTACGATATTTTTTCATCCCAATAAGGTACGACAGACAAACTATCTCCTACCTGGACGTCGAAGAGATCTGCAGCCTCTTCAGGGATCACTGCCTCTAAAACCAAGGACCCTGAATTCAAATTGAAGGATTGCGACTCACCCCAATCTCCACTAATTATGTTAATTCTATCCGTAAAATTTGATGAGAATGCAAAAAATGCCCTGGCGTCATCTTTCCCAGCTTCATCTTCATTTCCGGGATATGTTAAAAAGAATGTAGCGCTCTTACCTCCTTCAATCTGCCCAGATAGCATCCAGTCTAATTTAGACGATATTTCACTATTAACTAAATCATATACTTTCTCATATTCCTGATATGTGGTCGGGCCTCTTTCGGCTTTCATGAGAATATCAACATCACTATCAGAGAGGTTAGTAAGTGTGCTTTTTAATGCAAGTTCTTTAAGGGCATCGAAATAAATGACTGTTCCGGACATAATTGTCGATGCCAGCATCACACCTACTACAACTGATATCAATAACTTCCAATGAGAAACACTTCTCTTTGTGACTAGAGACCAGGTATTCGCTAATCTACTTAAGATTTGAAGCATTCAAGTCCTTTCAATATCAAACATTATATCCAAAACATATTTCCCCTTAATATCCATCTGCCCTAGAAATGGTTTGCAAATCTTGATTAAACATACTGCGTATCAAGAAATACATGGACGTAAGGAAAAAGCCAATCATGACTAAAAATATCGGCACCATAACCTCCCAATTAGTGGTAATGATGAACGAAGGAATCACGG
>CAUZEB010000178.1:0-3759 GCA_963578655.1 Dehalococcoidia bacterium | reverse complement strand
ATGATGCAGACTATACCAGACTCCCTGGTGATATTTTTGGTGTTACTGCCAGTGGTGTAAAATCTGGCCAGTGTCGAGTGGCATCTATCACGGTTTCTACCGACTTTGCTCGTGAAGATCTTTTCGAGTTGGGTTCTAGAAGTCCTTATGCTAAGACGGTTACTTTCCCTGTTGAAGTTACTTCTGATTTTGAAGTTACATCAGTCAGTGGTGATCGTATTACTGCTATCGACGATTGTTCGGCAGCTGCTGCATGCGTGAACGCTACGAATCTCACCGACCGGCCAATCAGAATCACGACTTGTGAAGGTCTAAGAATTAATCTTGGCACCAAAAACAAGCTTGCTTCTGTTAGTTACGGAGGGGGTGATGCTGGTGGAGGTAATGTATCAATGACTTATTCTTATACTACCTTTAACGATTTTACCATTCTACATTCCGGAGACACTTTCAATGCTAGTGGTCAGCAATGGTGGAGCATTCGTTCCGGTTACATGGGTGCCGCAACGCAAGCTGTATAATAGTTAATTTGATCAAGGGGGTGGGGAAATCCTCTCCCCCTTTTTTCTTTCATAGGACAGAAGGAATATGGATGCAGATCTAAAAGAACGTATTGTGGACCGTCTGACATCTAATATTGTCTACTTAAGAATCGACGGTGGATTATATCGTTTACTTGCACCAACCAAGGAAAAGAGGGCTTTAGCGGACTTATTCTATACTGAGCGTATTGCTGAGGTTAAATACTCTGATTTAATTAGCCGGAGTCAGGCAGACCTAATCTTACAACGGACAGGGATGTGGGGGCCTCTACAGCAGAAACAGTTAGAAGAATATCAGACCGCCATAGAGAATTTAAAGATACAAATGTATCAATCCCTCTATAATAAGAAAGAGCAGAAGGCGATACTAAGGAAGTTAACGGGCTTTGAACGTTCTATAGAGAGAGCCTGGAATAAGAAATATGGGCTAGAGTTTATGACGTGGGAGTATCATGCAGAGAATCTCCGGAAAGAATTTCTAACATCCCTTTGTATTTACAGAGAAGATGATACCCAGGTCTATACTTATGACAATTTTTGGGGCTCGGATGCTACTATATTACGCCGCTTCATTAATCATATCGACAAGCACCCTATTACTCAAGAGCAGTTTAGAGAGATTGCTAGAACCGAACCTTTTAGATCCAGCTGGGTATTAGGTAAGGAAGAAG
Source organism: Dehalococcoidia bacterium (assembly GCA_963578655.1). Taxonomy (GTDB): domain Bacteria; phylum Chloroflexota; class Dehalococcoidia; order Lucifugimonadales; family CAUZEB01; genus CAUZEB01. The sequence continues at coordinate 2,546 of CAUZEB010000178.1, read as the reverse complement.
TATTTGGTATTCCTGTATGTGATTTGTCTGATGGCCAAAAGAACTTAATTCTATATTCAAGGATGTATGATTCAGCCTATGAGAATCCAGAGCGTCCTTCAGATGAGGTTATTGATGATGACAACCTGTTTGATGGCTGGATGGCTAGTGCGAGAAAAGAGGGAGAGAAGGAACGGTCGCGACAGGAGGTGGATAAATTATTAGGATCTAAAGGAGGAGGTCATTCAAATGCAGACAATGTATTTGTAGTGGCAAACTCACCAGAAGAAGCTGATAAGATCAAAGAGATGAATGATCTCAACGCCCGTGTGAAGATGAACCAGAGAGAAAAGGCAGTTATTGACAAAGGCACCGTGGACGAACACAACTTGCCGGATGTCAAAATGGAACTAAGAAATCAGGCCATGAAACAAATGGCGGAAAGATAAGAGGATAGGCAATGCAAGGTGCAAAATACAATGAGGCGTCCAAGAGGCGGCTTTTAAATAACATAAAAAAGAAATTTGATACCACAATCATAGGGTCTCTAGCAGTGTTTGAAGAGGAGTTTGGATATCTATGGGCACATGGAGATTCAGATGAGGACTTGAGTGACACAGAACAAGAGTTTCGGGATATGTGGCAAGAGGTAAGAACAAAGATTTTAGATGCGGGGAACAGCAACCTACGGGCGGCACAGAGTGAGATTTCTCAGTATACTTTATCTTGGGATCGATATGTAATGCAAATGGGTCGTATAAGTGACGACATTATTAACTAGGATTAAGAGGAGTACAGACAATGGCAAAAGATAAGATAGAAGACAAACCTGAAAAGAGAAGCTTTGAGCATAAAGGGGTTAAGTACGCAGTACGTCGTCCTAAGATGGCAGAACTAGTTAAGGCTAATGAGCTTCAACGTAAGGTGTTTAATGAGGAGCTGGAAGCTGGCTCTCTATTGCGTGATCAAATTAACTCTGAGCTGCGTAAGCGTAAGCTGTGGAGTGATGATCTAGAGATGGAATATCAAGCTCTACGTACTGAGATAGTAGATAAGGAGTTTAAACTGGCTCGTGGAGGAATCAAATTAAATGAGGCTCGCGATATGGCTTTAGAGATGAGAGAGAAGCGTTCACAGATGGTACGGCTGTTATCATCCCGAACAGAGCTTGATTCTAACTCATGTGAAGGTAAAGCTGATGCTGTACGCTTTAATTACTTATTTGCCCACTGTTTGGTGTATGATGAGACAGGAGAACCTTATTTTCCTAAGGGTTTAGACAGTTATTTACTAGACCAAGAGAATGAAGTAGCGGGCTTAGGTGCTACTGAATTTTTCTACCTGATGTCGGAAACAGAAGAGGTAGACTCTGGTTTGGCCGAGAATAAGTTCCTCCGCAAGTATCGATTCGTTAATAAATCTTTTCAGCTAGTAGATTCTAAGGGAAGGTTAGTGGATGAAGAGGGTCATCATATTAATGATAATGGCAACTACATTACCTGGACCTCAGATACCGAATTCATCTATGTTGATGTTGAGGGACGCGAATTAGATACAGACGGCAATTTTCATTGTGAGGCTGACCCATTTTTAGATGATAACGGCAATCCGATTGACGATTCATTGTTTGAAGATACAGTAGATGAAGAGAAGTCAGAAGTCAAAAAAAGACGGATACGTAAAAAAGATGCGGCTGTAGCCGCTGAATAAAACTGGATAAGCGATCTATTTTGAAACTTGTAATCTCAAGGTAGGTCGCTTTTTGTTTAGAGGTAATTCATGGCATTTAATATTAATGCGGCGGTAGTTTTAAGCGGACCCAAAAACCTGAAAAAGGTTCGTGGTGCAATACGTAAGCAGCTTGCCGGGATCAAGGTCAAGGTTGATATCGCTTTTACCGGTAGTGCTATTAAGCAACTCAAGCAGCTAAATAAGACTCTGGGCTCAGTAACGAATAAACTGAAATCAACACAAGCAGCAGCTACGGCTGCTACCAATGCTATTAATAAGTCTGCAGCGGCAACAAAAGCCGCTTCCAGCTCTAATCAACAATTAGCTAGGTCCGCTAATAACTCTGCGAAGAGTCTTAATAAAGTATCGAAGAATGTAAACGAAGCACGAAATGAAATAGAGGCGTTTGGTAAGGATTCAGCCTTGGCCATACGTCGCTTCGCTGCATTTACTATTGCAACCGGAGCTATCTTCGGTTTTGTTCGAGCCGTTCAAACGGGTGTCTCAGAAGCAATCAAATTTGAACGTGAGTTAATTCGTATTGTTCAGGTTACAGGACAGTCAAAGGCTGGACTAAAAGGATTGCAAACTACCATTGATAGTTTAGCTACTGGTCTAGGTATCAGTGCTAATAAATTAGTAGAGGTCGCTAGAATATTTGCTCAGACGGGCCAATCCTTAAATCAAGTAGAGGCGTCCTTACGTGCTGTTGCCCGAGCATCGTTAGCACCTACCTTTGGGACAATCGAGTCAACTACTGAAGGTGTGATTGCGGCACTAGCCCAGTTTAATATCAAGGCAACTAGAACAGAGGCGGTCTTGGGTTCGTTGAATGC
>CAUZEB010000177.1:0-3767 GCA_963578655.1 Dehalococcoidia bacterium | reverse complement strand
GGATTACATGTGGAGAGGGGGGTGCGCCTGCCGTTACTATTGTAAGACCAGATAAGTCATGAGTTTGAGCTTCTTTGGAAGAATAAAGCGCCGTTAAGACAGTGGGGGCGCAGCACATATGCGTGACACACTTATCAGATACGAGACGGAATACCTCTCCACTTCGGAATTGCCTTAGACAAACGTGGGTACCTCCAACAGCGGTTACAGCCCAAGTAAAACACCATCCATTACAATGAAACATAGGTAGAGTCCATAAATAAGTACTTTTAGAATTCATTCCTGTCTCAATCACTTCACCCAAAGCATTAAGATACGCACCACGTGCATGGTATTTAACGCCCTTTGGCAGACCTGTAGTACCTGAAGTATAGTTTATGCTAATCGTGCTGATTTCAGATTTCAGATTTACATGGCTATTAATGGGTCCTGATGAAGAAAGAAACGATTCATAGTCTAGCCCTGGGATATAGTCAGCCTTTTTAACCGTATCCTCTACTTGAACAAACGCACTTATACCGGGTATTTCATCAAGTATTTCTCTAATTTTAGGTGCAAACTCCGCATCTAAAATTAATATTTTGGCTTTGGAATGATTTAATATATAGGCGATTTCTCTAGACGAAAGCCTGACATTAATAGCAACCAATATTGCTCCAATCCACAACGGACCATAGTGTCCTTCAAGCATGGGCGGAATGTTAGGTAACATAAAAGCCACTCTATCTCCAGCCTGCAAACCTTGATTTTCCAAAGCCCCAGCAAGACGTCGCACACGGTCGTGAAATTCTCTGTAGGTGTAACAAACATCACCATAGGTGACAGCTATCTTTTTGGGATAAACAAGAACACTTCTCTTTAGAAATGAAAGTGGATTAAGCTCTTGATAGAAAACTTCGTTTGGCATGGAAGTGGTCCCTCCGATCTATTATAGCTCACTATATGATCTATGATGGTAACACCTAATGCATGAATCAACTAAATGATACCGGATCAACATCAATTATCCATCGCCTAGGAAATTTCACCGTAGAAATCAATAATTTCGGCTCTCTCCCTCGCAAAACAACATGCCATCGGTACTCTCCGCGTAATCGTGGGGGATAAGCCTGCGTAGGTCCCAAAATGTCTATGTCTGAATAGCCGTGGATTTGTTTCTCTTCGAATATGATTTTAGCCATTTTGGTCGCTTCTCGATAAGATGTCGTTGGATTGGAATGAGAATAGATTAGACGGATCAGTTTACTATATGGAGGATTTCCTTGTTCTCTACGATACATCATCTCTTTACTGTAAAACTTCTGATAGTTTTGTTGAGTGGCAGCCTCAATAGCATAATTATCTGGTTGATATGTTTGTATAATAACTCTACCTGCTCGTGAACCTCGTCCAGAACGGCCTGATACTTGGTATAATAATTGAAATACCCTCTCGCCGGCTCGATAATCAGGTATCGTCAGGCCTTGATCGGCGGATATAACCCCAACAAGAGTGACATGAGGAAAATGTAAGCCCTTCGCTATCATCTGAGTACCCACTAAAATCTGCGATTTTCTAGACCTAAATTGATCAAGCATTTCCTCCTGGCGACTTATATTCGTGGCTGAATCTCTATCCCATCTTAACACTGACATCCCAGGGAAATGGAGATTGATTTCGTCGACCACAGTTTGAGTACCCAAACCATAGAAATTCATCTGATAACTGCGGCAATTCATACATCTGTTGTGTAATCGTTTTTTATACCCACAGTAATGACACAACAGTAAGTGCAATCGTTTGTGGTATGTCATAAACACATCACAACGCCGACATTTAACACCTATCCCGCACTTAGCGCACTGAACGTAGGATGAAGATCCTCTTCGATTCAGAAATAGCAAGATCTGTTCCTTAGCGTTCAGACACTCAATCATGGATGATCTAAGCTCGCGACTGAATATACTTCTGTTACCCTCAACAAGCTCTCGTCTCATGTCTACAAGGTTTACACTCGCCAGAGGTGCATTTCTGATTTCAGGTAATGCGGTAGCTTCATGTATCTCTGAAATCACCCTTTTGGACAATATGTGGAGACGAAACTCCCTTTTCAAACCTCTGTAGTATGAACCAATATCAGGTGATGCACTACCTAGCAAAACAACACTCCTCGATACAGATGCCAGGTGTAAGGCAACGTCTCTAGAATGGTACCGAGGGTTTAAATCTTGTTGCTTATATGTCCATTCGTGCTCCTCATCTATGATTACCAGACCCAGATTTTCAACAGGGGCAAAAATGGCACTCCTTGACCCTATGACTATGTCATAAGCACCGCGTTTTATTTTCCACCACTGATCAAATCTTTGGCCGATACTTAGTCCGCTGTGTAACACAGCAACACGTTCTTTGTTGAACCTAGAAACAAATCTATCAATTATTTGATGCGTTAGTGATATCTCTGGAACAAGAATGATGGCTCTCTTACCAGCTTCAAGACAATACTTTACAGAATCAAGATAAACTTCTGTTTTACCGCTACCTGTAACACCTTGAATTAAAAAGGTTCTATCATTCCTGTTGTCATTAAGCAGGCTGAATCGGACATCCATAGCAATGGCTTTTTGATCGGTAGTAAGATGAGTCCTTCCATAAACATGAGCTATCCTTTTTTCTAGAGGGTCTCGATCGAGGATAATTGTCTCTTTATCGATCCATCCTCGTTCAAGCAAAGTCTTTACCGTACTGTAACCATACTCTTTACGTAATTTTGGCAAAGATACCGAGTATTGAGTTTCCATTAGACGGCGGACTAGCGCCGTTTGCCTAGGTCTTCCTTTAGCCCCCGTAGACAGCCATTCTCTCATTTCTTGAGCTTTACTGTGTACAGCACGTATGTGAAATGTCACGCGAGGTCGAGCAGCCGGCTTGCTCCAATGAACTTTCCTTGTGAGAAGATGTTTCGCTATCAATGTTCTAACAGTCTTGCGAACTGAATCACCAAATACTTTAATCAGATGTTCTTGATCAAGATCTCTTTTACCATCCATATATTCCAAAACTTTAAGCTGTATTGCGGACACTTTGGAATGTTCAAACGCAACATCATACACCATGGAAATAAGGATTTTCTCTCGTATACGAGATCCTGGCGGGAGCATAGGGGTAACAGCCTCAAATAGAGTACACATGTAGTATTTGCTGATCCATCTGGCCAGTTCCAAATGGCTATCCGAGAGAACAATATTTTCATCAACGAGGGCTATTATATCTCTGGTGTCTTCAACCTGCGGATAAGTTTCTAAAGAAAAAACCACACCCTGTAGTTTGCGAGGTCCAAAAGGGACTTGGACAATGTGCCCAGGAGAAACAACAAGCGACGTCGGAACAGAAAAGCTGAATGTCTGGTTATAGCCTGTTGGTGCGTCGACTGCTACTTCGGCAAATTTCATAACTCGGGTTCTGGCGTATTGTAATTATTTCTGTGGTCAGACAACCCCAATAAGACGATCTCTTCTATCTACGACCCTTCTCTCGTATCCGTGCAGCACGGCCAGACAATCCCCTAAGGTAATAGAGTCTTGATCGCCGTACAGCTCCTTGTCTAACGACCTGAACCGATTCAACAACCGGAGAATTTATCAAGAAGGTTCTCTCCACGCCTATTTCATAGGACACTCGCCTTACAGTGAAAGAAGCACCCGGCCCGCTACCTCTGTTACGAATAACCACACCTTGGAACACCTGAAGTCGTTCCCTGTCACCCTCTAGGACTTTAATACTGACCT
>CAUZEB010000176.1:0-3769 GCA_963578655.1 Dehalococcoidia bacterium | reverse complement strand
TAGTATAGTGGTTTCTTAAGATAATATCTTCCTCTGGACTCCACCAAGGAACTGTTTTTATAATTTCTTTGCTATGTGCTCTTTTTTTTACACTTGCAATAGTTCTGTCTAGTTTTTTTGCTAAGTCTTCTATGGAAGAAGAGAGATATTCTTCTTCTACAATAGAGTCTTCTTCAGCAGTCCATTTTCTACCCGGCATTATTCAATACTCCCTGGCTCTTTATAGAGCCCATGCACATGGTCAGGATGCTTATAGTTCTCCGTAACCCACTCAATCCCCTTTTTTTCAATCATATACTTTAACTGCTCACACTTGGTCATAGGCTGCTTGTACCTGCTGACCTGTCCTGGGCGAAACTCATCAATATGCTGGAAGCCTTCGTCATCCTCAAAACTGGTCATGCCCGCGTGACATAGCTTGCGGCATTTCCATGTTTGTTTCCTATCTATCTCTCGAATCAGTGCTGGTCGTTCTGTATCACGTATAGCTTCAAATCTCTTACGTAACATATCTTCTGTTTTTTCCAGGTCTGAATCTTGGAAGTGAACAGTAAAAGCTCCACCATCGTTAATGAAATATATAGTAACGATGAAAGTCTTGGCCTCAGGATAGAGCTTGGTCACGGCGTAGTGATAAATTCTAAGCTGAGCATCACTAAAAAGCTTGGTCTGATCCTTGGTAGCACCAGTGGCCCAATCTAAACGTTTGCCAGTTTTCCAATCACAGATCTCATACACGCCGTTGCCGCGATCCACAATCAAATCGATAGTACCCTTAAGGGCCAAATTTCCTTTTAATTGTTTTCCCTCTACTTTATAATCATACTCTGCCCAGTCGAAAGGTAGCTCAAAATCGAAATGGGGTTCGGCATCAACCACATTACAGTTCATTGGATCGAACATTCCATTATTATACTCCAATGCTTTCCACACCCATTTAACACAATCTTTAAAATCCTTGTCTTCCCAAGTATGATGGGTAAGGTGAGTGGTATAGAACATGTACACACGGGAGATTATGTCGTTGAGATACTCAGGATCATATTGGTCTGTAAATATCTCGCCGATATCATTATCCTCAACAACCTTCTCGCCCCGCTGAATCGCTAATTTGCAGAGGGCACAAAGCTCTAGAACCTTATGACAGATAGTACCCTTGTCTGCTTTTTTATTAGATGGCCCTCTCCAGCCCAAAGTATACTCAGAATAATGTTGCATCGGGCAGAAGCGATGACAGCCAAAAGAACTGCTTCTAAAATAAACGATTGGTATTGGCATTTTATCCCACTATTGCTTGAGGTATATTTTTACATTTAAGCAGGACTAGAGCGTGATAGATAGCCTCGCATTGCTGCTCAATATCCATACCACCATTTTCTAGTACTAGACTACACAGGTCAAAGTTGATTTGTTCGCTAGTATGGGTATCCTGACTGTCGAAGATATCTCGCCTGAGACCAATAATAGACCCGCCCTCTTCGGTCAGACATATCATTTCATTATCAAAACGAACATCGTAGATTAATGCTACATCAGGATTATCTCGTTCAATGGTTCGCATGAGTGTTTCACCCCAAACTCCTGCATACATTTTCCGAAAGATCTCTGTACCCATATATTGGAGGACTTCGCGGATAGTCATTGGTCCTGGTTTATGATAAACGATCCCACTAAGAACTTTTTCATAATATATACCCAGCCGTCCTGCAACCTCTTTGGCCACAGGATCTTGTGGAGTAACCTCGGTTGTTACTCCGGGCATATTTTCCCATAAAAGATGAGTAAGCGTTTTTTTATCCTCATCTGTTCCATATACTTTATCTCTGGGTAATCCCAGCACATTGATAGCTATATCTTTAAGGGCATCAGCAAAGCCGTACATCTTACAGAACGGTCCTACGGATGCATAGATACTTTCCATATTCACATTGGCCCCATCAAATGGAAAGAACCCTCCTCCAGCAATCTTTTGACCGAGAACATCTTTAACTTCTAGGACTCCAGTTGTAGGATGGATACGGACATGTTGAGAGATTCCATACTCTTTAATCTTCAACATCATAACAAAGTTACAACTGGTGTTCTTCCCACTCTGTTTTTTACCGGCAAAGCCGATGATTTGTGTCATTTCATTATCTCTTGTTTATATTCTATATCAAATTGTTTTATACCAAGGGCAAATGTATAGCCATCTATGAACCCCTCGCACTTACTACCCCCGTCATCATGATAGTCATCTCCATAATCGGCCAAGGTCTGCCCTTCAAATTCTACATGATATCCATAACAGTCACCACCAAAATCTTGGTCACCACATTCGGGATCTTCATTACAATACTTGGGCCACTCCGATACAATATAGAAGATTTTCACTGTCTATTCCTCCTTAGGTTCCATGAATGGACTTATCATCTTCCCATTCCTGGGTTAAGAAATATTTATGTAAAATTTCTATGCGATCCTCAGCATCCACAAGAGTATCCAACGCGACATCTAAGTTTTGATAATAGTCATTGGTAGAATGATCTCCTATGCCAGCAGAGTGATCTAATAATAAACTTAAGGATGTAAAAGCTTTTTGTCTATCAGCTTCGGCCTTATGACTCAAGTAGTTTAGAGCATGCTGGTCTAAGTCCCACGGGGTATTATTCATCAGATTCTTCTCCTTCTAACGGTTCTAGTAATTGGTCCATTATCTTATCAATATCTATTTCTAATGTAAGTTCTGACTCAGGGACAGCCAGTCTACTTACCTTAGGCCACTTCTCATATTCCCTATATAGATATGTCTCATGTATCTGTGGGTTCTGTTCGGCAAACTCTTCAAAGGTTCCCGGTGCAACAGGCTCGTCAAACCTCAAATAATACACAGGGTGATCAGTCCAATCTGGACATTTAGTATCCCATGAATGGGCAGGCCAGGGATCATTGAGCCCTAAACCCTGAGTCTTTAGCCAAATAATAAAGTACTCACGCGGACAGAAGAGTGCATAAACAACCCCACCACCACTAATCCTATCCCCTATACGATATTTGTTTATCATAGATATTTTTCCTTTGCTTGATCAATCCACGGTTTAATGTCTGAAGTAACGCTGTCTACACTAAGTTCGGCCACATCTCCAGTTGTAATTGTTGGAAAGTACATCCGATATATCTTACAGCACTGTTCGTTGATTTTTTTAGCAGCCACACGACCCGCCTCATCATTATCCATTAGCACAATAATTGAGAATGCTCCGGACTCGTCTATTAGCTGTTTCTGGTCATCATTTAAAGTAGTACCAAAAATAGCAACAGAGTTGTGTATCCCGGATTCCTCTAGTCTCCACACATTTCCTGGTGACTCCACCAGGATTACTACGCCGCTGTCTTGTATATGTTGAATGGCACTCCAGTAGTTATAAAGAACTCTTTCTCCCTCAAACCCCTTAGAGTGTAACCATTTAGGAAAAAAGTAGCAGTCCTTCTCAGGATTGTGCCACTGTTTGCATTTTGCACACTGCTCAAATATACTACGTCCTGTGAATCCTAGGATCTTTTCGCCATCTTCTGTAAGAATAGGAACCATTGCCCTATTATACATTGGCTTACCATACGTCTTACAAGTGCCCACACTATAGTCATCTAATACCTCTATGGAGTACCCTCGTTGTAAGTAGTAGTGGGCGGGAATATCTACCTTGTCTCTGTAGAATGCCATATCAATCAGGCCAGTGGGGGCCTCTCTAGCAGCTGTTTTATTTACTATCCGGCAAAAATCTTGGTG
>CAUZEB010000175.1:0-3799 GCA_963578655.1 Dehalococcoidia bacterium | reverse complement strand
CTCGATTGCGGTATCGACACTAAGAAGTCTTGAATTATCAAAATTTGGGTAGCCATAATGTCTTATACGACCTATTGTATCTAAGCCAACGGGCGTTTCGTAAAATTCCTTACGGCTGGCAGAGTCAGAGAGTCCCCAGTCAGAAACAATGGTCAAATCGATCAATAAATGTTCATGAGTAAGTGTAACACCCAGCTCACTTGGTTCTATAAGACCCAAGACCGTTTGGATTCTACCTATTTGGTTGCCATTGGGCATTTGTAGCACCTCGAATTTGCCTAAGTTGAGTTTTTAAACTATACCACTATTGATTCGATAGTGATTTTTTGATATCCAGTAATGTCTGTTTAGGATTGATTTTAAGTGAAGGAACTTTAACTGGATGGTTGACCAATAAAGTAATTAGAACAGGTCCAGTAGATTGTAATATGGAAGGTAAATCATCTTTAAATATCTCTATGTCGGTATATTCTTTGGTTATCTTATAACCTGAAGAGTTTCCTATTTCAGAAATGTTAGATATACCTGCTCCTGGTATGGGTTGGCTACCGGTAGTGTAATATTCCCTGTCTTCAAATACAAAATGAATTAGATTTTTAGAGTCGCTACCAGAAATTGTTATCAAACTACCTAAATTCATTAAGATACTTCCATCACCATCCAAGACAATAATTTTCTTGTCTGGAATAGCTAAGGCCAAGCCCAACGCAAGGGAAGACGCCTTGCCCATAGTTCCAGGAAGAGAAAGATCTAGGTCTTCTCGTGATGATATATTTTGCCAATATTGGGTAGGAGTACAAGTTGAAACAACTAATGCGTCTCCACGAAGGTTTTCTATTAACTTTATTGCGTCAAAACAAGGTATCATTATTAATCGCCTCAGTATATTGGTTTCTCTGTTCTGCATTTTATCAGTATGATGCTGTTATGTGAATATCCCTTCACACAGTTGTAAAGATGAACATTGCTAAATTATGACGTATAATTCATTTGTCCGATATTTCTAAATTTCTCTATTTAGGAGGTTTCTGTTGAATTTGGAATTAGGCGACATAGGGACCGAAATATATTTCGAAAATGACTTGGTTAAAGTATGGAATCTTGTATTATCGCCGGGTCAGTCTAGCGCATGGCATCAGCATTTCAACGAATATTTATTCACGGTTACGAGAGCTGGGATTCTATTAGTTGAATATGAAAATGGCCGTGAAGAAGAAAAAGAATATGCATTAGGTCAAGTAGTAATGGGCCAGAAAAATTCTGTCCATAGAGTAACGAACATAGGGAAGGCCTTGTACAGTAACTCCATTGTTGAGTTAAAGGAATAATCATAGAATAATGTGATAGTAATCGATTGTCCTAGTTGTAAGGAGGTAAATAAATGCCCAGGGGTAATGCTCCACTTGGTGAAATCGCCACAAATGTTGTCTTTGAAAATGACAAGGTTAAAGTTTGGAACCTTATAGTTGGACCTGATGAAGAAAGCGACTGGCATATGCATTCGAGAGATTACATAACAATAGTTCTAGAAGGCGGAGGCTTAACTGTAGAATACGATGATGGTACCTCAGAAGTCGGCCAACCTTTGCAAGGATCTTGGAAGTATCACGATTCTCATATGATTCATAGAGTCGTAAATAAAACCGATAAGACCTATAAAAATCTTCTGATTGAACTTAAGGGAACTAATAAATCCTAGTGCCATAGGCGTCTATCGCATTTGTAATATAAGTTTCGAAGAATAATTATCTTCCCTAGTTTCTGAAATAGCTGGGCTACACTGGAGATTATAGGAGTTGGATAGATGAAAGTGTTAATTATGGCCGCTGGTGCAGTAGGAGGATATCTAGCTGGTATATTAAATAGGAGTGGAGAGGAGGTAGTTGCTGTAGCCAGAGGAGCTAATTTAGAAGCTATTTTACGAGATGGGTTGATTGTCGAAAGCGTTCGATCCGGAAATTTCACCGAGCCTGTTTCGGCAGTAGATAGATTAAGTGGTGACTGGCAGGCTGACTTAATTATTTTTTGTGTAAAGAGTTATCATAATGAAGAGGCCATTAAGGTTATAACTCCTGCGGTGAAAGATAGTACCACGATACTCACACTGGAAAATGGAATTGGTAGTGGTGATCAACTGGCAGATGCATTCGGTAGTGAAAAGATTTTACTTGGAGCCGCATATGTTGGAACCAAACGCCTACGACCCGGAGTGTTTGCAGAATTAGAGGGGGAGGTTAGATTAGTTTTTGGTGAAGAAGATGGAACGCATTCTCAAAAGGCAAAAGAAGTACATGAGGTATTAAACAAGACCGGGATCGATGTAGAACTTTCGTCAGATGTTTTGAAAACTTTATGGGAAAAACTAATATATATATGTGCATTAAGTGGTATGACATGTGTGACACGTGCTAGTTTCCTTGAGATAAATAGTCTGCCGAGCACCCATAATCTTGTTAGAACGGTCATGGACGAAGTATCACAGGTTGGTCGGGCATTAGGAATTAACTTGGCGGAAGATGTAGTTGAGTCAACGATGAATTATTTTAAGAGCCTGAACTTTGATTTATTATCTTCTATGTACGGTGATTTAATCGCTGGAAATCCACTTGAATTGAATGTTTTAAATGGAGCTATCGACAGGTTTGGAAAAGACATGGACATTCTGACTCCAGTTAATAGTTTTATATACGAAGTATTATCTGTGGCAGACAACAGAGCCAGATTAACCTCAAATTGACAATATATGATGTGACGTAAATAGATGCTTCCAATCCATTTTAGATTTATCGGAGAGTAGGTAGATGAAGGTATTAATAATGGCAGCTGGTGCGGTAGGAGGATATCTGGCTGGAGTATTAAATAGGAGTGGAGAAGAGGTAGTTGCTGTAGCGAGAGGAGCTAATTTAGAAGCTATTTTACGAGATGGATTGGTTATAGAGAGTGTTCGATCCGGAAATTTTACCGAATCTGTTTCGGCAGTAGATAGATTAAGTGGTGATTGGCAGGCTGACTTAATTATTCTTTGTGTAAAGAGTTATCACAACGAAGGGGCCATTAAAGTTATAACTCCCGCTGTGAAAGATAGTACCATGATACTCACACTGGAAAATGGAATTGGTAGTGGTGATCAACTGGCAGATGCATTCGGTAGTGAAAAGATTTTACTAGGTGTTGCATATATTGGGGCCAGACGTATACGACCTGGTGTGTTTGCGGAATTGACTGGGAATGTACGTGTAGTTTTTGGTGAAGAGGACGGGACGCATTCTCAAAAAGCAAAAGATGTACATAAAGTATTAAGTAGAACTGGAATCGATGTAGAGCTTTCAACGGATGTTTTGAAAACTTTATGGGAAAAACTAATATATATATGTGCATTAAGTGGTATGGCGTCTGTGACACGTGCTAGTTTCCTTGAGATAAATAGTCTACCGAGGACCCATAATCTTGTCAGAACGGTCATGGACGAAGTGTCACAGGTTGGTCGGGCATTAGGAGTTAACTTGGCGGAAGATGTAGTTGAGTCAACGATGAATCATTTTAAGAGCGTCAACTTTAATGTGACATCTTCCTTGTACGACGATTTAATTGCTGGAAATCCACTTGAATTGAGTGTTTTAAATGGGGCTATCGACAGACTTGGGAAAGATATGGGAATTCCAACTCCAATTAACAGTTTAATATCCGAAGTATTGTCTGTGGCAGACAACAGAGCTAGGAAAGTCTAAGTTAAGATAATAGGAGGGAAACATAAGTTGGCGTATTTTCATGACCCATCCACTTTAGAAAGACGTGAATT
>CAUZEB010000174.1:0-3859 GCA_963578655.1 Dehalococcoidia bacterium | reverse complement strand
GGTGTAGGATCTATTTTTAGCCATTTTTCTAAAATAGTTGAATAAGTGGAACGAAAATCGTTATTAAAGAGTAAATCACCTTCCAGTTGATCTACTTCTGACAGTGATGGGTATTGACCGTACATGCCTCCATTCACGTTTTTACCTATTACGAATGCACCCCCTCCGGATCCGTGATCCGTACCAGAACCGTTATCTTTGATTCGACGACCGAATTCAGAGAATACCAAGATGATTACTTCGTCCTCTTGGTCGTGTTCCTTAAGATCATCCATAAAATCGCTCACCGCACCTGCTACCTCTTTCCAAAGGTTGGAATGAGTTATCAATTCGCCCTGATGAGTATCAAAACCTCCGTGTTGGGTGTAGTAAATTCGCGTGCCAAGGTCGGCAAACATTACTTGCGCAATACTCTTCATACTTTGGGCGATAGAATTTGATGCATATTCCACATTAGATGAATATAGTGCAGGAGCGGTTCTTAAAATATCAGCTCCTTTCAGGGCATCGGTCCCAGTTTGACCTAGAAAGTCTAGAACGGCGGTCTTGCCATCTGTTCCAGCATACATTTGTGAGAATGCTGAAAGAATCCTATCTTTCTCCTGGGTATTGTCAACGTCAGGGAACAGGCCATAAGTCTCTAAATTCCCTACAGATGCGACTGGGACGCCGTGAGATGCCAAAGCCCTCGGTAGACCTCTACCGAAATTGATTCCTGTCAGGACGTTTTCCCCCTTAGGATCGAGGCTTTTAATAGCTTGCGCTAACCAGCCGTCTTTGCCTATTTTGTCTGGTTCGGCGGTGTGCCAAATGTCCATCGATCGAAAGTGTGACCTGTTCGGGTTAGGGTATCCGATACCGTTGATAATCGCGACGTTATTCTCATCCCATAATCGTTTCATTGGAGCCATAGACGGTGAAAATCCGTAGTTACCGTCCAACGGAAGAACTTTCTCTTCATGTATGTTAACCGTTGTGCGGAAATCGTAATAGAGACCCTCGTTGTAGGGTACTACGGTGTTTAAGTAGTCGTTTCCGCCGGATAATTGGATTACCACCACCGATGGTTCTCTTTTCATTGTTACCATCGTATCCTCCTGTAGACAATATATCTATGGAATTGCAGGCACAGTCCCTACTTTACAACTAAGCACAGAGGTATTCAAGAGTGGAAATAACTGGGGAAAGAGATATTATTCAAGCCTTGCTATTTATCAATAGTGATCCGGTCAGTACATATACCTATTAGATGTGAAATAATTGACTAGAGGTTAATCAATATACTATTGGAAGCAAGTGCACCTTGCTGACTTATATTACTCTGTATATTGTATGAGTTCTGTTGACCAGTTCATTTTAGGCCTTTTATAATCCATTGTGTTGTTAACGTATGAGATCAGGGAGTAATAAATGCAGATACAGCGGTTAATTTCCCGTAAATTGAAATTTAACGGAATAGGTGAAGCGATAGAACACTATTTTTATGCTGGATGGACTGATGGATTACCTGTTATTCCACCAACAGCTGAGAAAGTAGAAGAGTTCTTGCATCACACACCTTTAGGACCATCGGAAATCGTAGGAATAGAACCTGTTAAAGGACGAATTGTTACGGTTGAGAAAGTAGTAATAAATTCCGTAATGGCTGGTTGTTTACCGGAGTACTTACCTGTAGTGTTAGCAGCGACTGAAGCCATGTGTCAGAGACAATTTAACCTTCATGCTGTAAGCGTTAGTACAATGGGAGCTGCTGTTTTAACAGTAGTGAACGGGCCAATCACCCGTCAGTTAGGGATAAATTCAGGAGTTAACGTCTTTGGTTCAGGTTGTAGGGCAAATGCCACTATAGGGAGAGCTATTCGATTGGTAATCTCGAATGTAACTGGTGCTGTTTCGGGTATCCTGGATAAAGCAACATTAGGGCACGCTGGTAAATATACATGGTGTATAGCTGAAGATGAAGTAACAAGCCCATGGGATTCCTTAAGCGTAGAACGTGGACAATCTGGCGAATCGAACTCAGTTACTGTTTTTGCTGGGTTATCTCCTGTTCAGGTTAGTAATCATCACAGTAACCTGCCAAAAGAAATATTACTCAGTTTTAGAGATGCCATGTTTACAGCTGGGCCACAACAAGGAGAAATCGCAATATTATTGTCTCCAGAGTATATTGGTCATATGAAGCGGGCTGGATGGTCTAAGAATCAAGTCAAATCGGAACTTTGCAAAATAAGCAGACGCGAATTAAGAGAATGGTTCGTAGGAGGAGTTATGATTCCCGATTCGGATCGTAAGAACTTGAATTCAATGAGAGGAGTAGTCGAGAGTCAAGAAAACATTACATTGATTGTTGCAGGAGGCCCTGCGGGGGCTTTTTCCAGTGTAATACCGCTCTGGGGTGGTGGCAGTAATTCAAAGTCAGTCACTAAGAAAATACGTCTAAGCCAAGAAGTATAGTCACGAAATTTAAACTTGTAATTCGCTGAGGTTGAATAATGAACGATAAATTTAAAATTGAGGTCCTTGATCCTACCTCTGAACCAATTCACTCTAATGCTGTTATTGCTCCCAGGCCTGAGACCTTAAATGGCATTAAGGTCGGGTTGTTGGCAAATGGGAAGCATAACTCAGATTTGATACTGGAGATGGTATACGAGATTTTATCAGACCAAGTGGAGTTTGGTGGAGTTATGTTTAGAAATAAGGAGAATGCATCTAAACCGTGCCCGGAAAGTATTATCGATGATCTTGTAGGGGAATGTGGAGCTATAATTACTTCGTCGGGTGATTGAGGTTCTTGCTCGTCATGCAGTGTGTATGACGCTATTGAATTCGAAAAAAGGGGAGTGCCAGCAGCAGTCATCTGTACGGAACCTTTCATATCAAGTGCTAAGGCTATGTCTAATCTCGCTGGAATACCCGGTTATCCTTGTGTGATACTTGAACATCCCCTAGGAAGTCTCCCTCCCGAAATTTTAAAGGAGCGTGCTATGCAAGCATCTCCAGAAATATTAAGGATATTGCTATCAAAGAGTTAGTAAGTAATTTAATCGCTTTAATTCAGGCGTTTCAGGTAAAATAGATTACTTATCTACGGTGTATAAGACAAAATGCTTGTACTAAAAAGTGAAACCGTAAATAGAGTGCAAATTACTAGATAATTCACCAAACGAACCTGCTTTGATATCAATCGTCCTATGTCAGGAAGAAAGTTTTATCCCTCCGAACATTAGGAGATCAAGAAATGGGAGCTATGGAAACCTCAGGAACTAAGTCTTCAGATTTTGTTCGCAACATCATAGACGAAGATTTGTTGACTAATAAATATAACGGTCGTGTGCACACGAGATTTCCGCCGGAACCTAATGGCTACCTTCACATAGGCCATGCCAAATCTATTTGTCTAAATTTTGGTTTGGCAGGTGATTACGTCGGAGGTCTTTGTAACCTTAGGTTTGATGACACCAATCCGGCTAAAGAAGATACAGAATATGTCGATTCTATAAAGTCGGACGTTACATGGCTCGGGTTTTCTTGGGGAGATAAGGAATTTTATGCTTCAGACCATTTTGAGAAACTATATCGGTACGCCCTCCAGCTAATTAAAGATGGGAATGCATATGTTGATAGTTTGAGCGCCGAAGAGATTCGGATTTATCGTGGAACTCTTACTGAATTTGGGAAAGATAGCCCATACAGGAGACGGTCAATAAAAGAAAACTTGGATCTTTTTGAACGCATGAAGATGGGTGAATTTACTGATGGAAGACACGTTTTAAGAGCCAAAATAGACATGGCTTCTCCTAACATAAATATGAGAGATCCTGTTATATACCGTATTCGAAAAATGACACACCAC
>CAUZEB010000173.1:0-3881 GCA_963578655.1 Dehalococcoidia bacterium | reverse complement strand
CTATGTTGGAGCCCGGCCTTTACTTCCGCTGGATATACGTCTATTAGATTTGTCATTATTCACTCTCCGTTTTATTTACATAAAAAGAAACCCTAAGGTTCCGTATCTCATCAACCGTAAAGGTCTTCTGATCGAGATACTCCAGGGCCTCCTCTACCCAGGCGTCAAATTCTGCATGTACCGCATTGTTCGGTATTCGAGCACTAGTGGCTATTGCAGCTTCAGATATATCATTGTCCATAGTTAAATTACACAAAATCTCGAATTTCAATCGTTCTAGGTCTGAGAACTGTGCCGCATTTAAACTGCGTAGCTGTTTTTTATCTAAAGATTTAAGTAGTTGGGGATTAACAAATGAGGAGATAATCTCTTGGGCCTTTTTAGCCCACATCTCAACCGCCGCCTTATTTTTCGGCTTAAATGTCTTCTTCTGTCTCGGAGCCGAGTCTTTCGTATTCTTAGGTCTACCAGGAGAGCCGGACTTATTAGGCCCCGCTGGACGACCCATCTTCATTTGATTCTCTTTCATTTTCAGGGCAGATTCTTCCCCGCCCTTCTTCGGATCAAGTTCTAGGCCAACCTCAGACGGTGCAGAAACTCCCGATTGCAAGGCAATCTTCTTCAGACCATGCTGCTTGTCTACTTCGTGATATGGACTTACTTTCTCCACGCCAGAACCCTCCCTCTTCTTATTTTCAGCTGTAATTCTACGGCTCTCGATAGCAGGATTAGCCTTAAGATGACGTTGAACGAATTCATCACTGATGATGTTCCGATCAGCCATATTCATTAATAAAGTAGCTACAGAGGAGGGGTCATCCAGATACATGAAGTCAAATTCAATGTGGGCAGGCAGCCTAAATCCCATTGCTTTTTGAACCAACTCAAGCTGTTCAGCCCAGAACTCTACAATGATGTTACGTACGTAGTTAAGGCGTTCAGTTAGGGTTTTTAGAGAAATGAAATTATTGGTTGTCCCCGCCGCTCCAAATGTTCCTGTAAGGGTAGGGGGAATTCCTAGAGTGGCGTAGATAGCCATTAGCGTTGGCAGATATTTCTCTTCACCCAGGAAGCTCCCCACATCACTGCTCGTCTCAATCAGTTCAATGTCCGGACCCCACACAATATCCATAGTTCCGCCACCAACATTGGTCCCAAGCATATTACTTAGGGTTGTGGAGGCCGTTGGAGATGGCATAAGTTTATATTCAAAACTACCGATCTTCCATACACGGATCTTAGAGATAGCCCCATCAAGAGCCGCCTTATCTGCTAACTGTAGACGCTGATAAAGGTTAAGTGGCTCAAAGGCTGAGTAGGTCATTGGATCGGCCCAGGTTTGCCAATCATCTTTTTTGTAATGATAAAGATAGGTCTTGTCTTTAGGCAACATAATATTTTTGTTGTCTGTGACAGCTTTAATAATATCCGGAGAGATATCGTCCAGGACACTTTTAACCACCGGGTCTTTACTCGCTATTAGCCGTCTAATTTCCTCCTTCAAATAATGAGGGATCTGTAAAGACAGTTGCTTTCGCTTAGATAAAGTAGCTAAAGAACCACCAACAGGCTCGACCAATAACGGGTCCAGGAAATTATATCTCCACGGGATTTCCGCCTTATTAAATCGAATAGTATCCTTGGTTGATGATAGGTCCGCCGTTCCCACGGCCTTCTGCATCTCTAGTCTTTTGGTTTTATTCACCTTAGCAGTGAACATACGTAGAGGAACATTAGCTTCTCTAAATAGTAAATGACCTAGACGCTCCGACACAAACTTCCCACCTACCTGTCTAAACCAACTGTTATAGAAAGCTTCTACACGAGGATTGGGGTGAACTATACGAACTCCTTGACAGGCGAAATCGCCCATAAGATCAATAGCATTATGAATTATTCCTACTCTACGATATACAAATCGAGCGTATGAGATGATATCTTTCGGCTTAACAGGAGCGGCCTGATCTGATCTAAACCAATCAAAGTCGGCTGATCTTAGCCCCGGTCTACCGTCAGCGTATGAGGTTACACCTTCGAAATTTCTACGGTAGTTGGCAGTGGCGTATTCAGATTCTTCTAACGCCTGACTATATGTGGCGATAGCTTTGGTTCGTTCTTTGTCAGTATCCCAGCTTACATAGGCTGGACCTTCTCCCAATGCTTTCCGATTATCATCTTCACTCTTAGGATATCGTGTTTTTGAATTACTCATAGATTAGCTCTTTTAAAAAAGACATATGCAATACCTATTGTATCTACACCAATACCTATTAACTTTTACGGACGATACCCACACAATTCGGAGAATATCCCGCAAAATCTTCAGAACCCGTAAACATGGGCTTGTTTGGGTCTATTTTAGCTAATTGTTCTGCGGCTGCTACTCGGCCAATAGAAATATAGGGAGGGGCCGTTATTTCCCGCTCCATAGAGCGAGCCATCATATTACCGATAACAAGGGCACTATAACGGTCTTTTCTCATGCGACCCTTTTTGCCTGTATCTAGCTTAATTTCCGGGGTATCAAACTTCTCTCTACCGCTAGGGGTACGGGTGACAGCAATTGTAGATAGTTCTGTCTTTAGTTCCTCGATCTCTATAACGCAATCCTCTAGAGTGTCATAGAGCTTAAGGGCTGCTGAATTCTTACCTAAACGACTACTCAATTCATTAAAGAAAATCTTGTCCTGCTCAGTCACCAAAGATAGACTTATGTTATCAAATCGAGGGAATAAAAGAACCTTGTCTTCCATATCTTTTCGTAGACCATGATTAGCGTTTGATGTCCATTCTGCACTTGCGAACTGAATAAATTCCAGTATATGGTCGCCCGGAAGCTGATCTGTGTCTGCTTCTTTTTTCTCATCTATAACCGGTAAGATTGCTCTCTCGCCCGGCATTATCTTATCCTTATCTCTTAGACCTTCCGCAATAGCGTAGCCTCCACCCTGAGAGTCTATACCTATTCTCACACAAGGAAATAAACGATAGAGATCCCGGATCTTACGAACACAAAAGCTATAGTAGTCATCAGAGTCAGTTAGCTGCATCCTTTTGCGGTCTGAGAAGTCCTTCTTATTTGTGGTCCAAACATATACACAGCGGTGGTGCTCTGCATGCAGTTCGATTATCACCAGGGCGAAATTGTCGTTCTCTGACGCTGGATCAATGCTGAAAACATATTGCTTCCCGGCCCTGCCACGTGTTAGTACATCAAACGGGTCTTCACACCATGCGGGCCAACCGGGCCTCTTTACATTTTTATCAGATGCAGTACACCCCTCTATTAGTGTGCGTTTAAAAAAGCCTTGAGAGTCTTTAGCAAAACAGTTATGGACTGTTGCATTTAAAGTAGAATAAGAGTTGTCCTCCTCAACTTCAAGATTATATACCCACCCATGATAATTTTCTACTCTAGAACTTAGAATAGGACAAAGAGACTTGTGTCCATCATTAATTAAATTTTGCTTGATACCTAATTCCGGAATGGATTTATTATAAATAGTAGCTAAAAATTTACGATAGTTCTGCCCTGTAATATTTAACTTAAAATCATTACCCTGACTACCGTTCATTAAAGAGGAAGAAATATTAAAATAAGATAAACCGATACGAAATTGATTCAATAAGGATTGATTAACACAGTGTCCAAATGCACCTGATTTTCTGATGTGTCCATCGCCATTCCAGTATCCTTCAATTACTCCACGTAAAAATTCCTGATTTGAGAATAAAATATTATGATTAATAATCTTAGTATTAGACAGGCCAGGGCAAATAGATTTCATAATATCTGCAACTAGTTTACTGTTAACACAAACTACTACAGTGTTTTTTTGCTTTATATAGCTTTTACCTTGAAAACCAAATACTGTCTCTAG
>CAUZEB010000172.1:0-3897 GCA_963578655.1 Dehalococcoidia bacterium | reverse complement strand
TTACCTTCGATATGATTAAACTGGGCGGGCACGTAAAGAAAATCTCCAGGACCGGCTTCAACGTTCATTCTGGATCGAACATTTCATAGGGCATTTACATACCTTCATTTTTCGCTTTTAAGGCCTTTAACACGCTCTGAGGGTTCATTGGTAGATTTTCAAGTCTCACTCCCACAGCGTCATGGATTGCATTTGCAATAGCTGCCATTGGAGGAACGATAGGAACTTCACCCACACCTCTGACACCAAATGGGTGTCCTGGATTGGCAACTTCAACGAGCACCGTATCAATCATTGGTAAATCTAAACTTGTTGGCATTCTATAGTCCAATAACGAAGCATTCATCATCTTTCCGTCATCATTCATATAATACTCTTCATTCAGTGCCCATCCTATACCTTGCACCACACCCCCTTGTATCTGACCTTCAACATAACTTGGATGAACAGCTTTACCCACATCCTGAACGGCCGTATAGCGTAGGATTGTGACTTTCCCTGTATCAGCATCTACTTCAACATCAACTATATGCGTAGCAAAAGCACTACCAACCCCACCAGGATTGAGGTTAGCACGACCGACGACAGGCCCTCCCGTGTCGCGAGTCTCATCGGCGAGTTCCTTGAAAGTCATTCGCAATTCTGAATCGGATTTATGTCGAAACACACCGTCTATTAGCTCGATCTCATCCGCTGTAGTATCCCAGATCTGAGCAGCCCTTAGAATCATCTGAGTTTTAACATCCTGCGCAGCTTCAAAACATGCCCATCCAGTTTTAAATGCAACACCACTGCCTCCAGTTACTGATGTCCAGCCAATAGAATCAGTGTCACCCACCTGAGGATTAATGTCCTCTACGGATATACCCAGAACTTCAGCAAATTGTTGAGCGGACGCTGGTCTGGATCCTCCAATATCCATGGAACCTATCGTTAGGCTAACGGTACCATCAAAATTCACATTTGCCGTAGCACATGCAGGCCCTCCACCGTTTATCCAAAATCCCGAAGCTACTCCGCGCCCTCGATATGTTCCCTCTAACGCTGTTTTGTAATGAGAGTGATCTTTAGCCGCTTGAGCTGTTTCAACACATCCTATAGGTGGGTTTATCACACTGTTGGCACGGCGAGTCCCTTCTTTGGCTGCATTCAATATTCGGAATTCAAGGGCATCTATACTAAGCAGATTGGCTATTTCGTCTACAATCTGCTCCGCTCCAAAAGCAGCAGCGGGAGCACCGGGGGCTCTATAGGCTGTAATTTTCGGCAGATTACAAACAACATCGTAAGCATCAATTGTCACATTTTCAATATCATAAGGGGAAAAAACACATTGAACGGCCGCCGCAATGGGTGATCCGGGATATGCTCCAGCTTCATATTTCAGCTCGGCCTGTGCTGCCGTCAATCTACCATCTTTAGTCGCACCCATCTTGAATTTCATATAGGACCCAGAGGTCGGTCCAGATGCTTCGAGAACGTCAGCTCTAGACATAGTCAATTTCACTGGGTGCCCACTCTTACGGGACAGTAGAGCGGCAAGAGGTTCGAGATATATAGTTGTCTTCCCACCAAATCCACCCCCGATTTCCATAGGTATAACTTTTATATCTGATTCCGGGACGCCGACGATAATTGCAGTCCTATCTCTCATGGAAAAATGTCCTTGAGAGCTACACCAGATAGTAATTTTATTGCTAGAGGGGGTCCACCAGGCTGTAGCTGTATGAGGTTCAATATAGCCTTGATGTACTGTTTTAGTCCTAAACTCACGTTCGACCACTATATCGGCATCTTCGAATCCTCTGTCTATATTGCCTAGAACGGTTTCCGTATGACTGGCAATATTTCCAGGAAATTCATCATGTAATTGCGAAGCTTTAGGTTCCAATGCATCTTCCACATTTGTTGCTGACGAAAGGATTTCGTATTGGACGTCAATAAGTCCTAATGCTTCTTCAGCAACATGTGGATTAGTGGCCACTAAAGCGGCAACTGGATGTCCTTTGTACAGCACCTTGTCACGTGCCAAAACATTACTAGATAAGTATTTAACATTTACGGCAGGCCCTACTCCTAGCACCACATTTTCTACCGTCTGTATGGGTAAGTCCTGTGAAGTTATAATACCCCGAACGTCAGGATGGGCTTCAGCCTTTGTTATGTCAATGGAGAGAATTCTTGCATGACCATGCGGACTCCTCAATACATGCCCATATAATAGACCAGGTAAGTTAATATCTGCGCCGTAAAGAGCTTTGCCGGTTACCTTATCATAACCATCGTGGCGAATGGGTCGCTTTCCAACAGATTTATATTCAACGTTAGACAGAACAATATTTGAAGTCATATGAGATCATCCTCCGGTAGGTTCAAGATTCTGCGCCATTGTAACACATCAAATACTTAGAAACATCCGCTTAATCCTAAGGTGACAAGACATTGCTTACAGAACTTCTATCCCCACTTGAGCACACATTTCGTCTTCTTCTGGAGTACCACCACCAACCCCGCAAGCACCTATGATTTGTCCGTCTCGTATTATCGGTAATGCCCCTTGACCCATAATAAAGCGCCCTCCCCATTGAATCAGGATTGCTTTCATGGTAGGTCTATTGGATCTTGTTTCCAATTCACCACTGGGTTGTCCAAATATAACAGAGGCAACGGCTTTCCCTTTACTTCCATCAATTCCTAAAATTAATGCCCCGTCCATTTTCTGCATCGCAACTAAGTTGGTACCGGAATCGACAACAGAAACAGCGATAGTTATTCCCAATTGTCTCGCCTTCGAAATAGCAGAATCGCAAATCTCAAGCGCCTCCTTCAAAGAAATGTTTAGCATCCAGCATCCTCCTATAATTAAATTGTGATTCAAATCTAGTATCTAAAATCTTATGGAAGTATGTTGTGTCGAAAAAGTAGACGTGAATGAACCTCTTAATACATAAAATAGGTAATAGATTCATATTAATATTCTTAACACTGTAGCAATGAACCAGGGCGCATGTCTTTTCCCATTAAGACCATTATGATATACTTGCTCGTTGTGCGAGCACCACTTTGCAACTTGAGGGAACACTTTATGTCAACAATAATAGAATTGGTCCAAAACGGAAGTGTAACATCTCCGAAGGGATTTTTGGCAGGTGGAACTTACGCCGGTTTAAAATCTGCCGGCGACAATGTGCTGGATTTAGGCATCTTAGTATCGGAGTCCTTAGCCAATATTGGGGCGACTTTTTCCACGAACAGCATCCTCTCACCTTCAGTAACGGTTAGTAAAGAGAGGGCACGTAAGAGAATGTCCCGAGGCGTAGTAGCTAATAGTGGGTGCGCTAACTGTGCTGTAGGAGAGCAAGGTTTTAAAGACGCCCTGGAATTAGCCTCATTAGCAGCCGATGTCGTTGGAGTTGATCCAGAGGAAATGCTTGTGTGTAGTACTGGCATGATTGGCGTAGAACTGCCGATGGCACTTATCCGTCAAAACATTGGGAATGTTAGGCCGAACGCTAATGATGGCGATAAATTCGCTCAATCTATTATGACCACAGACTCACGCCCAAAATATTTGGCTGTTTCTGTGGATATAGGGGGAAGGAAAATCACCTTAGGCGGAGCTGCAAAGGGTGTAGGTATGGTCCACCCCAATATGGCTACAATGTTGGCCTTCATCTCAACAGACGCATCGGTTGAGAAAGAATTTCTCCAAACCTCATTGTCAGAAGCAGTAAGCGCTTCATTTAATATGATTGACGTAGATGGAGACCAGAGTACGAACGATACTGTCCTCATTTTCGCGAATGGTGCTGCAGGTGGAGCTATGATTGAACAAGGAACAGATGGAGGAACCGCTTTCCAAGAAGCCCTTACTTATATTTGCACTTTCTTAGCTAA
>CAUZEB010000171.1:0-3899 GCA_963578655.1 Dehalococcoidia bacterium | reverse complement strand
TTTCAAATTTCCAGATTGCGGCACTAGGAGTATCGTCTAGTAAATTATCGTTTAGTGTCACAATACTCTGTACTTGTTCTATGTTGCCTAGCCACCAAATAGCTGTAGCATATTTATGCCAGCCATCGTCGTAAAGGAGACCACCTGCATGAAGCGATGGGTTGTTTCTCCATATAGCTGCTTCAGGAGTGATTTTGAAATCTCTCTCAGACTTCTTACCTCTGACTGTGCGAATACGAACCATAGATGGTTCCCCGATTAGATGTTCATCCATCAATTCTTTTGCTTTCATTATTGGTGGGTAGAAAATAAAGTTCTCGGTCACCCTGAATTTGAGGTTTGTTGATTTTAACGCATTTGCTATCTCTCTGGTTTCTTTCAGAGTTGATGCGATCGGTTTTTGGCAGGAAATATGTTTCCCAGCTGAAAGTCCATCTAAAATTTGTTGAGCGTGTAAGTATGTGGGGCTAAGTATTTCGACAGCGTCCACATAGCTGTTATTGAGGACATCGTCATAGTCGGAATATATTTCAGGGGATATTCCCCACTGACTTGCACGAAATCTAGCTCTTTCCATATCTGGATCGCATAGAGCCACTATTTCACATTGTTCATGTTGTAAATAACCTGGCACATTAAGTTGCGATATTGTTCCACATCCAACTATTGCGATCTTGACTTTGCGCAAATCCAAACCTCTAATAGGATTTTGATCCTAATCTTTCTAACCTACGATGTTTTAAAAATAGATTAGGACTCAGATTGAGTTTGCATGTTAACATATGGACTGTACAAAGATTCAATAACTATTGTATTCACGAATGAACTATTAAATGTTTAATTTTACATAAGAGGTGACTTAGTGAAGTTATTAGTTGTTAGCGGCGGAAGGCATCCATATGAAGAAACCACACCAATTTTAAAACAAATGTTGATAAACGCAGGGCATGAAGTGGAAGTTACAGATGAGTCATCTATTCTAAGTCGACCTGATGAATTACATCTATTTGACGTACTAGTATTCAACACACTGCGTATTGAGGATAAAGTTCTTAAAGAAGATGAACAAATGGGTATGAAGGACTTTATTAGCGGTGGAAAAGGCTTCGTTTGCATCCATATCTCAGGCTGTATACCTGATGAATGGACCGAATACCGCCAAATAACCGGCGGTGGATGGGTTATGGATACAAGCTACCATCCTCCCTTCGGAAATGTGACAGTCAATATTGAAGACAACCTTCATCCAGGTGTGGAAGGTGTAAGCGATTTTTCTACCAACGATGAACTTTACATGGGTATGGAATATAGTGACGACAACCATGTTTTCATCACTGCTGATTCAGTAGAAGGTCATTATTTGTGGAGAGGTGAGAGCATGTTCATGAGTGGTGGCACTTTCCCCTTGGGATGGACTCGGAATTATGGTGAAGGCAGGGTTTTTGTAACGTTACTTGGTCACAATGGTCTCAGTTTTAAGAACACAGAGTTCCAAAGAATTATTTTGAACGGTGTTCAGTGGGCTGCCAGTTAAGTGTCTTTGTGAGAATAAAATTGCTACTGATTATTTAATCATAGCCTCTGCAATATCGTTACGATTTAGCGATTTATTGTTCTGGATTCTGAATATTCAAATTCCTATATGATACTGAACCCAGTGTAGCCTGCAGAGGCTACTTTTTTGCATTCCTCATTATATTTGGAAAGACCGCCTGCGTATGGCATAAATATTCGCTTTTTACCGGGCACATTGGCTCCGACATACCAGGAATTGCAGGTGTATCTGAGGGTGCCTTGGGCGATTTCTTCAACCTGATTTGTCCAATCAATTTCTGCTTCTTTAGTAGCTTCTATTTCTTCTTTACCCAGACTTCCTATGTATGTAATACAGTTTGCTATCCAATTTACGTGTTGCTCGATCGACGTTATCATATTGGACAATACTGAAGGACTCCCGGGTCCGGTAATTGTAAACATATTTGGAAATCCTTCTGTAGATAGACCGAGATATGTCATGGGACCATCTTCCCATTTCTCTCTCAGACTAATTCCTGACTTTCCCCTGATATCTATTGCAAGGAGTGCGCCTGTCATGGCATCGAATCCTATGGCGAATATAATACAATCGAAATTGAAAGTTTTATCGGTGGTCTGTAGACCATGAGGAACGAGGCGAATAATCGGTGTCTCATTGACGTCAATCAGGCTGACGTTTTCTCGGTTATAGGTTTCAAAATAATCTGTGTCAACACAGATACGTTTGCACCCTATCGTATTCTTTGGGGAGAGTAATTCAGCAACAACAGGATCAGAGACGATGCCACGGATTTTGCGTCTAACAAATTCTGCTGCTGTGTTGTTCGCATTTTCGTCCGTTCCAATGTCCATATATGCTGTTGTAATCCCAGTCCCACCATATTCCCACCTGTTTTGATACTGGTCATCTCGTTCGTTGTCTGAGACATCAAAAGCATTTTGTGTACCGATTTTTAGATAGGATATCCCTGACTGACTTTCCCTTGCCTTTTCTCTAATCGAGCTATAATTTCTCTTTACAGTATCGATCTCGTTAGTTTCTAATGGCCTATTGTGGGCAGGGACTGAATAATTAGGTGTACGCTGGAATACTGTTAAATGTTCAGCTTCTTTTGCAATTACAGGTATCGACTGAATAGCTGACGAGCCCGTCCCTATAATGGCTACTCGTTTTCCCGTAAAATCCACCTTTGTGTGTGGCCATCTTCCTGTTGTATACCATTCCCCTTGGTATGAGTCTAACCCCTCAAACTCGGGAATATTAATGGATGAAAGTGTTCCTGTAGCCATAACACAATATCTTCCTCTGTAGACATCGCCAGAGGTCGTCGTTAGAACCCATATTCTATGCGTCTGATCGTAATTAGCAGATTCGACTCTAGAATTGAATCTGATGTAACGTCTTAAATTGAAGCGGTCAGCCACATGATCGGCGTATTTCAGGATATCTGACTGCGTCGAATATCTATCCTTCCATTCCCACTCCTGTTCCAGTTCCTGTGAAAAAGAAAACGAATACTCCATACTTTCTACGTCACATCTGGCACCCGGATATCTATTCCAATACCAGGTTCCACCCACACCTGTTGCCTCTTCAAGTGCGAGGACTTTCAATCCGAGTTGTGTGAGTTTATAGATCATAAACATACCGGCAAAACCGGTACCTATTACCACCACATCCCATATGCTTGTATCTTTGACATCATTCATGTTACGAGTTAACTCCATAAGTAAGAGTTCTGAATATAAATGAGCACCAGAATTAATTATTACTTGATTTGAGGACAAATGTAAAGAATTTCTGATATGTTTTCTGAGACTAACCTGAGTTAAAAACTCATAGTGGATAAAACTTGTAATTCTGGAGAAGAATAGATTATCGGTTTTCAAGGTATTCGGTTGGGAAACAAAAGGACCCTTAACGAATCATATGACTATGTCAATCGAGTTCGATCGGTATTGGGAGTGAATTTCACAACAGGAATTATTCGTGAAGTGCGAATCTGATACTTGGCGAACGGTGGATAGTATTCTACCAACTTCTCCCAAAACCTTTCCCTTTCCTGTCCAAATAGTTCGTATGACTTTGCAGGGAAATCACATGTTCCTACCTTCATTTTCACAAGACTGTCCTGGCTGAGATTAAGAAACCAATCAGGATGCTTATCACTACCTCCAAATGAAGCAGCACAATAGTAGCTATCCTGACATTTGATATAAAGTAGCGGTGTGTGTCGGCGCGCGCCAGTACGCTTCCCTTTGGTAATTAGAAGCAGCATTTGGAGATTCAAGAGTTTACTCATCAGGCGACCCTTACTCAGGCGCATGACCGAACTGTGAAAATGGCTGAACCAGACTATCGA
>CAUZEB010000170.1:0-4128 GCA_963578655.1 Dehalococcoidia bacterium | reverse complement strand
TGGACTTCTCCAATATGGATACCATCCACAGTTCTTACTGAAAACATTGGATGGTCTTCATTTTTAAACACAGCTTTCCATTGATCATCCGTATAATTAAGAGCTTCTTCAGGATGATATCCTATGTGAGCTGGATTCCCATAAGTGTAACGACCAAACCAGTTTTCTGATATGGTTGAGTCACTCAACCAAGATTGTATTCGGCTTACGTCCTCTTTTGCCACATTCGTGAATTGGATAGTTTTTCTCATCGGCATAGGAGCGAACCTCCTTTTAAGGTTGTCGATTATTCAGGTAACACTGGAAACATCCTTCCTTCTACGCATATCTTAGCATTCAGATTAAGACTACACAAATGAGTTTCGGCAAATCCCTTCTCTATAATAGAATATATCGTATAACTGGTATATGGTGTATTAAAGGAGAACTGCCTTGAGAGCTGAAGTGGTTTTCTTAAGCTATCCCAAAGGAGTAAACGCTAATGTCTTCAGTAATCCATTCCGTCGTTAATGATGCGCAGAAATATATGTGCGAAAACAATTTGGATGGATGGCTTATATATGACTACAGAGGGATAAATCCTATTTTGTGGGATATACTCGGACCTATTCCAAACGTGACTAGACCATGCTGGCTGTGGATTCCTGCTCAATCCGATCCGATTTTACTGATTAGCTATGTAGATAAAGGAAGGTTCTCCGACGTTGATATAACATGCCAGCAATTTGTTAGTCGTAATGAAATGATATCGGCCTTGGAAGGCCTTCTTATCAGCAATAACATTTCAAGAATTGCGATGGAATATTCCTCAAATGCCGAAGTTCCCAGAGTATCAAGAATTGATGCAGGCACACTTGAATTGGTTAGCAGTATAGGACCCGAGATTCTTTCATCAGCAGATCTATTTCAATTCGCATGTCAACGATGGACGGATGATCAACTACAGACGCATATAGTGGCAGCTGAGAAGCTCAGTCAGATAGTCCAAGAAGCATTCTCTTTTATCTATAAAACCTTAGATATAGGCGTAAATGAATATCAGGTTGCTGAATTTATAAGGCGTAGGTTTTCCGAAGAAGAACTTCAAATTACTGACGGACCGGTTGTTGCAATTAATGAACATTCTTCGGATCCTCACTATGAACCTAATCCCTCGTCTTCCGCATTAATTCGAGATAATGACTGGGTTTTGATAGATCTTTGGGCCAGACAACTGGGTGATGATTCCATCTTTAGTGATATAACCTGGGTTGGTTACGTTGGAGATTATGTACCTGATAATAACAAAAAGATTTTCGATATTGTTGTGGAAGCTCGAGACAAAGCTTTGGAAGAAATCTACAGTGCATTCAGTATGGGAAAGCGCTTGCAGGGATGGATGTTGGATAGGGTAGCGAGAGATTACATAACTATGAAGGGATACGGAGAGTATTTTAATCATCGTTTAGGACATAGCTTGGGTAAGGACGTACATAGCCATTCCGTAAATCTTGATTCATGGGAGACACATGACACACGGACTTTATTACCAGGATTAGGGGTTACTATAGAACCTGGAATATATTTACCGGAATTCGGTGTTCGTTCCGAAATTGACGTTTATATCTCTGATACAGGGCCTAGAGTAACAACCCCTCCTCAAACTCAAATCGTCTTAATTAATGGAAAATAATTCGCACGCGTACTCTGCTTGATAAAGTAGACATATTATAGAAATTTGGAAAACAATTCCTAAATGAACACTTAGGAATTGTTAAAGTGACATAACCAGTGTGGAGGATCCTTATTATTTGTTTAGGCTGGCCGCATTAAAGTGTGGGTGTTGCTGTAGGGTTAATGGCTCTATTCTCGGTGGGTGATTCAAAAGCAGTTATTGAAATAACTGAGATTTAGCCTTGCATCATATATTTACTAAGTTATTGCGATAACAAAACGATGTCTAAATATTACTTATAAATTTATGACCGTTCAGGAGGGGGTTCTAAGAAATGAAGATAGCTAATTGGCATGGAGGACTTAATTTTACACTTGATTCCATCGATGACCCAGTTGCTAAATCCGGACAGGTTATCGTTAAGGTTCACACGGTAGGTATATGTGGCTCGGAAATTCGCTACACTCAACAACGTTCAGAGGTTGTACCGCCAGTGGTGCTTGGCCATGAGTTTACAGGTACCATTGTTGAAATAGGATCAGATGTTGATAGAAAACGACTAGGAGAAAATGTTGTTTGCGAACCCAGCTATGGGTGTGGACAGTGTTTTGCATGTGATAAAGGAGCTGAATCTGATTGTACTGTCTCCCAAGTTAGACCGGGCGGATTTGCCGAATACGCTGTAATGCCCTCTCGTACCGCACACTTACTCCCGTCTAGATTGAGCCTTGAAGAGGCAGCAATGACAGAACCAACAGCATGTTCGCTTTCAGGATTAGAAATGTTCGATATACGCCCGGATTCCACTATTTTGATTTTAGGTGCTGGATTACTCGGTGTCACGTCTATGATGTTGGCATTGAGACGCGGTGCGTCGCACGCGATTGTGTCAGACCCTGTTGGTCACAGAAGAGACTTCGCTAAACTCATGGGTGCCGAGACTGTCGTAGACCCCAATCACTCAGATCTAGACCGTATTGTAGACCAGCATACAGGTGGATTGGGTGTTGATGTGGCTTTTGAGGCTGTTGGATCAGGCACCTTGGGCGATAAAGCTATATTTCTTACACGGAAGAGAGGAAGGGTCCAAATAGTCGGTGTTTAGTCCTGCAGGTCATAAACTCTCTTGGGACCTTGTAGATATACATAAACGTCAACTAACTATTGGCATGTCTATGAGTCGTGGATTAGCATTCAAACGGGCGCTATCATTGATGCCAGAACTTGGCCTAGGATTAGCCGTAAATTTCCGTTATCCACTGAGCCGGATATCGGATGCCTTTATAGCTGCTTCTAAAGGCGAGAGCATACGCGTTGTCGTCGGATCTAATGATTAGACTCGCAAACTATTCTCTGGAACAAAGTTAGGCAATTTTTAAATAGAGTCATTTTTCTAGTTATCTTTCCATGGTCAAAGAAGTGGTCTCAAGTATGTGTGACGTTACTGCATATGAATTCTCGAATTTAGAATTCTTCGATTGTTATTATGCGCCCAGGTGTTTACGATAGTTTACTTTAGAATTTTTATGAATTGGGAGGGTTCAATGGGGAAACGGACTGTTGGTACTTATATTACAAGACAGGGCAGATACCCAGGTGATAAAGAAACTACTTTTCCCGTGGCTAAAGATTTATTGAAGGTACCTGGTACGCCTCGTAAGGAAGATGAAATCACCTTCTATAGCAGGGAATATCCATTAGAGAGTTTTGCTATAGAAGAATCCGCCTCTGCTCATTGGGCGGGTCGTGAGCGTGATAGACTGTCTCCTCAGATTTCAGAACTTTACAAAAATTTTGCGACAGAAATACGGCCGATTGTTGATTGGATAAGATCAACCGGAGATTTGCTCCCAACTGCTACTTCGTCTGGATGTGATGTGACAGACCAGATAAAGTTGAAGGCTCGTAGTTTAGGGTATGGCGAAGTCGGATTCACTCGTCTAGATAGACGTTATATCTATGAGAGTAAAAAGAAATTCTTAAAAAGAAACTTAACGAGCACTATATGCTTGGCTTATGAACAAGACTACGTCGCCTCTCAAAAGATTCCTGGGATGGAGGCTGAGGTTGCACAGGGTAAAACATACCTTGATCAAGCACGCTCCAGTATGGAATTGGTTGATTTTATCAGGTCTCTCGGATACCGGGCACAAGTGTCCGGACCAGTCTGGCATTTTGGACCAATGATACCCCCGTTTGTTGAAGCTGGTCTCGGACAACTTGGCGTCAACGGACAACTTCTCTCACCTCATTTTGGTTCCAGGGCTAGGTTGCAGGTTATTTTTACCGATGCAAAAGTAACTTATACCAAACCTGTAGATTTCGGAATAACTAAATTTTGTGAGACTTGTCAAGTGTGCTTTATTAGATGCCCAGGGAAAGCTATTCAAGGTCAAAAAATATGGTTTAGAGGTGTGCACAAGAGCAAACTAATATATAAGCGATGTCGTCCTGTAATGGCTAGATTTGCAGGC
>CAUZEB010000169.1:0-4175 GCA_963578655.1 Dehalococcoidia bacterium | reverse complement strand
TGACCGGTAATCAAATCGCGATCACTTGTTAATTTTGGAAGTTCTAAGCTGTATTGATCTACAACGAGTTTGATTTCTTTATCAATTGAGTGGATTTTCTCTTGGATCACGTCTAGGTCCACGAGAACGGCAAACAACCTTTCTTCAACTATAACCTTTTGTTTTTCTAATGATGTTTTCTCTTCTTGAAAGTTAGTGAGCTCTCTAGGACTCGTTATGGAACCTCCATACAATTTAGCATCGGTATCCTTAATCTTCTCAACCGATTGAATTAATTGAGATTCAACTTTCTTTCTTTGTAAAATTTTCTCTTGCATTTCAGAGTTAGTACATTGTAATGCATTTTCCAATTCCAATGATCTAGATTTGTCATTAAGCTTAAATTGGATTGCATCCAATGTTTCATTTAAAGACCTGATTTCTTGATCAATATTTTGTAAATTGAAAATTAATTTAGCAGCTGTCATAATCCTCCATCAACAAATAAGTCTAGGCCATTGAATAATCGTTCGAAAGAATCATATGTATTCTAATGTAATAAAACCTTTGTGACCATACCAAGTCCGTGTAATATTTAGCAGTAATCTGAACTTTTTTCTGTTAGTATCTTTGTCAAGGATGTTAATTAACCATCTTGGACATCTTTCGTTACACCTGATTTGGTGGACCGTGAAGGGATTAATACAAACAGATGAAATACCAGAGATCACAGAGGCGAATTCCTAAAACTAAAATAATCTGTACTATGGGACCTTCAACCGAATCACCTGAAATTGTCAGAGATCTCATAAAGCACGGTATGAGTATAGCTAGACTGAATCTATCCCATGGCAGTATGGCTAGTCACTCGGAGCAGATAAAACTTGTGAGACGTATAGCCGACGAACTTGGTATTCCTATTGGTATACTGATAGACATCCCTGGTTTCAAATACCGTACAGGACCCATGAATCCTGAAAGAGTCGAACTATCTCCACTAGATGAAATAATCCTGACTAGTAGGGATATTATTGGGAATTCATCCATCTTAAGTGTGGCACCACCAGGCATACACAGTGATGCAACTATTGGCGGCCCAATTTTAATCAACGATGGATTCATAGTTCTAAATGTTAAAGAGATCGACGGACTAGATGTGAAATGCCAAGTGGTTATAGGCGGACAAGTTTCTAAATTAAAAGGTGTAGCCACTCCAGGTAAATCGCCTTCCTACGACTTCCCTGGTGATAAAACATTGGAAGCTTTGTCTTTTGCAATTGATCAAAAATCGGACTTTATAGCTCTGTCTACAGTCAGAAATGCAAAAGAGGTTTACACCATACGGAATCGAATCGAAAGCAACGAATATAATCCTTTTATTGTTTCCAAAATTGAAAGGGCCGATGCCCTGGAAAATTTTGATGATATCCTGGAAGCAAGTGATGGCATCATGGTTGCTAGGGGAGATATGGGAGTGGAAGTACCTCTCTCCAGTGTTCCTGTTATTCAAAAGAACCTAATATCTAAATGTAATATTATGGGAAAACCCGTTATTACTGCTACACAAATGCTAGAATCCATGGTTAACTCTACTATTCCAACTAGAGCTGAAGTTACAGATGTAGCGAACGCGGTCTTTGATGGCACAGATGCAATTATGCTTTCCGCTGAGACGTCCATAGGAAAGTATCCCGTTCAGACTGTAGAACTTATGTCAGAGATAGCTTTAGAAGCAGAAAAAGCCTTACCGCACGAATCTATTATTCAAAATAAAGCGGTCAATTTACAACCGGAGGTGGACGACGCAATAAGTTACGATGCATGCAGAACGGCCTACCAACTTAAGGCTAGTCTGATAGTCGCTTTCACGGAGTCGGGGAGTACAGCTGCCAGAGTCTCTAAATACCGTCCACATACTCCGATACTTGCATTAACACCAAAACAAAGAACCCAAAATGTTCTTACCCTCAATTGGGGAGTAATCCCCGTCATCGTAGACGGCTTAAAGAATGTAGAAGACTTTTTCAGCATAGGAGGACTTGCAGCATTAGACGTGAGAGATGTTTCTGCCGGTGATCTCGTAGTTCTAGTTGCAGGCTTACCAATTGGAATACCTGGGGGCACTAATTTGCTGCGAGTGATGAAATTACCGTAACTATGGGCACTGTTTCACCACAACACGGTTAGACATTCTACTTTCTTACTAGTAAAATTGGGCAGCATATTTATGAGCGCGGAGGGTGGTAGTGCTTAAGCTCTATAACACGCTAACCAAGAACACTATCCTAGTTAAGCCTGTACAGAAGGGCAAGATTAAGATATACACATGTGGCCCAACTGTATATAGAGACGCCCATATAGGCAACCTCAGATCCTATCTAATGGCTGACTGGATCCGAAGAACTTTAGAAATGCAAGGGCTGCATATAACCCATATCAAAAACATCACTGACGTTGGCCATATGCGACAAGAACTTTTAGAACAGGGTGACGACAAAGTGATTGCTGCTGCAATAGCTGAAGGTAAATCTCCAGCAGAAATCGCCCATTTCTACACAGAACGTTTCTTATATGATGAGAAAGAGCTGAATATAATACCTGCAGATGTATTCCCGAAAGCGACTGATCATATAGAGGAAATGCTTGAAATTATAGAACAATTAGTAAGTAAGAACTTAGCCTACGAAATTCAGGGAAATGTGTATTTTAGTGTATCTGCATTCCCTGATTATGGGAAACTGTCAGGGAACAATATAGATGGAGAATTACTGGATGCCGTGAGGATAGAGGCCGATCCACTTAAAAAGGATTCCAGAGACTTCACGCTATGGAAGAAAGCCGAACCTGGAAGAGAACTTAAATGGCCCAGCAAATGGGGAGAAGGTTTCCCCGGCTGGCATATCGAGTGCTCAGCGATGTCTATCAAATATCTTGGATCGCATTTCGACATCCACACCGGTGGGGTAGATAACATATTCCCCCATCACGAAGGAGAAATTGCCCAAAGTGAGGGATACACTGGGCATGATGTCGTAAACCTATGGGTTCATGGGCAACATTTGTTGGCAGACGGAGTTAAGATGTCTAAGTCCTCTGGCAACTCTTTCATACTATCTGACTTACACGAGCAATCAATAGATCCGTTGTCCTTTCGATATCTATGTCTAACAGCAAAATACGGAACCAGACTGAACTTCACTTTTAATTCCGTTAAGGCAGCTCAACGCGGACTTACAAGAATAAGGAATTTAATCTGGAATTGGAATGTTTTAGACTGTATTGATCCTAACGACAAGACGGTAATGAACTCATGGACTGATCGTTTCCTTGAAACAATCAACGATAATCTTAATTTGCCATCGGCAATATCGTTAACTTGGAAATTACTTAAATCTGATATAAATCCCAGGACAAAATTAAATATACTCCATAAGTTTGACCAAGTATTAGGTCTCGGACTAAGTAACGTAAAAGAACTCTATCAAGTACCCAACTATGTCCGGGATATGGTGAATAAACGGAAGCTTTTACGTAACGTCAGTAATTATGTTGAGGCGGATACTATTCGAGACGAACTTAATGCTCAGGGATATGTTCTTGAGGACACCGTTGGAGACACTAGAGTCAGACCTAAGACCGCCTTTGAAAAGCGAGAGGAGCTATGGTATAGCTATTCATCTTCATCTGAAGTGCCCTCAATGATAAACCAATGTGACTCAGTCCGATTCACAGTTGGAATACTAGCATGTAACTACTTAGACGATGTTAAACGATGTGTATCTAGTTCCCTTAAATATCTAAATTATATAAATGCGGAGATCATAATCGTCGACAACAACTCCCACGATGGGACTGGAGAATGGACTGAGCAGATGGCCCAGTCCAACAGCAGAGTAAAAGTAATTCACACTGATCATATTCTAGGTGAAGCAGCTGCTAAAAATATTATTCTGCGACAGGCTAGGGGAACGATTATTATCCTTCTTGATACCAGCGTAGAAATTACAGGTGACATCTTTTCTCCAATAGAAGAAATTCTTACCGATGACACGATTGGTTTGACGGGGCCATTAGGTTTGCGAACAGATAACTTGCACCACTTTCATGATGGGGAAGGTGAATCAGGCGATATGGACGCTATGCAGGCCTACTGTTTTAGTTTTAAACGTTCAAAAATTAAAGAAGTCGGTTTTATG
>CAUZEB010000168.1:0-4177 GCA_963578655.1 Dehalococcoidia bacterium | reverse complement strand
TGCTCGTATCCCATCCTGATTCAGCTAAGAGTTTCTTACCCAATTCGATGTCGTTCTGGTTGTATTTATCAGCAGAGGCGTTTGATTCCCACTTACCACCGCAATAGAAAACTGCTGGGCAAGTTTGCCAAAGCTTAGCATCACCATATGTTGCCATAATTGCTCCGACATCTACACCGGCTTGCACTGCTTGTCGTGCTTTAACATTATCAAACGGAGCTCTCTGTTTATTGAATACGATAAGGGGTTCGTGACCAGGCTTGTGTAAATGCACATCTAAGTCTGGGTTACCATCGAGTTTATCAAAGAAATCTTGTCCTGCTCCATCGACAAAGTCCCATTGTTTCGTCTCTAGACCGGAAATCTTCGTTGCAATGTCTGGAATTTCAAGATACTCAATGTTGTCTACATAACTAATCCTGGCACCAGCGAGGAAACTACCTGGCTCAGATCGTGGCTTATAGCCCTCGAACCTCGTCAATACAAGTCTATTGCCTGGTTCCCAAGTAGCAACTTTGTAGGGACCACTGCCA
The DNA here is from genome assembly GCA_963578655.1 of Dehalococcoidia bacterium. Classification (GTDB taxonomy): domain Bacteria; phylum Chloroflexota; class Dehalococcoidia; order Lucifugimonadales; family CAUZEB01; genus CAUZEB01. Next base: position 3,644 of record CAUZEB010000168.1, on the reverse strand, counting down.
GTGGTATCCGTGACATTTTCGTCAGGTGCGGTCGCTGCCAATGAAGCTGGTATAACCGGCAGAAAGTTGGCTATAGGATCACCAAACGCAGCTAGAACCAAACCGTATGGTTCCGTTAATTTTAACTCAAAGGTTTTGTCGTCGACTTTAGTTAAACTCTCGACCCTTTTGAACAACATACCCGCATGTGAGGACTTTTCTTTCCAGCGATTTATGGATGCAATCACATCATCAGTCGTGACTGCTGCTCCATTATGGAAAGTCTGTCCATCTCTCAAAGAGAAACTGTAAGTCAGATTGTCGGAACTAACGCTCCATTCTCCAACCATGAGAGGCTGCACTTGATCGTCGTTGTCCCACGTAAGTAGCGATTCATGTAGATGGGAAGTGGTTACGTGAGTAACAAACGCCGTAGTCCATATACGGTCCAGTGATTTAATACTAGACTGAGACACTGTTCTGAGAGTGCCACCATGCTTTACCTCTGTAGGTGCCTGTGTCGCTGGCAGCTTCGCCTTAGGGGCTTCAGTTGCCGCAGCGGTCGGTGCTTTAGATGCTGGTGCTGCTTCCTCGTCGTCTCCACAGGCGACAACAAGCATCATCAGTCCAAACAGAGCTACAATAACCAAGAACCCAGCTCTTAACTTCATGTTTTCCTCCGATTTTATAATTAATTACTTATAGATCTGTAGGAGTACTATCCGAAACATACCTATTCCGGGAATTTTATCAGAAACCTTGCAACTTAACAACAACTTTTCAGGTTTATTCCAAAGGACTTCATGTAGGTCTAAGGCATGGTTTATATTTGCTTTCCATTCAGCCTTTTAGGGATTTGGCACTAAAGAAGCTTTCATACCCATTATCCGTATTGAGTACCTAATCCGGATTTGATACCATCTTTCCCATAGTTTACTTGGGTACTTTGGCCAAAGATAAACTATGGAGGGTAATTTGAGTGAATTGATCAGTTATTTCAACGGCTCCTTTGTTCCGGACAATGAATGCAAAGTGCATGTTTTTGACCGTGGATTCAGATATGGAGATGCCGTCTTTGACATACAACGCACTTTCGGTGGGAAGCCATTTAGAATCAAAGAACATCTTGCAAGGCTAAGTAGATCTCTCAAGTATGCACGTTTGAATCCCAATGTGACTTTAAACCAATGGGAGGAACTAACTTTAGAAGTCTTACGTTTAAATGAAAATAAGCGTTTGCCTGGCGGGGATTTATATGTTGGTCAATACGTATCTAGAGGAAGGAGTCACCATGTGCTCGATAAGGTACCCCTAACAGTCTGTATACGATCTTGGCATGTTGAGCCTAATGACTGGGTCCAGGGCTATATGACCGGTATTCATGGAGTGATAGTGCGTTCGAAAAGCTATCCTCACCAAGCCATGGATTCCAAGGTGAAACATAATAACCGACTTAATTTCGCTCTTGCACAATTAGAAGCTACGGACGTAGATCCTGAAGCCTATCCGATTCTGACAGATGACTCCGGATCCATAACAGAAAGTATCCAAGCTAATGTTGTGATAGTAAAAGAGGGAGTTATAAAATCACCCAGAAGTCAAACCCGCCTACAGGGAGACAGCCTGCGAATGGTAAGAGAACTATCAAACCAGTTATCGATACCTCTAGTAGAAGAAGACCTGCAGCCCTATGACCTTTACACAGCAGATGAAATTTTCTTCACCAATTCAGCATATTGTATTATGCCAGTTAGTAAAATAGACGGCAGGAAAATCACGGACCACGTCCCTGGGCCTATCACGGCGCAGTTGCAAGCGGCTTGGAGTGAATTTATAGGTATGGATTTCGTTGATCAGGCCATAAACTACGAATCTCTCCAACAGCAAATCTAATATAAATAAACTTAGTATTAAATATTTTATGGAGTAGAAATGATAAATCGGGAAAGACTTGTACAAACTTTCTGTGAATTAGTTCGAATAGACAGCCCTTCCGGTGAAGAGGAGGCAATGGCCCTGGATTTAGAAAAAAGATTACGGAATCTTGGTTTGAAAACTACGAGAGATGACTACGGTAATTTACTAGCTAATAATGGTGGATTAGATCCAATCATACTATCGGCCCATATGGACACTGTGGAGCCAGGAAGAGGAATAAAACCTGAGATCAATGGTAATAGGATTGTTTCGGATGGCACGACAATATTAGGTGGCGACTGTAAAGCGGGTGTTGCAGCCATTTTGGAAGCTTTACAGTCAATCAGAGAAGATGACATTCCTCACCTACCCTTAGAAGTTATATTCACACGGGAAGAGGAGACGGGATTAGTAGGGGCTCGCCATCTGGATTTTTCAAAAATACAAGCAAAGGAAGCTATAGTTTTCGATGGAGAAGGTCCACCAAGTCAAATCACTTCGGCAAGCCCAACATATATTGGCTTCGATATCGAAGTTACCGGTCGAGCCGCGCATGCCGGTGTTGAGCCAGAGAAAGGATTATCGGCAATACGTATAGCTTCAGAAATAATTACCCGACTTCCACAGGGTAGATTAGATGATCAGACAACATTCAATATTGGGACCATTGCAGGGGGATCAGTACGTAACGCAGTAGCAGAAAATACTATTATCAAAGGTGAATTTAGAAGTCGGAATGTAGAAACTCTTGACGATATTAGACTCCAAATATCTCAAGCTCTAAATGAAGTTCGCGAGCTTTTTCCAGAAGCTAAGTTAGACGATCATCTTCACGTCGAATTTGAGACATACACATTAACCGATGATGACCCTGCTACGACTCGAGTTAAAAAGGCCCTCAACAGCTTAGGTCTAAGTCCTGTAATGAGCCCATCTGGAGGAGGAACTGACGGGAATGTATTCAGACTAAATAACATCAGTGCAGTTGTAATCGGTATGGCGGATCATAATATGCATACCGTTCGCGAATACGTGACTATACCAGACTTAGTAGACTCTGCACATTTATGCGAAACAATTATGAGAAAGTAAAATCAACGATTCGCTTGACCACCGTCATTAGAGAAGGACCTAATCTTGCTATCTCCCTTGTGGTGAATTAGATGTTAGTACAATTAGCTTACGGTAAGACCGGTTATTCAGTGGAATTGCCCGAAACAGAATTAACTATCCTAACTCCCGCCGATTTACCAGCGATACCGGATCCGTACGGAGCCACACTCGAGACGATCAGGAATCCATTAGGCACACAACCGCTTCGCCATATGGTAACCAGTAATGATACTGTCGCGATATATTTGGGTGATTTAGAAAAACAAATATCTACACCTTTCATTATCTCCTGCTTGATGAGGGACTTGTCCCACGTGCCTAATAACCAAATCAACATAATATTTAATTACTCCAGTATCGGGGAAGATCCTAACGAGCGTATCCACAAAATGCATATGGGGGAATTATTTCGTGGGATCTACTCGTTCAATCATAATCCTTTCGACAAATCTGAACAAAAGTCTATTACAAGCAATTGGAAGGGTGGTATATTCTTATTGAACAAAGTATGGCTAGACAGCAGTAAAAGAATAACTATTGGGTTAGTCAAACCACATCCATTTATCGGGTTCACCGGCGGCTATGACTTAATAGTACCCGGTTTAGCCGCAATCGACACTGTCAATCAAATTTAC
>CAUZEB010000167.1:0-4190 GCA_963578655.1 Dehalococcoidia bacterium | reverse complement strand
ATCTGACCATATTTTCTTCTTACAGGGGACTCTATAACTACTGCGCCGATATTAACTGAAACTCTTCCTCCACTTGAACGATTAATTTGTTCCTTCAAATCTGTTAGGCCATAGAATGGGACATCCTTACCTAAAGGAATTAAATTTATAGAGCTTAGTCGTGAGATAGAATCACCAGTATCATTATAGATATGGCCTTGCTCTTGAACGATGACTCTGGAATTTAATCCACAATGTTTCCTAACAGCAAGATGATTGGCCAAAGTCCCAGTGGGCATAAATATCGCAGACTCTGTAGCAAGTTTTTCAGCAAACTTCTCTTCCAAGGTGTTGACAGCTCCTCCTAGACTGTAATAATCTTGATCCACCACACCTTGAGTTGCTATCTCACTAAGATACTTCAGGGTATTATCTGCGGATCTTGGTTCTCCATCACCCTTAAAAACAACGGAGTTGATCATATTTTCTGGACTATATTGGTCTAAAGACACTTGGTTTAGATTAACTTCTTCAATCTTCACATTACCCATACACTCTTCTCCTGCTGTCGCAGTTAATAAGAATTTATTGGGATATTACGTGCAGATAAGTCTCTAGTCAAATTTAGGGTATTGACAGTGAAGGTTTCACAAACTAGCATCGATAAAGTAAACATGATGAGACTCCACTTACACCGGGCCTAAATATGTCACATATGACGTTGATATGCAGAAAATGCGACCTGAATCATATAGCAGATATGGTCAACTTAAGCTGCAAAAATTGCAATCAACCCTTACAAGTAGAATACGTCCTTAATGAATTAAACACTCGAAAACCCTGTTCCTACAAATGGAACGATATTAAAATCCCGTTACCTCTAAATGGAGTCAGCTCTTTACTCTCATTAGGTGAAGGACACACACCTACTATTGAATTAAAATGTTTACGAGATCGGATCGGTGTTGGCTCTCTTTACGCGAAATTAGAATACCTTAACCCCACAGGTTCGTTTAAAGATAGAGGAACCGCTGTAATGATATCTGTTGCCAACGAGCATGATGTTAAGGAACTTGTTGAAGATTCATCTGGAAATGCTGGTGCATCAGTTTCAGCCTATGGCGCACGTGCTGGTATTAAAACACACGTCTTCGTACCATCCACTGCACCTATTGCAAAAATACAACAGATAGAAATATATGGTGCCTGTGTTCATAAAATTGCGGGCACTCGTGAAGCTACAACGGAAGAAGCTATCAAATTCCATAACAAGTTCTCATTAGTTTACGCTTCACATAGCCTAAGTCCCTATTTCATAGAAGGTACGAAAACTTTCGCATATGAAGTCTATACAGACTTCTACCCTAAACTCCCTGATCACATCGTAATTCCCGTAGGCAACGGTGGTCTGATTATTGGTGCGTGGAAAGGTTTCAAAGAATTACGACGTGCAGGTCTTATCAAGACTATGCCTCGTCTTCATTGTATTCAGTCCGCCAATGTTATGCCTATAGTCAATAAGTATTCAGGCGCACACTCGTCAGAAGAACACAATGACAGAATTACCGTGGCAGGCGGAATATCTGTAACTAAACCACAGCGAATAGACGACGTTTTAACCGCATTAATTCAATCCAAGGGTACTGCTATAGGTGTAACAGACAAAGAAATAACTGAGTCACAAAAACTTCTAGCAAATAAAGAAGGTGTGTTTGCTGAACCAACATCAGCAGCAGCACTGGCAGGATTAGGCCATTTGAAGAAAGCAGGTCTAATAAGCAAGACTGACACCGTACTAGTTCCCATCACAGGGTTTGGCCTAAAAGACAAGTTTCCAGACCTCTAATTTAGTCAAGCTAATCTAATACAGCCGCCATTGCCTTTCTAAAGCCGTCTATTGATCTTTCAAGTGTTGGATCATCCACGCAAAAAGAGATGCGGAAATGACCTGACGCACCAAATCCACTTCCCGGCACTACCAATACGTTATAACGTTGTAGCTCAGCTACGAATTCGACATCATCGTCTATAGGAGAACGAGGAAACATATAAAATGCTCCCTGGGGCTTGACAACATTGTAACCTAATGCTGTCAAATGGCCGTAAAGAAAATCGCGTTTTCGTTGATAATCCTTAATATCAATAGTAACAGACTGTAATTTACCCACGATATGTTGCATTAAGGCGGGTGCATTAACAAAACCCAATGTCCGCATAGAAAATGTAAGCCCATCCATGAGTTCTGATTTTCCCTGGTTGTACGGATTTACTGCCACGAATCCTATTCGTTCACCAGGTATGGCAAGATCTTTAGAATGAGAAGTAGCTATGATACTTCTAGAGTGATGGGAGAAAACTTGTGGGTAATCTAAGTCATCAAACAGAATCTTTCGATAGGGTTCATCACTTACGAGGTACATCTCTCTTTCGTAGAGCCGCTCTTTTGCGCTGATAATTCCAGCCAGTCCCGAAAGTATTTCTTTACTGTAGACTGCTCCAGTGGGATTGTTAGGGGAGTTTATCAATATTATTTTTGTCTTAGCACTGATCATATTTGCGAAAGATTCTAAATCAGGCATAAAATTCCCGTCTGTTGGCGCAATCCTACAAACACCTCCGTGGTTGTCCGCATAGAAATGGTATTCTACGAAATACGGGGAAAATATTACCACTTCATCACCAGGATCAAGCAGCGTTTTAAAAACGATGTTGAGCGCGCCACCAGCCCCACAGGTCATTATGATTTCCTCTGATGTGAATTCTATCCCAGTTTCTTTATACAATTGCGAGGCGATTGCCGATCGAGTATCAATATATCCTGAATTGGGCATATATCGATGCATTCCCGCGCGCGGGTTCTTTGCGATATTTAATAATTCATCGAAGAATTCAGGTGGTGGTTCCATAATTGGATTCCCCAGCGATAGATCAGAAACATTATTAGATCCATATTTCTGTTTTAAGGATATTCCTTCCTCAAACATTTTTCTTATCCAGGACCCTTGCTCCATAAATTGAACTACCTTTTTAGAAACACTCATATCGCTCCCTAATACCATATTGATCCAATTTATACATGTCCAACTTGATCGACAATCTGTCTTGACAGAGTTAAAGCGTTTAAGTACGCTAGAATCAGTGTTGATTGAGGGCTCGTAGCTCAGTGGTAGAGCGGTCGGCTCATAACCGATTGGTCCCAGGTTCGAACCCTGGCGAGCCCACTTGGGTTCACAAACATATTACTATGGATTGATTTACGTATCACTCCGTAGTGATTACTACTTATTATAGCGATATTGACCCATTAATATGGTGAACATGAAACGTATCAACTGCACCCTACTAATTAGGATAGTACTTCCAATTATAGCGGGCCTTCTAGCTTTTACTTATTTCTACAGGGACAATAGCTATGGTCAAAGCACCTCTGTTGAAATATATGAAAGTGTCCAAAACTCGTATCATATACTTGTGGAGATCTTACCCCATCCGCCAATGATTGGTACAGTGCATCTCACCATAAAACTAGACGACCGTAAAACCGGGCTACCCATACAAACCGCGTCTATCACTATTATCGCTGACGATGCTAACGACCACCCAACCTATCAAGTTATGGCCTTAAATACACCCTCGACTCCCAGCAACTATAAAGCTAACATCACTTTCTATGACCCAGGGGAATGGACTTTGCGACTCAAGGTCTTTGAGGAAGGGTTGTGAGAAACTATTTTCTCAGTGCCATTATTACTTGGAGGACAGCCTCTCAAATCTGGCATAGCTGGTACTTTACTATGGATATCTGTAGTTCTTTTGATTACAACTGGATCAGTCTACGTTTGGTACAGTTCTAGAAAGACTTATCTAAAGAAGAGCGGTTAAATTCAATCGGATATTTCATGTACCACGAATATGGATTCGTCAACTTGCTCATAGATAACCAATATAGTTTTCCCTGTGACCATATGCTCCCTAAGATGTGACGGGGAAAATCCAGGAAAAACTCTGCCGTTTGAACTAAATCGCCATAAGACACCTTTTTCATCTTCAACCGTGACAGTATCAAACGATTGAAGTGTGTTCGCATAGAAATCCGTAACGAAGCCTCTCACGCTACCTCTTTCCTGATCACTTAATTTAACACAAGCAATCAGAATTAGAGCAAGAACCACAGTAAATAGAGCACTTGAATAAATTATCTTGTGAATCTG
>CAUZEB010000166.1:0-4229 GCA_963578655.1 Dehalococcoidia bacterium | reverse complement strand
AATCATCACCAAGGAGCTTTTAATAATCCTAAATTAAAGATACATTTTACAGACGCTATGATTTATTTAGAAAACAATGCGGACACTTATGATGTAGTCATCGTAGATGTTCCAGATCCACTTGAACACGGGCCAGCTTATAAATTATTTACGAAGGAATTCTATAAACTAGTGGCTAGCCGTCTCGCTCCCGGGGGAATATTGGTAGCTCAGGCAGGACCAACTGGTCCCGCTTTCTACCAACAATGCTTTTCAGCCGTATCAGCCACTATGGCATCTATTTTCCCCAAGACATACCTGAGTGAGGCTTTCATACCTTCCTTTGGAACCACATGGGGGTTTATCATTGGCTCTTCAAGGCTAACCAACATTGATGTCTGTGTAGAAGAGATTGACAGTAAAATACGAACTCGAATCAACGGAGAGCTACGATATTACGATGGCATCACGCACAAGGGAATGTTCTCTATCCCTAAATATTTAAGGCGTGCTGTCGTGGAAGAAACCAGGATCATTACTAAGGATGAACCTCTCTTCACTGAGTAAATACACCTTCAATTCATTATGTGTGCGGCATCTTAAGAATTCAGAATAAACTTGTATACCTAATCGCCTAAATCTTTATGTGAATTACTGCAGAGTAACTGTACCTAGATTAGCCATTATCATACCTCTATTACATTTGAACACCTAATAGGGTATTCTCAATTGTGATGTATATTAAAATTGACCTATGCCCAACCGTCGACCGTTCTCTGAATTAACTGTCTGGTTGACTAGAATCCATATGGCTTTTGTACTACAATATATCTTATTCAAGTTCCTAATCATCCATATTATAGTGCTACAGTTTACTGAAGAGGTTTTGCCCATCTGTTGTATCATGTGAACCGTATGACTTCAAAATTAATTGAAGACCTAAACTTACAACAACAGGAAGCAGTACAATTAACAAAGGGTCCTTTGCTAATTATCGCTGGGCCTGGTAGCGGTAAAACCCGAGTTATAACACATAGGATAGCCTATCTAATACGTGTCTGTGGAGTGCCTCCTCGAAATATAGCCGTCGTTACGTTCACTAATAAAGCTGCCAATGAACTGAAAGAAAGATTGCATTCTATGCTCGGCCAGGATTCTATAGGTATAACTGCGAGCACTTTTCACTCTCTATGTGCAAGGATTTTACGGCATCATGGTTCTAAAATTGGCCTCGAAAACACCTTTACTATCTACGACGACTCAGACCAAATCACCACTATAAAACGAAGTATGAAAGAATTGGGCGTCGACCCGAAACATATTGCGCCACGAGCAATTCAATCTGCTATATCTAATGCAAAAAGTCAATTAATAGAAACATCTGGATTTAAGTGTGAAAGTTATTTCGATGAAGTGGTCCTTAGAGTATTTCATCGCTATGAAGAATTACTGACACTAGGTTCTGGCGTAGATTTCGATGATCTTTTACTGAAAACATATAGTCTTTTTAAAAATATCCCGAGCGTAGCACACGAATATCAGGATAGATTCACTTACCTGATGATTGATGAATTTCAAGATACTAACATAGCTCAATACGAGATATCTAAGCAATTATCAGATAAGCACCACAATCTTTGCGTAGTAGGCGATCCAGACCAGTCAATTTACTCCTGGAGAAATGCAGACATCAGAAACATTCTAACTTTTCAACGCGACAACCCCGATACTAAGGTTATTTCACTAGAAGAAAACTACCGTTCTACTCAAACAATATTAGACGCAGCACAACATATAATATCTTCAAATAAAAAACGCATAAAGAAATCTCTGTGGACGAATAATGGAATAGGCTACCCTATAACAATAGGGGAAGGGTATAACGAAAATGAAGAAGCAGATATTGTACTAAAGACTATTCAAACTTTAAAGCAAAAGCGGTCGATTCTCACCGGACAACGTTACACACTTAATGACATTGCAATTATGTACAGGGTTAACGCTCAATCACGAGCCTTAGAAGATGTCTGCTTAAAATATAGCATTCCTTACCAGTTGATAGGCGGTATTAAATTCTATCAGAGACAAGAAATAAGGGATATCATAGGTTTTCTTAGAATTGTATTGAATCCGGATGACGATGCTGCTCTTTCCAGGGTGATCAACGTACCTGCCAGAGGAATCGGGAAGAAAACTGTGACCGGTTTAGTTCAACTCTCTATGGAATTAAACTTGTCAATGTTTAGTGTAATAGAATTAATTGACCATGACTCTTCGAGTGAAATCGACGCCATGTCCCACACCATCAAAATTCCGAATCTTCGGTCCTCGAGATCTTTAAAGACTTTCGTAGAGATGATCAAAACAATCCAAGTGGAAGCTGATTCACTTAATCTAGCTAAACTGATCACTATAATTTTAGATAGAACAGGTTACAAAACTTATATTTTAGGAGATCCTGATAGAGGATTAGAAAGATGGGAAAACATTCAAGAATTCATCAATTCTACAGAGAGTTATTTGGACAACTCTTCCATCAACACCCTATCAGAGTTTCTTGAAAGTATTGCGCTCGTAAACGATATAGATAATCTTCAAAACCAAAAAGACACAATTACTCTAATAACGTTGCATCAAGCAAAAGGTCTAGAATTCCCAATAGTATTTATCATTGGCATGGAAGAAGGCCTTTTACCACATGCCCGATCTATGGATAAAGAATCAGAATTAGAAGAGGAACGGAGACTCGCTTATGTAGGCATTACACGAGCAAAAGAGCGCCTATATCTTATGCGGGCATTCAGGAGGGGGTTTAGAGGTGGATCCGAACCTAGCATACCTTCAAGATATCTTTCTGAAATCCCTGATAACCTGATCGATAAACCAAGTCAGAGTTCAGTTACAAGATTTGCCTCAACTGAAGATACCGAGTTATTCAACAACCCTTCCGAAACAGCAGGTAGCCTGAACAGATCATCTAAACATAGATCACACACTGATAAACATACTTTCGCCCATTCAGTGGAAAGCCCAGAACTATCGTTCCGTACTGGTGACAAGGTCATACACAATGCTTTCGGAGAAGGACTAGTGATAAACTGCGTGCCCTCAGGAGGGGATTTTGAATTAACAGTGGCCTTCAAGGTCGATCACGGGATCAAGCGTCTTTTGTTAAGTTTAGCGCCTATCAGAAAGGTGAAATGACAGTAAAAAATCATTATTGACACCATGACAAGTCAAACGTAGACTCTCTTGGTGTAGTGTTTGGATACGAAAAGGATAAGGAGAGCCTCCGTGTCGATTTACTCGATTATAACACAAGAGATGCGAGACGCTATCGGAGTTGAGTCAGCGCCCATCACGTATGAAATTGAAAAAGGTACGATTATAAAGTTTGCCCAGGCTATAGAAGATTCTAATCCTCTATTCAATAACGATGAAGAGGCGAGAAAAACACGTTATGGAGGAATCATAGCCCCCCCAACTTTCTCTCGTAGCCTTATCCCCGGCCCTCTCCCTGTTAATATAACAGGCCCGTATACCGAACTTCTGGATGGTGGAAGTACTTGGGAATACTTTGAAGTGATACGACCAGGGGATAGGATAAGCGTCTCTACACGTATTCTAAAAATGTTTGAGCGTGACGGCCGACTGGGACACGTTCTTTTTACTGAAACTGAAACTACCTACACTAACCAATTCAACAAGTTGGTAGCTAAGCAGAAGAACACGACCATAGGCTACGATCCAAAAAAATAAATTGGAGCAGGAGATACATTCCATGTCTAGCCAAATTTACTACGAGGATGTGCAAGAGGGAACCAGAATACCGAACCTAGTGAAGTGTCCGACCACCCAGCAGTTGGTCAAATATGCAGGAGCATCCGGTGATTATTATCAGATACATTACGACTTAATTTACTCAAAGGATATAGGGCTAAGTAACACCATCGTACACGGTGCCCTAAAAAGCGCTTTCTTAGGTCAAATGATTACCGATTGGATCGGTGAGCATGGAAACCTCAAGAAATTAGAGGTTAGATACAATGCGATGGACGAACCCGGTTCCCAAACGACCAGTCAAGGCATAGTCACGAAGAAATATTCTTCAGAATGTCTGCATTGGGTTGAGTGCGAAATATGGTCAGAGGACATTACTGGACAAAGAACCACCTCAGGCCTAGCCTTAATATCGCTCCCATCTCGAGGCACAGATGCTTAACACCCGCCAGATTAACGAATCAGGCGCT
>CAUZEB010000165.1:0-4239 GCA_963578655.1 Dehalococcoidia bacterium | reverse complement strand
GGAACAGTCATCGAGTGAAAGAATATTTTTTCTGGTTACTCGCTCTACAGACTGGTGTAATGGGTGTTTTCACCTCACTTGATTTCATACAATTTTTTCTGTTTTGGGAACTGGAATTGATCCCCATGTTTTTCCTGATTGCTGTATGGGGTAGTGGTAGGAAAGAATATTCTGCCATGAAATTCCTTATATTTACATTCATAGGTAGTGCCTTCATGCTGATAGGCATACTCATAATTTTCTATTCAATTCATCCCCATACATTTGACATGACTCTAATACCATCAACCATAAAAGGAACCACTTTGATAGTACCTTCTATGGTCGTTTTCTTTCTTCTATTTGTTGGTTTCGCTGTCAAATTACCCGTGTGGCCGTTACATACATGGCTTCCTGATGCGCACACGGATGCCCCGACGGCTGGTAGCGTAATGTTAGCTGGAGTGCTCTTGAAAATGGGAGCCTACGGTATGATTCGAGTTTCAGCGACAATGTTCCCGGATGTCATGATGGAAATAGGATGGCTCATCATTGGTGCAGGGGTGATAAATGTGTTATACGGAGCTGCTGTAACGGTCCGACAAACGGACCTAAAACGTTTGATAGCGTTCAGCAGTATTAGCCATATGGGATTTGTTTTAATTGGCCTGTCATCTGTGGTTGGCATTGGCGGCACGGTGTCTTCCACCGGCCTCACAGGTGCCGCTTTTCAAATGTTTACTCACGGTATTATTACTGGTCTCATGTTTTTGATTGTCGGTTATATTTATGAGAAAGCGAATACTCGTTATATACCTGACTTGGGTGGATTAGCTTCAAAAATGCCAATCCTTGCGACTGCGTTTCTGGTAGCTGGGCTCGCATCACTAGGTATCCCAGGAACAAGTGGGTTTGTTTCGGAAATTCTAATATTCGTTGGAACCTTTGGTGTCTGGAGTTGGTTAACAGCTATTGGAGCATTTGGAATTGTGCTGAGCGCAGGATATATTCTATGGATGATACAGAGAAGTTTGTTTGGTCCGGTTATACCACGATTCGTGAATGTCAAAGATGCCTCCCCTATTGAAATCCTACCTATAGCAATTCTGATCTTTTTAATAATTAGTATTGGCATTTATCCTGCCATAATAACTGACACATTCAGAAGTGGGGTAGAGCCCATCATTGAATCTTTCAATACAGTCTCGCGTGCAGGGTTGAATCAATGACAATAGAATTACATGATCTATATCTATTATCACCTGTAATTAGTATGGCCAGTCTCGCAGTTCTGGTGATAGTAGTTGATCTAATGAATCGAGACAAGTTAATAGTGTCTTTGGTTGGCCTAATAGGACTTCTTGTCCCAATTTCTTTTAGCATTTCCCTGTGGATTTATTCCAACGGATCTAATAGTCAAACTATACCAAGTATATATTCCACATATGTAGTGGATAAATTCAGTTTGTATTTCGCATTTCTCATAATTACTTCAACATTTCTCGTTCTATTGTCTTCTACCAATTATATAGATAATATGCCCAAATTCCGTGGTGAATACAATGCACTCATCCTGTTTTCTGCTTCTGGAATGATCTTGCTATCATCGACGGTAGAGTTGATCACAATATATGTTTCACTAGAGCTTACTGCATTACCTATCGCCGCATTGGCTGCTTTTCACAGAAACAAACAATCCACGGAATCAGGTATCAAATTTTTGATCCTTAGTGCTATTAGTTCGGCCATACTTCTTTATGGAATGGTAATCGTCTACGGTTTAACCGGCACGACTTCACTTACAGAGATTGCGAGTCAGATATCTAATATCGAACTGAATTCTAGTATCGCATTTGGTAATTACGCGTTGCTCTTGGGTATAGTCTTACTCATAGCTGGTTTTGGTTTTAAAATAGCTGTCGTTCCTTTTCATATGTGGGCACCTGATGTCTATGAAGGTTCACCAACTCCAGTAACCGCATTCTTGTCAGTTGCAAGCAAAGCAGCTGGGTTTGCAGTCATATTAAGAATATTCTACATAGGGTTCGGCATTGAAAGTTTGTCAGCAGACTGGAGCCAGATTTTTGTCATACTGAGCGTGTTGTCAATGACGATAGGTAATCTTGTTGCTATACGACAGGATAATATCAAACGAATGCTAGCTTACAGTACGGTTGCACATGCCGGCTACCTATTAGTCGGGCTAGCAGTGGTTTCAACGAATGTTACAGAAACCACAAACACTCCTGGGCCAACCGCGTTATTAGTATATCTTTCCGGGTATGTTTTTACTAATCTCTTGGTATTTTCAACAGTAATAGCCATTTCAACAGATATTAAGAGCTATTCGATAGTGAGCTATGGTGGTGTAGCTAGACGATCTCCTTTCTTAGCGGCTACGCTGTTTTTCGGTATGATTTCACTGATAGGAATACCACCTGCTGTAGGGTTTATCACGAAACTATACCTCTTTGGGGCTGCCGTAGGAAATGGACTAACATGGCTCGCTGTAGCAGGGGTGCTTAATAGCGTTCTTTCGGCCTACTATTATCTCAGGGTTGTAAAGTTCATGTACCTTTCAAAGCCATCAAACGAAGAACCGATTAAACCGTCACTCTTATTACGTTTATCAATAGCTGTATCGTTTACATCGGTTCTTTGTTTTGGGATATATCCGACGCCATTGATAAACCTTGCTAAAACAGCCATTTCCACTCTACTGACTTAGATTAAATTGCCGCGTTGACACTGTCTAGGGCCGATGGTAGAGTTGCCCCAGAAGTCCATATAGCTTTTAAGACTAGTAACAGATCTGCTAAATGTAATGTTAATAAACACTGGTGACCGGGGATTATGATATGGGCGAACTAATTGGATTTGTATTCAATCCTCTTGCGAGAAAATCAGATAGATTTGTTGAAGATCTTATAAGGGAATTATGTTTAGGTGATAGAGCTTGGTCCACCCCTACTTCAGACTTGGAAAATAGATACGAAGAACTGGCTGAAACCAAATTAATAGTCTTATTAGGAGGCGATGGAACAATACTGAGAGCCGTTCGAGTTCTTTCAGAATACGATATCCCCATGGTCACGATAAACATGGGACGAATTGGTTTTATGTCTGAATTAACAGTTGAAGAAGCTAAAGTTAAGTTACCAAAATACTTAGATGGTAATGTCAGAGTTGAAGAACGACGTATGCTCCAAGCATCGATATATAAGAATAACGATGAATCGCCTATCGCGGTAATGCACGCCCTTAACGATGTTGTGCTAGGTAGAGGTGGAGTTGCAAAATTGCTAGATATTAATGCAGTGGCTAACGGCGAACAGTTAACTAGCTACAGAGCTGACGCAGTTATCGTATCTACAGCGACAGGTAGCACTGGATACGCTATGTCGGCAGGTGGTCCAATTATCTTTCCTGATTGCCGTCTAATGCTACTTCAACCGGTTGCCCCTCATACTGGATTGCAGCGTGGACTTGTTTTGCCGGAAGATGCAACTATAGAACTCAGTGTTAAAGATGGTAATAATGTAATGTTAAGTGTTGATGGGTTTGTGGAAAAGGATTTCGGATCCAGTGACAAGGTTGTCATAACAGTCAGCCCCAATGTAGTGCGATTCCTAAGGGAAAAACCGTCTACCATATTCTACTCTTCATTAACCCGTAGGTTAGGTTTAGAAAAGTTATCAATACATGACCAGCGACATAGTTAAAGTTTAAATCTAATGGCTAAAGAAATAAGAATTGACTCCGAGCGTGTGTTCAGCGGGAAAATATTGGGTCTACGCGTAGACAGAGTTCTCCTAGAGAATGGCAAAGAAACTGTCCGTGAAGTCGTAGATCATAGACCAGCTGTAGTAATTGTCCCTGTAGATGAATCGGATAATGTAATTATGATTCGTCAATTCCGCTACCCTGTAGGGAACACAATATTAGAAGTTCCAGCTGGAATTGTAGAAATATCAGAGTCGCCAACTGAATGTGCACAGAGGGAATTGCAAGAGGAAATCGGATATATTTCTCGGGATATGCGAACCATGGGAGGATTCTGGGCATCTCCAGGTTTCTGTAACGAATATCTTTACGCTTACATTGCTAAAGATCTTGTTCCGAGTAAATTACAGCCTGACGAAGACGAAAATATTGAAATTCAGAAAATTCCTCTGTCCATAATTCCTAAGTTGATACGATGTGGCGAAATAGAAGATTCGAAGTCCATAGCAACTTTACTTATGGCGACTACCTTATTTT
>CAUZEB010000164.1:0-4266 GCA_963578655.1 Dehalococcoidia bacterium | reverse complement strand
ATATATGTTGGCCCATCCCTTCTTTCCAAATGTTAATCAGTTCAGGATTAACCGCTTCGCCTGCGCCTAAGCAGTGACGTAAGG
Source organism: Dehalococcoidia bacterium (assembly GCA_963578655.1). Lineage (GTDB taxonomy): Bacteria > Chloroflexota > Dehalococcoidia > Lucifugimonadales > CAUZEB01 > CAUZEB01. The sequence continues at coordinate 4,182 of CAUZEB010000164.1, read as the reverse complement.
CCATCGGCTTATATTGATGTAAATCCTCTAATACAAGCATTCTATATGCGGTTGGCGGGGCAAAAAATGTCGTTATAGGATAGGAGCTGAGTATTTTCAATGTGCCGGAGGGATCGAATCGTCCTTTTTGATCCCAGACAAACAATGCCGCACCCATGTTCCACGGAGCGAAAAATGCGGTCCAGGCTGCCTGGGCCCAGCCCGTATCAGACAGAGTCCAGTGCAAGTCCGTAGGTTTGTTATCCATCCAAAACTTGCCTGTTATGATATGACCTATAGGGTACGAAGCGTGAGTGTTAAGCACCATTTTAGGATAGCCGGTTGTACCCGATGTAAAGTAAATCATTAGGGGATGATTAGACATATTGTTCGGATGGTCCAACGTGGGAGATGACGACGAAATCAAATCCTCATAGTTATAAGTGCCTTTGATCTTTTCACCGACAATCACTATCTTTTCCAAAGTAGGACAGTTTTGACTTATCGATGTAACTTTTTCAACATTGTCTGGATCTGTAAAGATTATTTTAATTCCAGCTGCGTTGATCCTATATTCAATATCTTGGGGTGTAAGGAGGGTTGTGCCGGGCACAGATATTGTTAGGTTGCGTATGCAGCCCAGTATGATTTCCCACCACTCCACGATTCTTGGTAACATGATAAATACTCTGTCTCCAGGGGTTGTACCAAGTCCCGACATAGCATTTGCTATTCTTGTTGATCTTTCGGTAAATTGCCGAAAAGTTATGTTGCGAGTTTCTCCATCGTGGCTAACCCAAGTCATGGCCTTTTTATTGGGGTCATTGCCCCATTTATCAAAGACTTCATAGGCCCAATTAAACCGCTCAGGCACCGGTAAAGTGAAATTACGGTATGTATGATGATAATTTCCGATTTGATATTGTTCAGCCATTTTCTTTGTCTTTCCTGTATGTTGTCCCTATACGACTATTTGAGTTTATTGGTTTCACCTTTCATGTCTGTTTTATATAGACCTTACATGAAACTAAAGATCAACTCTTTCACCAACAGTTTCTCTATCTGATATTACTGCAAATACATATCCATTATTATATAAAGCAGAATATTTGGTAATTTTAACAACTTTGATCCAACTCTTCCATTATCAAGTCAGTGTGTTCGCCTAATTTAGGCGGTCCTTTTTCCGGATCTATAGACAAAGTCGAAAATCGTGCAGGCTGCTTCACGAAACTATTCCCACCAATCTTACTGAACGTTCCTCTAGATGAGAATTGTGGTGAACCGAGAGTGTCCTCAAGATCTACAACGATAGCTCCCGGTATGTCTTCATTCAGAGACCATTCCTCCCATTGATGAGCTGGCAAGGTAGCGAACACTTCATTAAGTTTCCGTATAATTAATTGTCTGTTTTCAAGTCGCTTATTGAATTTCATACCAAGTAATTCAGAGAGACCAGAAACTGCGCAGAAACGATCCCAAAAATGATCTTCGTGGACTATCCCCAAACTAAACCATTTGCCATCTGAACATTGGAAAAGTCCATATGTTGGAATGTGTGTTACATTAGGGTAATTCGCGGGTTGATTTAGAGAATTAATCCGACTAAGTTCTGGCCCCAAAAGCGATAAAACAGTTTCAGTCATAGATAGATCAATATAAGTGCCGTTCCCTGTTTCATTCTTGTTGTTGATCGCTGCGAGCACCATGATTGACGCATATAAACCAGACGATAGGTCGGATAGGAGCAATGGGGGTGGCCATGGACGCCCATCCATGTGGTGGTAAAGACTAAGTAGGCCACTTAACGCTAGGTAGTTTATATCGTGTCCAGGACGATTTCTCCAGGGTCCTTCTTGTCCAAAACCTGAGATCGAACAATAAATCAGGTCAGCTTTAACTTTTGACAAGGTAGGATATGCTGCTCCTAGCCTTTCGGAGACTCCTGGACGCCATCCTTCTAATACAACATCTATATTTTGGATTAATCTTGCTAATATCTTCCGATCTGCAGCTGATTTTAGGTTTAATACTATACTTTCTTTTCCCCTATTAAGATTATCCCACATATCCTGTTCATGCCTGAACGGGTCGCCACCAGGTGGTTCAACTTTTATTACTCTTGCTCCCAAGTCAGCTAGGATAGTCGTGCAAAACGGACCTGGTACATTTACTGTAAAGTCCAGTATTGTGATGTTTGAAAGAGGTTTCAACAAGGCTATATACCTAACTCCTGCCGGACTATATGGGCACCCTTGACCATCGCGACAAGTTTTAAATTTGTTATCCACCGAGGAAGTTGGAAAAATCCACAGTCAGGGTTTATGTATAATTTCTCAGGATCAGTATAATTTAGAAGAAGTCGAATTCGTTCGGCCACATCCTCTGGTGTTTCAATATAAAACGATTTGACATCAATAACGCCAGCTCCCAATTCCCTCTCAATCTCAAAATCCTTCCATAGCGTAGACTCTACCATCTCACGGTTGGCAAATTCTAATACTAGTTGTTCCGCACGAGCGTTAAATAGTTGAGGGAACATCCATGAATAGCGTCTTTTCCCCCGAGGACGGCTGCCGAGGTTACCGAAGCAAATATGCAGGGCTATTTTAGCATCAACATCTTTAACACAGGCATTATGCAGTTCAATCCACTCACCAATTTCTCCTGGTATTATAGCGAAAGATGGTTCGTCTATCTGTATGAAATCGGCACCATTTGCCACTAACAGTTTTAGTTCTTTATTTATAACATCAGCAAACTCCCACGCCAATTCTAATCTGTTCTTATAAGCTGTCTGTGGTCTTATGTGCATGGTTAAAGTGAGAGGTCCCGGGCATGTTACTTTCAATGGCAATTTGGTGTGGCTTTTGGAGTAATTGAATTCGTTTACTATACCGAGTCCATCTGGGACCGATATTCGCTGTTCAGTATGATAGCGTTGAGGACTATCATATCCGTATAATCCAACGGTTCGCAGCGGGGGATCTGGAACGATTCCTGTCATGCGTTTATAAAAACTCTGCACAAAGTACCACCTTCTCATTTCTCCGTCTGACACAATATCGATCCCAGCTCGTGTTTGGTCTAATATTGCTAAATCCACAGCATCGTTGAAGGTTTCATTAATGTCTGTTGGACCATACAGCCCTTTGTCTATTTGCTCTGTTGCTGTCCATAGCCAACTAGGGGTTGCATGACTTCCAACGACTGTAGTGGGAAGTAGTGTTGGTGCTGTAAATGACATTTAATATCTCCCGAACAGATTGTTTATTGACTACTTATCATTGTGTTTAACTAATTCTAACTGCTGAACGCTAAATAATATATCCAAGTTTATTTGGACGTTTATTACACCACATACCATATCGAAATTTAACTCATGTCTTGAATAAGGCTATGACTGCGGAATAATAGGAAGGACGATATGCGACGGGTAATCTCTATTATGGGTGACAGTTTGATGTGCAGTCCTCAATTCGGTTTCTGTAGATATCTCACGTCCCGTGTTTGGATTCCTATCATATCTTGGGAAGTTAGATGAAGAGATTTCCAATCTTATTTTATGGCCCTTCTTAAATACAGTACCGGTAACCCCGACATTGATTTCATATCGGTATATCTTATTTGGTGCAAGTAATGAAGGTTCCTCGAAACCTTCTCTAAATCGTGCCCGTATGATTCCATCGCATAAGTTCATCGCATAGCCAGTCTCAGATACGTCAACCAATTTTGCTGTCCAGTCAGTATCTAGGCCATCTGTAGAGGCGTACAGGATGAGTTTGATTGGACCCGTAACCTCAACATCGGTTTCCAGGGCATCACTTGTATAGCATAAAACATCTGGTCTCATTTCTACAGGACGTTGGTCGTATGGTCCCCACGGAACAATATTTGGAGAACAACAATTGTTTCCTCCTATTGTCTGGACTGGAAATTCTGGATTATAGTTAAACTCATCCGACATCTCGTCTGTTTGCTGATCTATAGAGAGTTTTCCATCGCCCTCTACTGTATTTGCGTTCCCTTTGGAATGTAGGTACCATTTCTCCCATTTCGTTCGGGCCAGTGGCCATTCAGTTTCATTTCGCCACTCGTTAACACCCATAATAAATAATTTAATTGGCGATTCATCTATGATTCCATTGTTTATTCCCTTCATCCAATAGTCAAACCATTTGAGTTCAAGTGCATTGAGGTCTA
>CAUZEB010000163.1:0-4266 GCA_963578655.1 Dehalococcoidia bacterium | reverse complement strand
TTAGGCAGGCGCTAGATTACACGTCTACTCTAAGGGCAGTCATTGTCACGATAGTCTCATATATTCCCACAATCCTGTTACTGTATCTCATTGTTAATTTGATTTCTTAGATACACTACTAGCGGTTGGTTGATTTATTGTGGGTATTAAGTTTGGTTTAATGTCTACCAGATCTCTCCCATGTTTATTTGGTGTGTTCGCTATTTTTCTGATTTATTCAGCTTTACTGTAATCTGTATTTGACTGTACGATATTTAGATACTGAACCGGTTGTACGTCTGAAATTCAATAAATCATGGAAATCAATTTACTTCCGCTTTATCCATAACTCAGGAGAAGGTTAATGTCGAAAGAAATCTCAGATCAGTTCGCAAATGGGAAAGTATTTTGTGTGTCCACTGTGTTGTTATCGATTGTAGCATTTTACGCGTGTGGTCTTTCCAAAAATGAATTGCCTGAGATTTCTCTCCTTGAGTCCATTGAACAAGGTAATGTGAGTGCTGTCCAGCAACACATGAGGGCAGGCACTGATCCTAATAAAATGCCTCTAGGTGAAGGGAATGCGTTTGCGGGAGCGTATCCGCTACACTTAGCAGTCATTAATAATAACGAAAAAATAGTGAGGATCTTATTAGATAATGGGGCTAAAATAGATCTTGAAGCCAGTAACAAGGCTGCTGCCAGTCCACTGCATTGGGCCGCCTTTTTTGTTAAAAAAGATATGGTGGCCTTATTGATTGAATTAGGAGCACCTGTTAATAGGATGGATTCCAATAATGAAACACCACTAGACTCTGCCATGTACTCGCTGATGCTAAATGCGACGGACGCAAAGAAAACACAACTTTTGGTTGATATTATGACAGTATTACAAGTTAACGGTGCTTATTCTGGAGGAGACCTATAAATTCTTTCACAGTCGATGAATATGAAGATTCCCGATCTACAACGGAACGATACATTCTACATGCGGATCTTGATGCCTTTTATACTTCTGTTGAACAAAGGGATAACCCGGAATTACAAGGTAAACCTATTGTAGTTGGAGGCTCCCCAGAATCTAGAGGAGTGGTTGCAGCCGCCTCGTACGAGGCAAGAAAGTTTGGTATACACTCCGCGTTACCAATGAAGACTGCAGTGAAGATGTGTAATAATCTCGTACGGATATCTCCTAGGTTTACTCGTTATCGAAAGATATCCAGTGAAATCATGAGTATTTTCAGAGAGGTTACCTATTTAGTTGAACCTCTCTCTTTAGATGAAGCCTATTTGGATGTTAGCGGTCTTGAGTGTCCTAAGAAAATAGCTATGGATCTAAGATTTAGGATCAAGGAATTGACAGGATTGTCAATTACAATTGGTGGCGGAGTTTCAAAGGCAATAGCGAAAATAGCATCACAGTTGGGTAAACCGAATGGATTGTTATTGATTAACCCGGGGGATGAGAGGGAGTTCTTGTTTCCCTTGGATATCTCCAATATTAATGGTGTTGGGCCTAAAACCGAGAATGTACTCAATTTCCATGGCTTGAATACCATAGGAGACTTGGCTGTTTCTGACGCCGGGTGGCTTAAAATAATTTTAGGATCCAAAGGTCTCGAACTTAAAACCAAAGCTCAAGGTATAGATTGCGATCCCGTTCGCCCCCACAGACAATCTAAATCTATTAGCGCTGAAACTACACTTCCTAAGGACACAAATAACCTATCTGAAATAAGCGATATAATCAGAGATCTTTCATACAGGGTTTCCATGAATCTCCATAAATCTGAATTAAAAGGCAAGACAGTAAGATTAAAAATAAGATTGTCTGACTTCACAACTTTCGCTAGGCAAATGACATTGTCTTCACCAACTCGCGAAAGAGATGCAATTTACCATGAGGCGATGAAGCTTTTCGTTGCTGAACGTAAGAATACCAGGAAGTTTAGATTGTTTGGAGTTGGTGTTTCAAATTTTAACGAAACTTACCAACTTTCACTGTTCGATAATATAGACATTTAAATAGCATTCTCTTAGATTGGAGGTCTTCTGTATGGTTCAGATGCCTAATTCCTTGGTAGAGTCGTTTTTCCAAACTCCAAGATATGCTGTATTCGGAACTGTTTCTGATAGAGACATTCCTCAACTCAGTACTGTCTGGTTTTTGTATGAATTGGAAACTATTTATGTTGGAATTGAGAAGAATAGTGCTAAGTATCGAAACCTGGCTAAGAATAGTAATGTTGCGCTGTGCATAGATGGAGAGCATCCGGATGGGCGTACTGTTACCGTTTATGGATCCGCCGAGATTATCGAGCCCACTGCATCAGACTATGATCTAATAGTCTGGCGCTTGATCAGGCGTTATCATGAAACTGATGTGGATGCTCAACGATACCAGGAGTCGGTGAAAGATATGGATTCTGTACTCCTCAGAATCGTAATAAGAAGGGTCGTTGCCATGGATTATAGATAGATATCCGTTTCGATTTAAATGGCTTGACAGTTTCCTTCATCCAGTTACGCTGTAATTATCAGATGCGCCAATCTAGTAACGAGAGAAGTCAAAGGAACTTGGAATTCTTGTCAGCCGAATATTAATATAGACTATTAATACAACACTGGATGGAGTCTCTCTCCTATGAGAGACCCCAACATTATATTGGTGCGCCAGGGTCCCGAAGCTATTAAACAACTTAGTAATCTAATTAATTGCTTGAAGAAAGGCGATGCACTTGCCCCTGTGACAGTGATCGGTCCTTCCGTTTACTCTAATCTTTATTTGAGGCATAATCTGGGCCTTTCCGGGTTTGTAAACATAAGATTCCTAGTATTATCGCGGCTATCTGAATTCCTTGGCGCACCCTCTTTGGCACGAAAGGGATCCAAGCCTATGACTTTGAGCATTGAAAGCTCGGCAATAAGAACTGTCGCTTCAGATATGTCAGGAATATTGAGTGATCTTAAATCTCATCCAGCTATGCTTACTAGTTTAAAGAGAACTTTTAGATCACTCAACTATACATCTCCTGATGCACTGCATAGGTTAAAAAAAGAAAGCTCACTGCGGCGGGAAATTGTTGGATCATATGAAAGATTCAGCGATAAAGTTGAGTTGTTCTACGACAGAGAGAAGACGAACTAGAAGAGGCTGAGTATGTCAGACTCTTGTATGTGGCGGCTACTCGTGCAAAAGATCACCTTGTACTAAGCACATACCGAAGAGAGAAAGATACTAAGTCTGGAGCAGCGATAATAGCCACATTGTTGGAATGCCAACAGGAACTTTGGGATGGCATCCCAGAATTTCCAATGGACTCCCAGTACGGAATTAAAGAAAATTCTTTAAAAAAAATACCTGACATGGGACAATTCATGGAACGTAGAGATAACTGGATTAATAATAGAAATGAATTATTGAGTTGGGCCAGTAAACCTGTATCCGTGCCTGCTACTAGACTAGCACAAATAACAAAGGAAGAACTTACTTATGAAGAGCCCTGGAGGAAAGGCAGAGGTGGAACTTCACTAGGTAGAGCTGTTCATGCGGTACTTCAAACAATTGATATTGTCACAGGTAACGGTATGGAAGAGACTTCACGGGCTCAAGCTGATGCCGAATCTATTTCACATCGCCATCAAGAGGTGAGCCGTCTTGTTAAGTCAGGATTAGAAAGTAATATAGTGCGTAGAGCAATTTCCTCCAACAAAATGTGGCGCGAGGTGCCGGTTGCGATTCCTCTTGATGGAGGCGTGTTGGAAGGCTTCATAGATCTTCTTTTTGAAGAGAATAACGAATTCGTAATAGTGGATTACAAAACTGATTACATCGGAGAAGATGACACTAAAGAAGCTGTGAACAGATATCGACTTCAGGGAGGAGCATATGCATTAGCAATAGAGCGCGTTACTAGAAAGCGAGTGAAAGAAATAGTTTATTTGTTTTTAGAACCCAAGCGCGAAGTGTCCTTGATTGATGTAGGCGTGATGTCGAAAGAAGCTGAGAAGGCGGCACTATCTTATTTTCAGACTTCCGGATTACCGTAAGTTATCCAGATAAAAATTACTATATTGCCGACCTAATTTAGCTACACAAACTAAATATTTCACAGGATAATTCCTAGATCAGGCTAGTAAGAGACTAGGTGTAAATGATCTAGGAATTTTTTATTTAATGTGTGATATTTGTAGTGCCACACATACACACATAAATTTGATTCCATTAAATCAAATTTGAGCGATATTGATAGGCAAGTACACCCACTGAGATCGGTTATAACCTTT
>CAUZEB010000162.1:0-4270 GCA_963578655.1 Dehalococcoidia bacterium | reverse complement strand
ATGATGGACTGGTGCATGTTTCTCAGGATGGTGGCGATAATTGGAGCACAGTTACTCCCAAGAAGCTTCCCAAGTTTGCCACTATAAGCACTATCGAATTGTCTAGACATGATCGTGAAACTGCATACGTGGCAGCATGGAACTATAAGCTTGACGATTATTCGCCATACATTTACAAGACCAAGGATTCCGGTAAAACATGGGATCTGATCACGAAAGGAATACCCAAAGATGATTTCGTGAGGGTTGTGCGTGAAGATCCAGTACGTAAAGATCTTTTGTATGCGGGAACTGAAAAAGGTATATATTTGTCCCTAAATGGTGGAGAAAACTGGCATTCTCTTCAGCGCAACTTACCCATTACTCCTGTGCACGACCTAACGATAAAAAACGATGATCTGGTAGCGGCAACACATGGACGCTCTTTTTGGATTCTTGATGATTTAACACCGTTACGACAATACCAATCTAATTTATTTAATCTAGATTATCATCTTTTTAAGCCGGGCTCGACGTACAGAAATCCTGAGGCGTTAGGTAAGATAGCCCAGAATAGGATCGGCCCGGGCAAAAACTATTGGGTCGCTACCGGCATACCGGGCACATTTGAAGAATACATTGATGTGAGGGGCGTTACTCGTCGCAGATTTCTTGACGCAGGTACGGATATTACTCAAGGTGTAACAATTCACTATTATTTGAAATCTGTTCCGGAACAAGGCCTAAAAATAAGCTTTCTGAATGAACATAATGAAGAAATAGCAAATTTTTCAAATGATGATGCTTGTGTAGAGCGGCGAATCACAAGTAATAAAGGCATGAATCGATTTGTTTGGAATATAAGATATAAGGGCCCAATAGAAACTGCTGGAGATCCTTCAGAAGATCATTTCCCGGGGCCTAAGCCCGATGGCCCCAAGGCCACTCCTGGACAGTATTCTGTTATCTTGAAAGCGGGTGACGTACATATATCGAGCAAATTTGAAATTCTTAAACATCCCAATTGTGATTCGACTCAAGAAGATTTGCAAAAACAGCTAGATCTATTGTTAAGTATTAGAGAATTACTTTCACGGGCCCACGTTGGGATAACGGAATTGAGGGCGATACGTAGCCAGATATCAAATTGGCTAAGCAGCAGTGGTACCAACAGTGACGATATAATTTTACGAAGCAAAGGGGACAACATCATTTCGAGACTAAATGATGTTGAGAAAACTCTTATCACAACTTGGTCTACAAATGAACGGGAGCAATTCGGCTTACCCTTACCCAAATTGGTTGAATCATTAGCATCACTAATCAGTGTAGTTGAAAGCGCAGATGCTTTACCTACAAGTGCTTCCTATGATGTATTTGATCACTTATCTGAGAAAATCTCATCCAACCTGGAATTGTTGGAAAAAATCACTTCTCATGACGTTGAAGAATTTTCATCGTTACTGAGATCCAGCCGTAATTACCCTATATTCTAATATACTGTCTGTAATAGATCGTCAGAGTTCTATTTCTGCATAGGTGAGTGGTTCTTGTTTGATATGCTGAAGTTGATAGATACGGACAAATCCCTCTTTCCCAATTATGTTCGGCAGGACCTTAAAATTAGAGAGATTGTATGTCATTCAAACTTGCTGAAGAACCAGTGATTTGAGGCAGTAATTCACAATCATTTATTAGCCCATACATTTGATGAATACCTTTTAGGTTCGCAGTTACTCGTAAATGAATGACTTAACTTTATCTTTATTCCTTTGATAAACAAAACTTGTACCCAAGAGGAGACATCCTACTACGAATAAGCCTATAAAGCCGACAGACGGATGGGTATTCCAGGTATCATGTACAAAGATCTTCAGAAGTGGTATAGCTAATAATGCCAAGCCTGAAAGGCGAAGTCGCCTGTGACGCAACCTAATTCCTGTCCACAATACACTAAGTGAAAATATTAGCCAAAATAGGGAAAGTAATATTGGAGGCCTGTCGACTGAGGATTGTTCAAAGGAAACTACGATCTCTCTGCTGCCAATCGCTAGAATGATTACAGATATCAGGCCGATACAAATCGCTAGAATATGTGATTTTGCACGATTCGCAAGTCCGAAATGATATGCATATGTTGAAAAGTCACTGCTAGTAATTATACGAATTTGTATGAGGCCCATTGCAAGTGAAGATAAGCCTACCAAGAAATAGGGATTGATAATGGGAGTAAAAGTATCTTTTTGAAGCCAGAGGAATTCGTTCCATAAACGAGAGGTTAATGCTCCGTTCGATATTAACATGTCAACGGTAAGCAATTTAAAACAAGCAATAACGAATAAGAAGATGCTTATGTAGCGATAAAAAGTGAAGGAGTATCTGTAGTTTAACAGTTTAAATTTCGTTAAAGTAAAGATTAGAATTGAAAACAGGCCCAAAAATAGAGTGAATGCTAACTGAACGACGTTTGATGAGTTGTCGGCCAGTCTGTCGAATTGATAAAAGAGTTCGTATGCAGATGCGATGATAGTTGTAATAGGTAGTATGTGTAGGTAAATTTCTTGGAGCCATTTTTCTGCAAATGTTGAAATAGTATCGATTGTCGATTCTTGCACTCGATACCACATAGGGTAAACCCGTTGTAGTGCAATATTTGCTAGTGCCAAAGCAGTAGTTGATATGTACCCCCAAAAAACCCAGCTTAAAAGCATGTTAGGGAATTCAGAAACTAATATGAGTAGAATACTCCCCACCAAACATCCTATTGGCACCAATACAGTGCCAAATGCACGAAAAACGCTGTGACTTAGTCTGATGGATATGAAAACCAGCATAGTGCCATATCCAGATGTTATGGCTGCTATGATAAAAGTTTTAAGAGGTAGATCTAGAGGTGACAGAGCTACATGTATCAGAGTAGAAGTCAGCACGATAATGGCTGCTAGTATGCCCAATACAATCGGTCTATAGCCCTCGTATTTAATAAATGATGTTTCCATTGAATGTATAATTCGGTTAATGATGACAAGTAGAAGGTTGTCTCCATGAAATGTTGACGGCCGTGCATTCATTTCTGGCGTAAGGTTTAAACCAAGGATCCAACCGTGCCTTTTATAAAAATAATACGTAATTACAATGGTTGATACGAGGATCAAAGTTAAAATCGACCGGTCGTTAATAATCCAATTGTCCAAAGTTATTGAAGGCGTGACATAGGTCGTTCTTGCCCATAGGTCTATAAGCGTTAGCTTGATGACTGCTAGAGTGAACAACACGGCACTATAAATACGCCATTTCACTTCTTTTGTTTCCAATCCTAATATTACAAATCCACCTCCCATTAAAGACCACATTATTGTGGTGGAGATACCTGAAAAGTAAATGGGTATTGTAGCGCACAGGAAGACAGCAGATTTAACGAAAAACACTATCCCGAAACTTCGTGCCTGGCTATTTATTCTCGTGATGAATAAGGCTAGAACACCGTTTGTTATGCAAAGAAATATATTTGTTAATGCAAAGGTAACAGGATATTCGGAGGCTAGTTCTACGGAACATGCAAAATAAAAGAGGGTGGTATTTGACAGGCTCAACAAAAGATCAGAAAAGTTGGGTTCTATCTTTTTAAATACCTGAAATATCGATGTGACAGCTATGAAAATGAAGTATACGAGGACCAGAGCTATCAAATAAGTTGACAAGTCATCTAGACCTAAATAGTTATTGGCATACCACAGGTATATATAGGATCCCCATAGACTGATTTGATTAAGGACTTTCCAATTTTTCTTTATGGACATCCCTAGAATGACTAGATCCATAATAATTAAATATGCTAGTAATGTTAGTATATTTACATCTAAAGAATTCATTCCGATTAAAAGAGGACTGATGAAAACACCGACTATTGCCAGGATGGCAATCCACATTTCATTTGACCTAAATGCTAAATACCATCCAGATATCCCTGTAACACCTAATAAGAATAGTCCGAGTACAGGCGTATAAAGATGCCATATTCCGAACGAAGCGTAGGTAACCACGTAAATGATAGATACACCCACACCAATAAGTGCATTTGACCAGAACTCGTATTTGTTTTTTGTTATATCCCCTAATATTACTAAAATCAGGCCAGATACTAGTCCAATCACATATTTCACCCACGGTGACAGCACCGAATAGGTTCCAAATAAAATTAATCCGAGTGAGAGAATTAACGCGAGGCTACCTATGATGGCTAGCCAATTCAAACCAAGGATTCGTTCCCAGTTAATGCGACTTCTTTTAG
>CAUZEB010000161.1:0-4274 GCA_963578655.1 Dehalococcoidia bacterium | reverse complement strand
TTAACGCGTAACACCGCGGCGTCCCCTCCAGGAGACACAATCGTGTTTGTCTGGACTTGGTGGTCATAGCGGCGATAAACAGAATGTTTACTCGCTATATTCGGTGAAGCTAGCATATCCAATAATACTCTCTCCGGCGTCACATCAGGAATTGGAACGGAATCAAATTCGTACCCTTCAGTCTTTTCTAACCAACGCGGTTTTGTTCCTTGCAATCTATAAATCGGGGGGTCATTTAGTAGACGAATCGGTAAAGTTCCTCTAATCTTACCGTTTTCAAATAGGGACGCCATGCCATCGTTAGTTGCAGTGCCTATTACCCTGGCGTTCAAATCCCAGCGATCAAAAATTTCCTTGACTCTATCTTCGTATCCAGGTTTAACGATAATTAACATTCTTTCTTGAGATTCGGACAACATGACTTCATATGGCTCCATATTAGTCTCTCGCCTCGGCACACAGTCTAAATCTAGAGATATACCAGTGTTACCATTGGCTGCTGCCTCAAAAGCTGCGCTTGTTAATCCAGCGGCTCCTAGATCTTGAATACCTTCGACGTAGTCAGTTTGAGCTATTTCTAAACACGCCTCCAATAAAACTTTCTCTAGAAAAGGGTTACCAACTTGGACAGTCGGGCGCAGTTCACGATCATCCTCAAAAGATCTTGATGCCAAACCTGAAGCCCCGTGAATGCCGTCGCGACCAGTTTGAGCACCGACCAACATAATAGTATTGCCAGCATTAGCGGTAGTTGCACGGACAATACGGTCTTTCGAAACCAAACCAACACACATGGCGTTCACAAGAGGATTACCAGCGTAAGAATCATCGAAGACGATTTCCCCTCCCACATTAGGTATGCCTATGCAATTCCCATAACCGGATATGCCACTAATTACACCATTAAAAATATATCTGTTACGAGAATTTGTTATGGGGCCAAATCTTAAAGAATTTAGTAAAGCAATAGGTCGCGCGCCCATAGCAAAAATATCCCTGACTATCCCTCCTACTCCCGTAGCAGCTCCTTCATAAGGTTCAATAGCTGATGGATGATTATGAGATTCAATTTTCATGACTACGGCCAAACCCCCACCTATGTCAATCGCTCCTGCATTTTCTTCTCCAGCATTAATCAGTACTTGTGGATTATTACTTGAAAACAGTTCAAGCAACGGTTTGGAATGTTTATATGCACAGTGTTCACTCCAAAGAGAGCCAAATATACCTAATTCCAAGGAGTTCGGTTCTCTCCCTAATCTTCTTACAATAAGGTCATATTCGGCGGACGAAAGAGCTAACTCGTCCAGAGTCTTTTTCGGCACAACCATTTGAATTATTCCTTTCTATAATCCTTAGATTCATGCGTGTCTTCCTACCGTAACCAATATAACACCTAGAACCACTAACAAAGTCCCCATCAATGTTCGCAAAGTTATAACCTCCATACGTTTCAAAAAGAAGTGTGTAAGCCCGATTGAAACTAGTGGATATACTCCTACCAGGGACCCAACAACTACGACGGGTGCTTCACTAACACCTAAAATCCAAAACGTTACGCCCCAAGTAGAGGCAAGTCCCGTTAACAGAAGAAATACCCACCCTCGAACAGGGATATTATTACCGACGTCCTCTAGAATGTGTCTATTAAATATGATTGAAACAAGAAAGATTCCGATAAGAAAAGAAAACGCCGACGATACTATAGGTGGCGCATGATTTGTGACAATTTGTTTGGCTATCAGCGTCAGAGCACCATAAGCAAATGCTGATGCGATCGCTATAAGATAACCTCGTATCTCTCGACGTCTCTGCCACTCTCTGATATACCTATTAATTGTGTTCATGTTTACTTAATATAACAACTAATCCAGCAACAATAGACAGTGTTCCTAGCGCCAGGGGCATATTTATAGACTCTCCTCCAATCGTAATTGCTAATATAGCAGCAAAGAATGGCGATGAAGCAACGATGGGAGTAGCTTTAGAAACACCTAGAAGATCAACACTAGTGTAATTTAAATACCGTCCTAGAATAAAGGTGACGAAGGCTGAAAACGTGAACCATGCAAATGCCACAGCAGTCAAAGTTAAAATAGTATCGAATTGAAAAACTAGAACTATTGCGAATGAGACAAATGCGCCTACCAAAACCGAGAAAAAAGTAGTCGTGCTGGAGTGCACATATTTCATGGCCAATTTTGCGAAAACTGCGGCTGATCCAAAACCAATCACCGAAATCAATGTAAAACCTATACCTAACATTCCTCAGCCACAACTCCAGTTTTAATTGTTTCAGAGAAGGAACTAATCACAGATAGGAAAACAGCCTTGCCATCAACACTCCCTAGTATTTGTTCACAAGAACGCTCTGGATGTGGCATCATCCCAAGTACATTCCCATTATCGCTGATGATCCCCGCTATGTTGTCCACAGAACCATTTGGGTTCGAACTTTTTGTTATATTGCCATTTTCGTCGCAGTACCTAAATACAACACGCTCAGATTTCTTTAACGCCGACAATGTCTCGTTATCAGCGAAAAAGTTGCCTTCTCCATGGGAAATAGGGATTTTCAGTAATTGTTCCTTGCCCATCTCTCGAGTAAATGGACTATTTGTATTTTCTACCCTTAAGTTAACCCATTCACATCTGAATTCTAAATGGGCATTAGGTAATAAGACACCAGGTAACAAACCCGATTCACACAAAATCTGGAATCCGTTACATATACCTATAACGTATTTACCGGATTCGGCAAATCGTTTTACAGACTGCATGACAGGTGAAAACCGAGCTATTGCACCAGGCCTTAAATAATCGCCATATGAGAAACCGCCTGGCAAGATGATACAATCATATTTGGATAAATCAGTCTCTTTGTGCCAAACATAATCGGATTTTTGATTCAACACATTTTTAACGGCATAGCTGCAATCTACTTCACTCCAAGTACCAGGAAAAACAATAATTCCGAACTTCATATAAGCCTATACATATCCTTGTCAAATCTAATATAGTTTCAACTAATTGTCGCTCAATAATCCAGTCACAATAGAACTCACTTCTCGTCCGTCTGCCCTACCTCTAACTACCGGCATTATCCTTGCCATAACTTTACCCATATCCCGTAGGCCTTGTGCCTGTTCTTCGATAATAATATCTTCCGCCAACTTGATTATATCGTCTCTTAGCATTGGTTGCGGTAGATACTCTACAATGAAAGCGAGTTCGGATTTCTCCTTCTTCACCAAATCTGGCCGATTTCCTTTTTCGAAGGCAGCTATGCTGTCTCTTCGTTGTTGGGCCTGCCGGCTTAATACATGTATAATCTGATCCTCTGTTAATTCAGACTGTTTAGCAATCTTTTCGTTATGTAGCGCAGACCTTAACATCCGTATAACAGAGCGACGAAGAACATCCCTATCTCTCATAGCTTGTTTAAGATCTTTTTCCAAACGAATAAGTGTCATATATTCATACCTAACTTTCTATCAAAAAAGGGGATTTTAATCATCACTGCGAAGTATAGGTACCACTTGCATTGAGTGTCAAGGAAATCCTAACTAATCCAATTCTACTTCTCCATTGAAAGTCGATTTATTGCCAGTTGAACATCCTTTATAATCCTTTTCTTTCCAGATATTTCCATAGACTGAAACAGTGGTGGTGAAACTTTAAGACCGGTTGTGGCTACTCGCAAAGTCCCAAGTAATTGTCCTGTTTTGACATTCAATTCCGAGGATAAGGCCCTTAGCGAAGTTTCTATTGAATCCGCATCAAACACGATTACCTCTCCTAAAGCCGAAAGGGAAGATGATAATATAAGCTTAGTTCCATCAATATCCATACCTTTCTGTATTAATTCAGAAGCATCATATTTAACTTCATCACAGAAGAAAAACTTGATAAGGGGCGCAGCGTCCGACAAAATCTTCAATCTTTCCTGAATTAATGATGAAATATCGGTGATCGATGTACTAGGTTCTACTTTGGGTATATCTGTGGTAGGGAATTCATCCCAATATCTTAGTAATGATCTGCCTAGCTCTTCTCCGTCCATACTACGTATGTAGTGACCATTCATCCAATTAAGTTTCTCTGCATCGAAAATTGCCCCTGACTTAGAGATTCGATTAAGAGAGAAATTTTCCACTAACTCATTAACCGAAAATAATTCTGTACTTCCATCTAAGCTCCACCCGAGAAGCGTCAGAAAATTCACCATAGCTTGAGGTACATATCCCTTTGCCCTGTATTCTAAAATAGACGTA
>CAUZEB010000160.1:0-4287 GCA_963578655.1 Dehalococcoidia bacterium | reverse complement strand
CCTATTGATATATTGTAGTCAGCATATTCAAAAGTCCATGGAGGCACCTTTTCAGCCCCAACAATGAATAATATTGGTGATTGTTCTTCCCTCAATTTACCCTCAAAGTCCTTAAAAGGAAGGCCGAACATAGTCAAGTGAACAATCCGCCCTTCCCAGTTTTTAGCAAATTTTTTGGGATTGGAAAGTGGTTCAATCTCGAAATCCCCACCAAATTTTGCGACAACCTCATCGACACTCATGATTACTCTACTATCTGGTTTAGACAGATACATCCTAGAAGCTCCGAAGGCCCTAGAAGTTAGAGCTACATGTGTTGTGATCCTTTTATCACGTTCAGGCCGGTGGCCAATTCTTAATACATGGAATTGGCCCATTAAGAAAATTTTATTCGTCAGCGACTAAAGGGGTTTCGACCCGCTCGCGGATACTATCATGCACTATAAGACCGATAAAAGACAAAATTATACCTGATAGGATATATTGGACATTATTAGCATCGAAGTTATTCTGTACAAATAGATCATTAACTATCTCTATTATACCTGCAGTAATCAGGCCCATACTAGCCACTGTAAAAATGAATCTCACTATGTTTATGTTGAAAACACCATCTCGCAAATAACCATCAATACTTCGTGAAACTTCAATAACAATCACCGCACTCAGAAGTAGAAGAAGAACTCCATCTAGAGACAAAAATGCCAGTACCATAGCTAGAGGGCCCTCTGCTGAGACCTCCTGCATCTGATCCAATCCTCTTGTAACTCCCACTATCATCAATAGGGCTGCAATTAACCAAGCGTAAGAATAGAAAGAAACACGTTCACTTGTAACCGTTAGAAGTTCTGTATAGAAACTCCTGAAACCTTCCTCCCAGCCAGCTACTTTCAACAACATATATCCACCTAAAACAACCCATATAGCTCCTGAAGCAATGTCTGAAAGACCAAACCAAGTCAGTAATCCATAAACAAACGCGACCAGAGCTATTGGAAAGATGAATTGCCTCTGAATTTTTGGATCCTCCATCTTATGAATAATTGTATACAAGGTGTCCTCGATTGGTCTAGATTGTTGTACTACAACCTTCTTAGTTGAATCTATACGTAGACGTGAGCGGATTATCGGTTCCAATTCAAAATCCTCGGCCCCATCACTAACCAATATAGCCTTGGTCGACTTGGTTTTAGCAATAACTTGATCGAGGGTGTTAGCTATCTTCATATCTGACTTTGTTCCTACTCTAACATCACCACAGATAGTTACTACCTCGACTGCCTTACCATCCTTCAACAATTGGTCGTAGGTTTGAATCGCTGCTAACATAGTGTTAGTATCACTTTCTTCGGGATCTGCTAACCCCAGTTCCAATGCTGCTTTTACATTGGCCTCTCTACCAACAACCGGACTTCTGATTCCAGTCTTTCGACCCAAATCGTTGTCCCGATCTATTGCAATAACCAGCAATCCCATATGACTGACTCACTTAACGAGTATTTAATTGTTACTTTCGCACTATTCTTTAAATATTACCATTTATGACGCCAAATCTACCTCTAAGGTGATACATGGCTGAGTTTAAAACCGTAATAGCTGATCCTAAAAGCAAAATGGCTTATCAAAAGGTTCTTTCGGAAGAAAAATCTAATGCTCTAGTGGGCAAAGGCATTGGAGAAGAAATTGATGGAATATTTCTTGATCTACCTGGTTATCGTTTGAAGATTACAGGAGGATCTGATGTTTCTGGGGTTCCTATGAGGGGAGACATTAGTGGAAATCAAAGAAGAAGATTGCTCATGACTGACTCGGTTGGTTTTACGCCCGTCAGGGACGGGCAACGCAAACGTAAACTAATTAGAGGAAAGAACCTAAGCGGAGACATATCTCAAATAAATCTGAAAATAATTGAATACGGACCAAAATCTATAGAGGAGTTGTTGAAAACAGAGGTGGCTTAGCCTTGACTGATGTTTCCCAACCCGAAATAAATATCGGAATGGTGGGCCATGTAGACCATGGAAAAACAACTTTAACTCAGGCTTTGACTGGAAAGTGGACTGACCAGCACAGCGAGGAAATGAAAAGAGGAATATCTATAAAACTGGGTTATGCAGACGCAAATTTTTATCGGGTTACAATGAAGAAAGGTGGAAAACATTATACTTCAGAACCAGATAAAGAAGAATACAAAGGAGGGAAATTGGAGCATCTTAGAACAGTGAGCTTCGTAGATGCACCCGGTCACGAGACACTTATGGCCAAAATGCTGAGTGGAGCCGCTTTAATGGATGCTGCGATATTGATAATAGCTGCTAATGAGAAATGTCCACAGCCACAGACTAGAGAACATCTTTCGGCCCTTGAGGTAATGGGTTTTGACAATATCATTATTGTCCAGAATAAAATCGACGTTTGTTCTAAAGAAAGTGCAATGAAATCCTATAAAGAAATCAAAGAATTCCTGAAAGGAACGAAACTAGAAGATGCACCTATTATTCCAGTATCAGCCCATCACAATAGGAATATAGATTTACTTATACAGGCTATAGAAGAAATATTCCCGACTCCGAAGAAGGACCTTAAGAACGATTTCCAGATGAATATTGCCCGATCATTTGACATAAATAAACCTGGCTCAGCTCCAAAGAATATCAAGGGAGGGGTGTTAGGGGGTACCATTAGTAGTGGACAAGTTAAAATTGGAGATAAATTAGAAATTAGGCCAGGCAGAACTACGAAAAAGGGGTTAGAACCAATAAACGCCGAAGTTGAGAGCCTACATAGCGGAATCTCAAGACAGAATCTAGGTCCTGGTGGACTTGTGGCAATAGGTACCAGTCTGGACCCTGCCATGACAAAATCAGACTCCCTATTAGGAAATGTTATTGGAAAGCCTGGCAGTCTGCCACCAGTCTGGAATCGCTTAAAAGTCGAAACGACCTTGCTTGATAGAGTGGTCGGTACAAAGAATATTCAAGATGTCGAAGAATTAAAAACCAAAGAACAACTAGTAATCACAGTAGGTACGAGTACTACGGTTGGAGTTCCTGTCACTGTCAAAGACAATATGGTAGACATAAAACTTTCAATTCCCGTTTGTGCACCTGTAGGACAACGAATTGCTTTAAGCCGGCAGGTGGATGGAAAATGGCACTTGATAGGATATGGAATTATTAATTGATGAAGTCTGTTTTAGTTGATACCAATATCATATTATGGACTTTTAGTGGAGGACCCGATTTTAGGAATGCAATCACAGAGGTTGCACCAGGTTACGATGTAGCTGTACCTAGCTGCATTATCTCTGAACTTCAGAAACTAGGAACTAAACAATCTAAGGCAGCCCTAAAGTATTGTAAAACACTGGATATTATTGATATTGGAGAGGGGTATGCTGATAAAATGCTAGTACTGGCCTCTGAAAATGGATATGTTATAGCGACCAATGACAAGGGTCTGCTTGAAGAACTAGGAAAGAGAGGCCTCAATGCATTAAGAATAAGGGGGAAGACTCAACTCACCCCCACGGAAAGTGAATTAATTTGAAAAAAAATAAAATACCAGGGTTGCCAGCTACTGAGCTTACAACCTCTGAACTCCGAAGAAAAAGAGAATTGATGTCCAATGAAGTCCAACAGATAATTAACGAATCCAGAGACCTGACCGATTTGATTGACGCTTATGCTAAATCCAGTTTCCAGGCCAGGAATCTAGGGCGGGCCGCACACTTGTATTACAAACAATCACTCTCCCCAACAGGGATCATATGGTCACTGGCTGGAAGTTTATTTGGGGCAGGACTCAGACAGATAACCATTGATGCTCTTCAAAATAATTTAGTTGACGTTTTGGTCTGTACGGGGGCTTTATTCGAGCAGGATATGCTGGAAGCCTTGGGACACAAGCATTATGTTTGTGGTCCAGAGCAAGATGATCGAGAATTACAATCATTGGGGATAGATCGAGTATATGATCACCTGCTGGATGAAATGGGTCTTAGACAGGTAGATCTAACATTCAAAAAGATTGCGGCTGAGATGCCTGAAGGTCATTATTCTAGCAGAGAATTCATGGAATTTACTGGCAGATGGATGTCAAATGCGCAAGGAGTGACTGATAGCGTGATGCAGGCTGCATACGAGAGGAAAGTCCCAATCTTTATTCCTGCCATCAATGATTCTTCAATAGGAATTGGATTGGCCATGAACCAAAATGAAAAACACAACACGATGAGTATAGACTCAATCAAAGACCTTCGAGAATTGGCATACCTCAAAAGTAAAT
>CAUZEB010000159.1:0-4305 GCA_963578655.1 Dehalococcoidia bacterium | reverse complement strand
CTAGAAATTAAAAAGACTCACGCCTTCAACACGATTATTAGACCACCCGGTATTGATACCGAAGAATACTTCGATCCGGAACGTATTAAAACTATTGAATGGCACGCTTCCCATGCAGGCTGTACCTATGAAGAGATAGTGGAAAAATGGAAAGATGGTATGGATCAGAAGACCGCGTGGAAAAATTTCTGTGCCTATTGCAAGAAGTATATGGTCGACAAGAAGCCGGGACAATGGTTTCCTCAGCCGATACCTGTAGGGTATAATATAATAGGATACGATTTATTGATCGCCAGACGCCTTGCCAAAGCACACAAGACAGGGTTTCCGATGGGAGAGGTCAACAAGATTGATATTTATGACATGCTATTTTCCTGGATGGAAAACCTATATGAACCGTTTGACTTAAAAATGGATACTTTAAGACAGTGGCTCGGTTTGACTAGTGAAGGACAGGCTCACTCAGCCTTGGTTGATGTATTTGAAGAGGCTGAGATCTTTGTACGGTTTATGAAATTCCAAAGAAAACAAAGTAGTATCCAGAAATTTAAAGGGGCATTTGCCAGATGATTGAGTTTGACTGTGGATGTAAATTTACTAAAAAAGAAAATGGGTGTCCTTTATTTGAACCCTACCTAGATAAAATACGTCTAACCTGTCCTCACACCTGGGATATGATTGCTAGTGGAAACACCAAGGGGGTCTTTCAATTAGACTCTAATCTTGGTCAAAGTCTATCCAAGAAATCTGGGCCACACAAGATGGACGAGTTATCAGACCTCATGGCCATCCTCAGACCTGGATGTATGGATAGTATAGTAGATGGTAAATCACTTACACAACACTATATCGATCGAAAACATGGGCGGGACGAGGTAACATATCTCCATCCGGCACTTGAACCTATCCTAAAAACCACATACGGCATTATGGTTTACCAAGAGGAGGCTCTCGGGATTGCCCGAGATATTGCGGGATATAACCTACAAGAAGCTGAATTACTTAGAAAGGCTATTGGTAAAAAGAAGGTAGAACTAATGGCTAAAGTGAAGACGGAATTCCTAGAGAAAACCAAAGAATACAATATTGTAAATAAAGAAGAGGGGGAAGAAATATTTAGCTGGATTGAGAAGTCTCAACGTTATAGTTTCAATAAGTCCCACTCTATGAGCTATGCCCACAATGGATACTTGACAGCATTTGCCAAAGCCCACTTTCCTATTGCCTTCTTTACCTCGTGGTTAAAACACGCTACCGGTAAGCAGAAGCCCGCCGAAGAGGTTGAGGAACTGGTTAATAATGCCCGCCTGATGGACATAGATGTGATGCCTCCTTCTCTACCATATCTCAATCGGTCTTTTAAGATTGTCGATGGGTGTCCCAGGTATGGAATGACAAATATAAAGGGGGTAGGGAGATCGGCCTTTGATCAAGTATTAAATAAAATCAAAAAAGAGAAGTATGATCTAGCCAAATTTACCTGGGATCAGTTCCTAATGAAGCTAGGGCGACATATGAGAAAAGACTGCTTTGAGGGATTTATCTTAGCTGGAGCCCTTGATTACTTGAAGGTTCCACGAAATAAAATGATTTACGACTTTGCACTATACAGAGATTTCCGCAAGCACGACCGTGAATATCTAGAGGAGAAGAATTTCAACAGTTTCAAGGATGGTATAACAAGTATCTTAAAAGATAAAATACCTAATGAAAGACGTACCGCATGGACTAATAAGTTTATTGATTTATTTAATGGGGCCTTAGTGGCCCTAGACAAGCCCCCATATAGCCTAGTAGACTTACCGTCATGGAAAGCCAAACAAGAAAGGGACTATTTAAGCGTAGAATTAACCTGTACTGAAATAGACGAATACGATACAACCCAAGCAAATTGTACTTGCCGAGAGTTTATCCAAGGGTTTGCATCGCCGTCGATTGCCATTGCCATTAAAGTCAACAGTGTAAGAGAATGGACTGTCAAGAGAGGTAAGAACAAGGGGAGTAAGATGGCTTTCTTAAAGGTGTCTGATGGAACCTGCTCTTTAGATAACGCGACTGTCTTCTCAAACTCATGGGATAAGTTAAAAAAAGTCCTGATTACGGACAGTATCCTTCTTTTACGGGGAACTCGTGATGAAGATCAAGGAAGTTTTCTAGTAAAGAATGCCCAAAAGTTGACTTCGGCTATATAATAAGGATATATGATGAATCATAATCAAATGATAGAAGAGAATATGCCGCTCGTCGCCTCCATTGTAAACTCTTTTAACCCTAAAAACTATACTGAACGACAAGACTTGATAGATGCGGGCCGTATAGGGTTATGGAAAGCGATTGAAAAGCTGGATACTACTAAAGGAAAAATTGCCACATTCGCCTGGGGTCCAATCCGTTGGGCTATTATGAAAGAGCTAAGGAAAAAACGGCTCATACCAATAGAGAATTTAAACCCTCAGGCTCGTGCTCGAATAGAAGACCTGTGGGAATATATCCCAGAGACTATTACAAGTGATGAGATGAAGATCTTAGAGCTTAGGCTGGAAGGATACAAGTTTAAAGAGATAGGTGGGATACTGGATACTCACTTTTCTACTGTAAAAAGTCGATACTATAAGGCATTAGGAAAAATACGAAAAGGAAACAATGTCGAATAAAAAACGTGTGCTCTTTGTAACCGAGACACAAAAGCTATCATCAGGATTTGGGGTGTACTCCAAAGAAATTCTGTCCCGAATTCATAAAACAGGTAAGTATGAGATGGCAGAATTCGCCTGCTATGCTGCCCCTGATTCGTTTGACGACACAAACTGGTTGGTATATTGTAATGGCCCAATGAGTAATGAGCCAGAGTACAATAAAGAGCACACTGATAATCCCGCTATACAGTGGGGAGTTGTACGATTTGAAAGAGCATGCTTAGATTTTAAGCCGGACATCGTTGTCGCCTACCGTGATCCGTGGATGGACGCCTATATCGCCGACAGTCCCTTTCTACCATTTTTCCATTGGGTGTGGATGCCCACTATTGACTCTGAGCCCCAGAAGCTAGAATGGCTCTACCAATCCTTTAACCGTTGTGATGGTCTATTGGCCTACTCAGAATATGGTATTAGAACTTTAGAGAAACAAACACACGGTCGAATGAAGCCTTTTGGTTGTGCTTCTCCCGCCATTAATGGCGATGTCTTTAAGATGATCACTAATAAGGAAAAACATAAAAAAGACCTAGGGTTACCAGCCGATAGTTTTATTGTGGGGACCGTTATGAGGAACCAGAAGCGTAAATTGTTCCCCGATCTCATGGTTTCCTTCAAAGAATTTATCGATACGGCCCCTCCAGAGATAGCTCAAAAATCTTATCTCTATTTGCATACTAATTATCCTGAACGGCAAGGCTGGGACATTACATCATTGATACATGAGTATGGAATAGGATCAAAAGTACTTTGCACCTATACCTGTCAAAACTGTAAGAAGTTCTTCTGTTCTCATTATCGTGATGCTCTGACTGTTTGTGATCATTGTCAAAGCTACGGTGCTGTACTCCCTGGCGTATCCAATGGTGTGACTACTGAGGATTTAGTACAGATATATAATCTGATGGATCTCTATGTGCAGTATGCTATATGCGAGGGTTTCGGAATGCCACAGGTAGAAGCTGCTGCATGTGGAGTTCCAATCGCCGCTATAGACTACAGTGCTATGGAGGATGTAGTCAAGAATGTAGACGGATACCCTATTCCACCTACTTTATCACGAGAGCTAGAGACAAATGCTGATAGGTCTGGACCTAATAATACCGCCCTTGTAGCCGCGATGACATCCTGTTCTAAACAGAATAAAGAGAAAAGAAACAAGCAACGATTGATGACTCGTAAAAGGTGTCTAGATCGTTACACATGGGACAATGCAGCTAAGGTGTGGGAAGACTATCTAGATAAAGTAGTGAAAAAGGATAAGGAGGGAGAGTGGGATGGTCCTCCTATTATGCAGCCTATTCCTAATGATCCTCCTAAATCCCTGAGCAACCCTCAATTTGCCGAGTGGATTTGTATGCAACTAATTCAAGACCCGTACTCCGCATTTAACTATCGTATGCTGTCTATGATACGGCACCTTAATTTTGGAGCATCTTTTGGTCCAGGTCATCTTACCCCCTGCAATCAGGAAGTAATTTATGAAGAGTACAAACAGTTAGCTCAACGTCGTTATATGTTTGATTCATTACGTTGTGGTATAGTTCAGGAACCAACACCTCACATGTATATTACTGAGGCACACAAGAGGCTGAAAAAATGAAAAACA
>CAUZEB010000158.1:0-4324 GCA_963578655.1 Dehalococcoidia bacterium | reverse complement strand
CGCTAGATTTTTCACTAAAGAAGTACGTTCAACTTCACCAAACGTCACTACGTACGCTACTCCCAATAAGCAACCCACACGAAAGTCTACTATAGTCGATGAGAGAATTCCTTCTGGTCCGTCATGGATTGCGCATAGCGTGATCCCTTCACCATAAAGACCTTTAATTTCTAACGGATGGACAGATACAAGTTTCTGATCCTTCCCTATGGTATTACCAACATTTCGTTCAAATTGACTTAAGAATTCTTCACTCATCCATGTGGATGCAGAACGCTCATCTCTAAACAGATGAGCCACCGTGGCAGAAACAAGATCTGTGCCAACTTCAACCGGCGGTCCTTTGAGAGGAGATACGAATTCACGTACATAGCCTGTAATCCTACCGATGTTTTCTAATTTTTCTAGAGTATTGCCTGGAAATCCATTTTCAGCCATCGTAGAGTTAGTTAGAATTCTTTCCCTGTACTGCAAAAACCCTACTAGGGGCGAAGGTAATTGAGCCTTAGAAAGTACCATTCGTTCCAAATCTTCTTCAGCCACCTTAAAAGTGGCCCTCACCAATGTATCCGTCATAATTTAGTCCATCCATTACTCTTCAATATATGTCATACATAAGGCCTAGCTATGATTACCTTTCTATGAATACTACGACAGGATGGTTAATTTCTAGGGTTTATAGGTTTTTTAAATCAAATATTTAGATTCTTTTTGAATAATTACTCTACAAGAATCCAATATGAACAAGGAAATTAAACGAACGGGTTGGTGTCTTTTCAATGCAAGGCTAATGTGTCACACTGAATGGCCTGGATACTTGAAATACCGACAATCAGTTTCTTTACTTTGTGGAGGAAAATCAGTGAACAATGACATCGTCAGTAACGAGGAAATTGTCCAATTAGCCAGACGTAATCTAAAACAAGGTGAGTGGGATTACCTTGTTGGCGCTTCAGAATCCGAAACTACAATGCGCCGCAATCGATTAGCCTTTGACAAATTGGCGTTTCGACCGCGCGTTTTAGTGGATGTATCCAGTCTAGATCCATCCACAAAGTTTCTTGGTCAAAACTTGAGAATACCAGTTATGTTGGCTCCTATAGGATCACTGCAAACCTTCCACCCAGATGCAGGAGCAGCCTCGACTAAAGCTGCTGCTGAATTCGGAATAATACATGTTGTGAGTTCAGTCACAGAGCCGTCGTTAGAAGAAATTGCTAAGGCGGTAGACTATCCTAAGTTCTTCCAACTTTACATACATGGGGATTGGGATTGGACAAAGGACATGATTAAGCGTATTAAAGATGCAGGGTATTCCTCTTTATGTATAACCGTTGACACTGACTACCTTAGTAGGCGCGAAAGACCGCTTTTAAGCAGGTATGTCCCTTTTACCAACAGGAAATACATCGACAGACTTTATCAAGCGGCTATGACGTGGGACACTATTGACAAGATTAAGGAAGTGGCTGATCTGCCAATCATGCTTAAGGGTATAGCAACTGCTGAGGACGCGGCCATAGCCATAGAACACGGCGTGGACGTAGTATGGGTGTCAAACCACGGTGGACGCCAATTAGATCACGGTGAGGGAACAATGGATATGCTCACCGAAATCGTGGACGAAGTCAAAGGACGAGCTGCTATTATACTGGATGGTGGTGTGCAACGAGGTAGTGACATTGCTAAAGCGGTAGCTCTAGGCGCTGATGCAGTAGCGATAGGAAAACTTCAAGGATGGGGACTTGCAGCAGATGGTGCCGAAGGTGTCAAAAGGGTTCTGGAAATATTAGAAGAAGAACTTACGATAGCTATGGGACTCATGGGGGTAACTTCAATAGACCAACTCGGTCCAGATTATATTACTGCTGCTGAACATGTAAGCTTGCCACACGAGATGAGTTCCTGGACTAATATGCCTGAGAATAGGATACTCTAATTCAGTCTATTTAACTATCGTATTGACTAACCTGACCTTTGATTACAGATTGGGTTGAATTTAAATCTTTATCAGAAAATCATAAGACCCATATAACTATACATATCACTATGTATACAAGGGAATTAATAAAGCTCCTTTACATACGTACAAGTCTTAACAATAGACTTTAAAAAATTTAGTAATCAGAGATCTCAAGGAATGATATGATCCTGACGCTTTAAAAGTGATTATCTTAAGACCTAGCCCATTTCACAGAAAAAGAAAACAGGAGTATTTTATGAAATTTGGACTATTCATGATGCCCGCTCACTCTCATAACGACAATCCCACTTTAGCCTTCGAACGAGACCTACAACTAATTGAATACACAGAAAGCCTAGGATTTGATGAATTTTGGGTAGGAGAACATCACTCAGGCGGTTGGGAGAATATCCCATCACCGGACATCTTTCTTGCGGCCGCATCTAGTCGAACGAAACGAATCAGTCTTGGTACTGCAGTTATTAACCTGCCTTACCACCATCCCTTCCACGTTGCCGAACGAATGGCCTTTTTAGATCACCTCACCTACGGTCGTCTGATGATGGGATGTGGGCCCGGTGTCTTGGGTCCAGACATACAACTTTTTGATCTAGATCCGTCTGATTTGCGCCCTATGATGAACGAATCTGTCGACATAATACTTAAATTATTTAGAGAAGACGGCCTCGTTTCTTATGAAGGAGATTATTGGAATATAAACGAAATGGAAATCCAAGTAAAATCATACCAAAACCCTCACCTACCGATTTATTTGGTTAGTTCGGGGAGTGGAAACAGTATAAGAATCGCTGCGGAACGCGGTCTTCCGGTAATATCAGCCGCATACACATTGCCGGGTGCAATGGCACTCAGTCAACAATGGCAAACATATGAGAAGCTAGCCACAGCTTCGGGTCACACGGTCAATAGAAACGACTGGCGTGTGGGCAATATCGCCATATACGTTGCTGAGACAACTGAAAAAGCCTATGAGGATGTGGCAAATGGCGCCCTAAGCGAAATCAATCAATACACGTTCAACGCAGGCGGCAAACCCACTTTTGAAGCATACCCAGGGCAACCCGCAAGTGAAATTACTTTTGACCAAATAGTTCAGCAGAGAGGATGGATCATTGGTGATCCTGACCACTGCATTCGCCGTATCAAGGATTTAGAAAAAGAGTCAGGTGGCTTTGGGGGCCTCCTGATGCTAACAACAGAATGGACAAGCACCCAAAACTGGCATAGGTCCCTAGAATTGTTTGCCAGATATGTAATGCCCCAATTCAAGGGGACCCTTCGAGGTATACATAACTCGTACAATAGAATGGTGGAAGATAATCGCTTGGGTAGGCTACCCGAAGCTCGATCCTCAGCTGCCAAGCAGACAAACAATTAAACTAGTATTCCAAGATATTACCGCAAATGTGACCTAGAAACTATGCTGATGTTGACATAGCTGATAGGTGTCGTTATTATGCCCCATAATGTCGTGTCTGGAATCGGGCTATAGACCTGGGGTTTTCCTGAGAAAGGATATCTAATCCACACTCTTCTCCATGTTATGGATGAGATCAAATTAAGAACCTTGTTAGGAGGGAGATAATGGAATATTTAATTTGGATAAACGGAAAATATGTTCCAAGAAATGAAGCAAGCATACCCATGACCGATCGGGGCTTTCGTCTAGGAGACGTAGTCTTCGACACGTCAAGGACATTCAACGGAAAAGTCTTCCGTTTAAGAGAACACCTTGTCAGACTATACCGATCTTTGCAATACACTCGTATCAATCCTGGAGTTACGCTAGACGAAATGGAAAGTCTTACGCTAGAAGTTGTCGAGCGTAATGAATCTGTCCGCTCGGCCGGTGACGACTATATGATCACCCAAATAGTAACCAGGGGAGAAGGCGGTAGAGTCACAAGAGATATGAACGCTAACGTATCTATCTGGATAGACCCTATAGATTTCCTGCGTTACTCGCCCGAATTCCAAAATGGCGCCCACGTAGTCATCCCGAAAACTAGGAGCTATTCAGCCGAACAAATAGATCCTAAAGTCAAACACTATAGTCGCTTGAATTTCGTTATGGCAGATCTTGAGGCAACCGATGTAGACCCCGACGCTCATCCAGTTCTATTAGACACCGATGGTAACATCAGTGAGAATGTCGGCGGTAATTTTTTCATCGTAAGTAATGGGGTGTTAAAAACAGCCACCGACAAGAGTATTCTGCAAGGAATCTCACGGCTCACACTACTTGAATTGGCTGAACAATTAGGAATCCCTACTTCAGAAGAAGACATTCAACCATACGACCTTTACAATGCCGATGAAGCTTTTCTCTGTAGCACCCCT
>CAUZEB010000157.1:0-4445 GCA_963578655.1 Dehalococcoidia bacterium | reverse complement strand
ATGTCCTCAGAGGTTTGAATTTTTTAAGTCGTAAGGAGTTCATTATTACTGTTAGTGAGCTAATTGCCATAGCGCCTGCTGACAGAATGGGATTAAGGTAACCGAAATCACCTAAAATAGGCGTCAGGTAGGTAGGCATCGTTCCGTTTGCAAAGATTGGATACATGATACCTGCAGCTATAGGCACCAGGATAAGGTTATATGCAAATGCCCAGAAGAGGTTTTGTTTTATAATTCGTACTGTGGCTTTACTGAGATTGATAACGTCGATTATCCCGGTTAGATCGTTTTTGATCAGGATTGCGTCCGCAGCTTCAATTGCCACATTAACTGCCGACCCCATAGCAATACCTACGTTGGCTTGAGCAAGAGCAGGGACATCGTTTACACCATCACCAACTAACAAGACTGCTTTGCCGCTAGCCTGTAAAGATTTAATTTTAGACACTTTGTCATGCGGAAGTAAATCAGCAAAAACGGTTTTTATACCTGCTTCTTTGGCAACATAGCATGCTGTGAGTGAATTGTCACCAGTTAGCATGCTTATTTCTAACCGCATCTCTTTGAGAGTTTGAACTACCGTTTTGGCGTCCTGTTTTAGAGTGTCCGCGAATCCGATAATGCCAATTACATCACGATCACTTGCAACGAAGACACTGGTTTTACCTTCTCGAGACAGAGTTTCTGCTGCGCAGTCCATGCCATGTAGATTTGCTTTAGATGTAATCATAAATGAAAGGTTACCTACTGTTAATTTTATGCCCTTGACTGTACCGGTAACTCCTGAACCTGGTATAGATTGAAAATTCGATACTTTTTCTAGATTTAGTCCTTTTTCCTGCGAGGCATTGACAAGAGCTTTTCCAAGTGGATGCTCAGAATAGAGTTCTACTGCAGCGGCTAAGCTTAGTAATTCATTCTCATTTGTGCTTACAGGGATAATAGCTGCAACGGTAGGTTTGCCTGTGGTTAGAGTTCCTGTTTTATCTATCATTACAACAGAGGCTTTACGTGCAATCTCGAGAATACGTGCACTCCTAATTAGGATGCCATATTCAGTACCTTTGGCAGTGCCTATTATGATGGCAGTCGGAGTGGCGAGCCCCATAGCACATGGGCAGGATATTATTAATACGCTTATTGCTGTTAGTGTTGCGTTCATGTAACTAGGTTCTGGCCCGAGGAAGAACCAAAGGGAGAAGACAGTTGCTGAAACGAGTATAATAGAAGGCACGAAGAAACTAGAAATCAGGTCTGCAAGACCCTGTATAGGTGCCTTTGAGCCTTGCGCTTCTTCTACCAACTTTAAGATTTGAGAGAATACGGTGTCAGGCCCCACTTTAGTCGCCGAGAATCTAAAGTTGCCTTCACAATTAACGGTTGCTCCATAAACTGGACTACCTATCGATTTATCTACAGGTAAACTCTCTCCAGTTAACATAGACTCATCTATACTTGTAGAGCCCTTAATAACTCTGCCATCCGCCGGTATGATTTCTCCAGGTCCGACGACAATCAGATCACCAACTCGTATCGAATCTACAAAAACATTGATCTCGTGATTGTCTCTTATTAGTCTTGCCTCTCTGGGTTGTAGGTCGAGTAGAGAATGAATGGAATTAAAGGCGGTTCTTTTTGCTTTAGCTTCGAGTAATTGTCCGACTAATACCAAGCCAATTATTGCGGTGGAAGTACCAAAATGAGTAGTTGACTGAGGCATTTGGAAGACGTCCGTGTGGGCCACGAGAATTGTAAATATGCTGAAGAAAAAAGCAACAGACGTTCCTAGGGCAACCAGAGTATTCATGTCAGATCTATAGGCTTTGAGAGCATTCCAGGTTCCTAAATAGAATTTTTTCCCACACCAAAACTGAACCGGTGTAGCTAGTGAAAGTTGCAATAATTCTGAGGAGATGAAAGTGTCTTGATAGAGGTCTCCGAAATACATCAATAACATGATAAATCCAGAAACAGTCAAACTGAAGAACGCTTTTACTTTCAGGAACTGTATTTCTTTATCTATATTTGAGTCATTGTCAAATA
The DNA here is from genome assembly GCA_963578655.1 of Dehalococcoidia bacterium. GTDB lineage: Bacteria > Chloroflexota > Dehalococcoidia > Lucifugimonadales > CAUZEB01 > CAUZEB01. Next base: position 2,402 of record CAUZEB010000157.1, on the reverse strand, counting down.
TAGTCGACACAATACTATACCCTTCTCTTAATAAGCATTCACTTATGTCATACGGAGTGGAAAGTCCTGGTATGTGCGATAGTGTCAATCTGTTTTGGGAAGTATCTAATTTCACGCTATCGACACCAGGGATTCGTTTGAAAACTTGTTCTATGTTTTGAGGGGAAGAATTTTGCGGCCTATTCCCTAGAGTGTAAGTTAGGTTCTTTGTAGTAACTTCATACCCTGCTTGATGAACAGCGTTGACAAGATCATGTACGTAAGTAGTCTTTTTGCCCAGCCTGATAGTCGCTCTTTCCGTAGCTATATTGACAGTCACTTCCAATATTCCTGGTACTTTACTGAGAGCGTTGGATACATGAGTTATGCATGCAGTACATGTCATGCCTGAAATCGGGAGTCTCACCATCTCGTTTGTAAGTTTATGTATCACGTAACTACTGCCTGCCATCGATTACTGGGACACGAATAATTAGAACATCGTTGGTTTCTTTTTCAAATATCAATATCGGTAGTCGATATGTTTAGTGATAGATTCAAATTTTAAGCAAAATCTTGGCGGGAGAGCAATCTAAGTGGAATTGATTGACAGGTGTTCATTAAAAACGGATAAGATAGCAGAGCGCATATCGGTAATTTCAATTCGCGAATTTGGCGCAGAAACGCACTAGCCGTTAATTTATATTTAATGTTATTCATATTAGTTCTAGCATTGCACTATTCATATTAGTTCTAGCATTGCACAAGGCAAAGTCTCTGAATCCAGTGATTTGTATTTAAGAAGGGTTTACTCGGGCCCTCGGTGGCATAATAGGTACGGTCCAAGGAAATGTCAAGGAGGAACTACGTGATAAGTTATACTGGCAGAGCCAATTATTTAGTGGCACGCAGAGACAGGTACAAATTACGGTGGACCCTTTCTTTTGCCAATCTAGCGACTAAGCTAGCATTTCATTACAGTGTTCTGACCACGCCTATAACCCTTCCCTTGACCACTACTTTGCTTGCAGGGACTGTTATAGCTTCCATCGTTGTATTTGCCGGTTGTAGTCTCACAGTTCTTCCTTCTAGGTAGAACTTTTTCAAAGTAACTTCTTCACGGTCTGTGAGCCACGCAGCTACCATGTCTCCGTTTTCAGGTTGATTAATTGGCTCCATTAAAACCAGATCGCCATCACCAACCAACGCATCCACCATGGAAGAACCCTTTACTCTGAGTGCATAAACGTCGGACTTGTTCTGTATTAAGAATGGAGGTAGGTCTATTGTTTCAAGTGGTTCTTCCTGCCATGAGCTTGATGGCAGGACTTGCAAAGGTTCACCTGCTGCTATGTTTCCTAAAATTGGTATTGGGATCAGGTTAGTCTTTTCACTATTATCATCCTGATATAAAAGCTCTATTCCTCTGGATATTTCTGGTCGGCGGCGTAAGAATCCTTCTTTTTGGAGAATTTGGAGGTTGTAATCCACGACCGAAGTCGAACTTATGTTACAGCCAGCTTGAATGTCACGTATCGTGGGAGGGAATTGATTTGTATCGACAAAGTAATGAATGAAATCTAGGATGTTGTCCTGTCTATTAGATAGGGTTTTCTTTATAGTCATGTTCTACTCCTACAAATAGTCATGTTCTACTCCTACAAAATATAGAGTAATTTTAGTTATCTCAACTGTAAAGCACTAATGTTCTAAAACGGTACCAGATGAGTACAAACCTGTCAAGGATTAGGAAGTCAAATTTGAAGTCAATCCATTGACTGCCATATTTACAAATGCTACGATATACTATCTGTTAAAAGCTTTTATTGTCGATTTCGATTACTGTTACAATCTACTACTTCATTGAAGGGGGCGAAGTGGTCAAAAGATCTGTATTCCCCATGATTATCGTAGGACTCGTATTGTTTGGAGTAATGGGATGTACTGTTGGTCCGGACTATCCTACAGGAGAAACTGACGGTACTCCAGCTACTAATCGACTTTCTCCATCACCCCCTCCCGAGGCACCTACTGCGTCAAGTGAAACTGCGACTAATTCCTCCGAAAAACAAATGACATCACAGGGTACAGGCAGAGAAGTTTTAGTCGATATGCTCGACTTAGGTGGTGGTAGTGATAGCTACGCCTACACCCCGGCTGATTTCAATTTCAAGCTTGGGGATACGATTACATTTAACCTAACCACCCAAGGAGAGTTCCACACTTTCACTATTGATGACCTTAAAATCAATGTATCAGTCGACGCTGAGTCGAGTGAAATCTTCACTTATACATTCGATAAACTCGGGACATTTGAATTAATCTGTATTCCTCATCAATTTCTAGGAATGGTTGGAACGATTAAGGTTCAATGAAGTGACAAGTACAGGAATGTATGGCCTTTTGTAATATATCATCAGGAT
>CAUZEB010000156.1:0-4453 GCA_963578655.1 Dehalococcoidia bacterium | reverse complement strand
TAGATAGAGTAAATACCAAACCAAAACGTAAAGTAAGCAGATTCACACATATAGCATTACTTTTATGGGACGATGATGGAAACTACTTTATAGATAACCATTCGTGTACTAAATTAGCTACGTCTGATATTTGGTATTGAGAATCCATCCAAATAATCCTACTGTCACTTTTTTTGAACCAAGAGTTTTGATTTCTGATATAGCTGTGGGTTTTGTATTTGGTTTGTTCAATAGCGTAATCTAAAGTTGTCATGGATCCTAGATAATTTATAATTTGAATATAACCTATACCTGATAGTGATGGAAGTTCTTTCGTGTAGCCTTTCAACAATAAATTTTCGACTTCCTCTATCCATCCTTGTTTGATCATCTTATCAACTCTGTTGTCAGCAATTTTGTACAATACCTCTCGCTTCATGCTCAGTCCTAGGATCTTCAATTTATATGCTGGAGGATTTTTTCTCAGCGATAAATTTTCTAGCTTAGTTCGGTACAACGTATCCTTTAGTTTCTCGATGGCCCTGATCAGCCTTCGAACGTTATTTTTGTCGATATTTTTAGCAATATTCGGATCTAGCTTCATTAGTTCTTCATATAGGAATTGGTTTCCATGTGTACGGGCTTGATTTTCTAAGCTGGATCTTAGTCCTATATTAGGAGCGACTGCAGGTACTTGCCATCCTTCTAGTAACGCCCATATGTATTGGCCTGTCCCACCTAATAAAATGGGTAATTTCCCTTTCTGATGTATGTCAGCTATAGCTTTGCGAGCTATTCGTAAGAACAATGGCAAGTTGAAGTCTTGGTCTGGATGAATCGCATCTATCAGGTGGTGTGGAACTGAAGCTAAATCAAATTTACTTGGCTTCGCTGTACCTACATCCATATATTTGTACACTTGTCTACTATCAGCGCTTACTATTTCTGCGTCAAATATCCGGCTTAGTTGCATGCCTAGGGAACTCTTTCCCACTGCAGTAGGGCCTACTATCACGAGAACGTTCTTTTCAGTGATTTTCAGCATAGGTATACTCCATGCAATAGTATCTATATACTATGTATAAAGATACTATTGCCTTAGTATTAGTTTAGCAGTATTCCACTAAGAATTAATGGGGGTTCAAATTGGTTACCAATTCTACCATAGTTAGGGTTGCACGTTTAATGTCTGTGGGCAAGAATTTGGAGGCAGTTTTGGAATGTGACCTTGCTATTCAGAATATACATGGAGAGCAATCTGATCTACATGTATTGGAAAGTCAGCTTCTTAACCTACGGTGTTCAGCGGAGATTCTATTTGATATTTTAAGCAACCCTCACAGGAATATTGCAGGGGAATTGACTATAATAACTCCCAGTATTCGAAAGGATAAGGTCATCGAAACTGTTATGGGTTTAATAGAGCAAGATGATTCTATTATGATAGACGTTAAAAGTGTCAAAGAAGAACTGGTTAGAAGAGGTATAGAGCTTGGCGTAACCAGGCCTGGGTCTGTCATAGGGACTATATTAAGTGGGGACGTTCGATTCAGGCGCATAGAAATGGGAACATTCGAATACATCGGAAATCGAGCACTATAAATATTTTAAGAGCTATTGTAATAGAATAATATATCAATATTAAATATAGGAATGTGCTTCTGCTAGATTCACCAGTTTAGAGAATGATAGAGCATTCAAGCTGGCTCCCCCCACAAGAGCTCCATTAATATCAATTTTGTTTAGATAACTGGTGATATTGTCTGGATTAACACTTCCACCATACAGTAAAGAAAGTTCATTAGCATCAAACGAATTGCTTAAGGAACACAGGACCGACCTAATGTGTGACATCATATCCTGGGCAATTTCAGGAGTAGCAGATTTACCAGTGCCGATGGCCCAAATTGGTTCATAAGCAATAATAATGCCTTTGGATAATGCAATATCTTTAAGACTTTCTCTGAGTTGTTCCTCTACAAAGATTTTTGCCCTACCCTGCTCTCTAGTTTCCGTGTCCTCTCCTACACAGAGAATCGGTATTAGGCCTGTTCGCAGGGCCGCTCCCATTTTCTTGTTTACAATCAGATTAGTTTCACCAAAATAGCCCCGGCGCTCCGAATGACCTAATATTACGTATTCACAAAAACCGGAGACCATTAGAGGCGAAATTTCCCCAGTGTAGGCTCCGTAGTCCTCAAAATGGATATTTTGTGCCCCTGTTTCTATATTAGCTTTATCTAAGATGCTTGAAATTGTCGCTAAAGATGTAAATGGAGGGCATACTATTATCTTAACATTAGAGACTTTTTCGATCTCTGATGTTACTTCCATAATTAAATTTCTTCCCTCTTTTGGAGTCGTGTTCATCTTCCAATTAGCTGCAATCACTGTGTCTGGCATTTCGTTTGTCTCCAGAATTTGTATAGAGATCGGCTGCATAGTATAACTGGACTTCTTACCCTGTCTGAGTTGATTTGTGTAAGACTTATGAATCTATGGGCCAAACTTAGTCAGTTTTCCTGCATTTGCCAATGCTAGCATCATAACATGTGTGGCTGGTATGCGTCCGATCGAACCATCGTGGAAGGAACGTTCTGAAAACTGCGAATTTCCTTCACCTTGGGTAAGCGCCGATTTTATAATTAGGGGTACCGGATGCCAGCTATGGCTGCCCATGATAGCTGGAGTTGAATGATCACCTGCAATAACTAAAACATCTGGATTCAAATCGAGGAGACGAGGTATGTGGGAATCAAACTTTTCCAACTGACTGACTTTAGCGTTGAAGTCACCGTCTTCACCAGCCGCATCAGCAGGTTTATAGTGGATGAAGAAAAAATCGTGAAAGTTGAAATTTTTTTCTAACGTCAATAACTCTTCATCAAACGTTTGACCAGTTTCTAATATCTTCATACCAACTAATTGAGCTAGGCCCCGGTACATAGGATAGGCAGCTATAGCGGCTGGATTTAGCTTGTACTCGACATTCATTTTGGGAAGATTAGGCAGTTTCGAAAAGCCTCTTAAAAGTATCATGTTAGCGTTATTTCTATTTGAAAGCAGAGATTCAGCTTTTGATACGAAAGTGTTAATCGAGGTTGCTGTGTTCTTCGAGGCTAAATCCAAGCTTCTAGCAACTAGCGGAGACGTATTTAAAGACTGAGGATCTGTTTCAGACACGTTTTCGTGAAACCCAGATCCTTTGAGTACTAAAACAAATCTATGATCCTTAACCATATGAACTGAGAGGCTTACCCCAGGGAGCGATATATTATTTAGTTGCCTAACTAGGGGAGTACTTTCATGGGTGGATATCCTTTTGGCCCTCCTGTCAATAAGATCACCATTAGAATTGACAGTACAAAAGTTGCCCCTGGCTGCTATACTGTTTTCATCCAGATGGAGGCCAATCCCTAGAGCTTCTAAGATGCCGCGTCCCATTAGATATTTAACAGGGTCATATCCAAACAACGCCATGTGTCCTGGGCCACTTCCGGGAGTAACACCGGCCATAACAGGATTAGTCAATCCCCTCGCACTTACTGAGGCGAGTTTGTCAAGATTGGGTATATGTGCGGTTTCCAATTCCGTTTTGGTTGATTGAGTATGTGGTAACCCGCCCAGGCCGTCTACCACTACCATCACAATCTTCGATGGTGTTGAGCGACATATTGTTTTTAAATATGGGAGATCAATCACGAGTCACCTTTCTATATGTTAGTCATAAATTCATTAAAGCTGCTACACCTGGTAATAATTTACCCTCTAGGAATTCTAAAGAGGCCCCTCCTCCTGTAGATACATGTGTCATTTTATTACCTAGTCCAAGGTTTATAACGGCTTCTGCGGTAGATCCGCCGCCTATTATCGTTGTAGTCTTAGTGAGGCTGGATAACGTGTGAGCTATTCCTGCGGTCCCTTGAGAAAACGCCTCAAACTCGAATATTCCCATAGGACCATTCCATATCACTGTTTTTGCGGATAAAAGTTCCCGTATATATAGCTTGGTAGTTCGAGGTCCGATGTCGAAGATGCTGTATCCTTCTTGAATATTTGAGATATCAACGACCTTATGGCTTGTTCCTGATGCGTAGTCTGTTGATATAATAGCATCTAACGGTAGAAACAAATAAGGACCCTCCTTATTTGTTGTCTTAATGAAATCAGTCGCGAATTTTACTTTGTCTTTGTCCACAAGGGAATTCCCTATATTAAGACCCTTAGCTTTTAAGAACGTAGCTGCCATGCCGCCGCCGATAATTAGTTTATCTACTTTCCCAGCTAGATTTTCCAGGACACCGATTTTGTCTGAAATTTTTGCGCCGCCTAATATTGCAACTAAGGGTCTTTCTTGGGCCTCTAAGGCTTGACCAAGGATATCTAATTCTTTAGCCATTAATAGTCCAGCCACGGCAGTAATGAAGTGGGTGACTCCTTCGGTTGAGGCATGGGCACGATGTGCTGACCCAAA
>CAUZEB010000155.1:0-4463 GCA_963578655.1 Dehalococcoidia bacterium | reverse complement strand
TTTTTGGAGACTACAAGACCATGACTAAAGAAGTAGAACAGGATATTGAAGTTAGCTATGTACATACTACATGCCGATACTGTGTATTCGCTCAATATGAGGATAAAACACAGACAGGGTGTGCCCTAAACAAGCTAGATGATTATAGGAATGCCGGAGTTGAGGTATTAGAAGTATTCGATGATACCGATACTAACTTCTGCCTAATCAATGGTCGCTTCTGTCTCTTCTATCGTAACGAGGAAGTTATGAAGAGTCATCCTAGGAACATGTGGGAAAAACTAACACGGCTCTCCACCAAATGTCCCTACCAAGTTATTGTGTTCTTCGAGGAGCACCATAGTTTCCCCGAACTAAAACGTATTCTGAAAAACCTAAGGCACAAGCAGGAGATAGAACCGAACTTCGTCACGGTAATCAATAAGCAATATCTATCGTATTCAGAACAGCCGGACAAATACGAAAAGCCGAGTCACCTATTAGAGCTATTACAGAACACCAACTTCCATCAGTTCAGCTTAAAAAATGTTTATGACTCCGAGCTAACTGATAGGGCACTAGTTGATCTGGTGTTTGATAGTACTACCAAACTACCCTACCCAATCTATACGACATTTCGGGCGGACTTTCATATCCCAGATGACTTCAGTAAGAACTTAAACGACGCGATCCTAATTAAAATGATGCAGCTAGGGTTTGTAACGCCGATTGATGATCTGAATGGTATGATAGTCAATAAGATTCTACATAAAAAGCATGGTGGCAATGCATTCGGGATTCATATTGAAGATAAGCTGTTGGAGTTTGAAGACAATGGAGCATCCTTTGTCCACAAAGTGGAGGATATATGTCCAAGCATAAAAACCAAATAACATTTTTAGTTAATAACGACTATGATATGCCGGAAGGTTATAAAGTAGTCAGAAACATACAGGGGCTTCCTGAGTATGAATTCTTTAATCAGAATTTAAATGGTCTCTATGATCCTCTAGCCCAATCAAGTCTAGTAGCTTTCATTAGTGAGAACACTAGAGTTGAACGAGACGACCTGGAGGATATTCTCGTCGGGCTGTTTATGTACTATCCCGAGATAGAATTTATCTTTACAGATGCTATTATCGATTCCAATGGGCATAGATTTATTGACTACTTTAGTGGTGATGAAATACCTGAGGTGAGCTTTTTTGTTAATTTAAAAGCCCCTCTCTTATTCAAAGATCAAGAACAAAGTAAAATTACAGCTATGTCAAGTCTAGCTAACAAGGGTAAATTATTCTTACATATCCCTGACCCTCTACTTGTAACGTACTATTCTCTATGAGTATTAGACATATAAAAAAGATATCCGAGCCACCTCAAATTGATATTATCATCCCTGCGGCGGGTCTGGGTAAAAGAATGAAGTCTCATGGTCCTAAGCCATTGATACCAATTCATAGGTCTAGCATCATAGAGAGGCAGCTAAAAAGTATTAAGAAGTATCTACCAACCGCTAATATCATTTTGGTTGCGGGATTTGATGCTGTGAAGTTAATGAATCACACGCCAGACTATCTAGTCAAGATAGAGAACGAAAGATTTGAGACAACTAATGTGGTAAGAAGTATTGGAATGGGTCTGAGAGCCTGTTCCCACGATGTGATGATTATGTACGGAGATTTGGTGTTTAATGATTTGGCTTTGCAAACTATTAATCTCAACCGATCTTCCCTGTTGGTTGGTCCCACCATAATGGGAGACAAGGAAGTTGGCTGTATTGTAACAAAAGATAAGGTAGAAAACCTAATGTATGATCTACCTAATAAGTGGGGGCAGATCAGTTTCTTTAAGGGTCGCGAGCTGAAGCTACTAAAAGAAATATGCTGGACTCCTCACAACTTCAACATGTTCGGCTTCGAAGCTATTAATCAAATCATTAATAACGGCGGGAAATTCACTAGCTGTTCAGATCCCGGCGTAACGATTTTGGATATTGACACTAACAAGGATTTAGAGAAAGCATTAACTCTGGTATGAATATAGTTTTTACACAACACCCAGACCCCCGCGTTCAAGGATTAGCTCAAGCAATTGCCTCCATTAATCCCACAACCTTTATGTGGGATAATAATCAGAAGCCTCTGTTTGATGTACTATATGATAACAATATCAATGTGATTTTTTACCACGACGAAGAGACTATCGCCAAAACTATTAGTATGGCCCAGGCAGAGTTTCCCGAGACACAGTTTGTCCTTTTAAAATTCAACTCTCTCTTACCCCACAACTCCAGCCCTGACCTAACCCTTGTTATGGAACAGAGTACTATCGGAGGCCCTCTATTTTTAGACTACTTTACTAATCTGGTAGATCTACGCAATAAGAAATATCTACCTAAGTATGATAGTGAGGTAGTAGTATTTACGGATGGACTAGACCCAAATGAAAGCATGTTTTCTCTCTGTCTACGCACACTCTGTTATAACTTTAAAACAAAGATTTATGGACAAGTCCCTTTCCATTTTCCATACTATCTCGGCAAATTAGATCCTACAGACTATGCTGATGCCCTCTTTTCCTCTAAGGTTTTAGTGGGATTCGAAAATAGTCGGCTCCGGGATGCTTTATTTTGTAGCTGTCATCCATTAATCTATCAAGGTATTGATCCCCACTCGTTCTCCAGTCTAGATGATCTACTGTTAAAGTGTCGCTCTGCTATTGACAGTCCACCAACTAACGACTGGACCTTAGACACCTATCATGATATTGTAGTGAAGATTTTTACCAAGCTAGAGCACCCAAAGGTCGTCGAGGCCGCATTGGAATATAAAGCAGGAGTACTAGTATGATTGGCGTAATTGTGGATGAAGTATATGAGTCCCCCCAACACTATTTTATGATCAAAGCATTGAACCAGCTGTCTAAGACACATGACTGTTATCTATTTACCAACAAAGTCAATAAACTCTTAGTGAAGAATGAATTTGCTATTATGCAACAGTTGGAAGCTCTACACCATCCCGGTATCTTAATTAGCACATCACTATTTAGTGCCCAGGTATTAGCGAATTCTCTCACGGCTAGTAAGAAGTTCTTTTATCTATGGCAAATGGACTGGATTAATATGCAGGGTCTACATAGCAAACAACTAGACAAAATACTATATAACGAAGAAATAAATATAATTGCTCGTAGCAATGGTCATGCTAAAGCACTAACTAACATATGTAAAGAGCCGTGTGGTATCGTATATAATTGGGATGCAGAGAGTTTGGAAAAGGTAATATTATGAAAGTTCATCGAGATGCTTTGTGGTCAACCAGTCCACAAGTCCAAAAGACAATTCTAGAAAACTACTATCATAAGTACAATATGAGCTGGGCAGAAATCGCCAAGCTTCACGACACCTATGCAAACAAGATTATCAGACTAGCCCGGAAGCTCGGGATTGAATCACGTGACAAGTCAGATGCTCAAAAAGTGGCCCTTTCAGAAGGCCGACAAGAGCATCCAACTGAAGGTAAAGAACGCTCCGAAAAGACCCGGCAGAAAATCAGTGAAGGTCAGGGTAAAATATGGGACAGCCTCAGTGAAATGGAACAAATGGAACGTCGTCAGATTGGCATCACCAGCTGGAATAAAAAGACCCCGAGTCAGAAGACGGAGTTTTTTAAAAAAAGCTCGGAGGCATTGCAGGAGGCGTCCCAGAACGGTTCTAAGATGGAGAACTACCTGTTCGAAACCCTAGTTCGAGCCGGATATAGAGTAGAGAAGCATCTAGAGCATATCCTGCAGAATGAAAAGTTTCATATTGACCTATATATCCCAGCAGTTCGTGCCGCCATCGAGATCGATGGACCCCTCCACTTTGAGCCAGTGTATGGGCAGGAAAAACTTGAGCGGCGTCAAGCAGCAGATTTACAGAAAACCGGCCTGATTTTATCCGCTAGAATGGTACTTGTCAGAGTAAAATTAGTGAAACGAGAGTCACAGAGAAATAGTAGAAATATCTGTGATCAAGTCCTGACTATTTTAAATGACATTCAAAGTAAGTTTCCACCTAAAGATGAGAGGTATTTTGAGGTATGAGTAAAACAAAAGAGGAAGAAGTGGTAGGTATTGTGGATATGATCGAAGAGGTGGTAGAGGAAGATGAGTTGGAAGAGGAGGCTCTACCGTTAGCTCCATCCTCTACCGATCCTAATTATGTCACTTTTATTCTAGATGAACTAGTAGATCATGAGCTGTATCAGGGTAATCCTACAACTGATGGCCTACGCCGAGTTTGTGAAAAGGTCTACGGGGTGATTCTGGAGAGCGATTCTGATATTAAAGAGATTCCACTGGAATCTAAGACAGGTCGAGCAACAGTTAAGCATACTCTTGTTATTAACAGACATGATGGTAGGGGAGTTGTACGTGTTAGTGCAGTGGTTGATGTGGATGGTAAATCTCTACCGGCCCCGTTTAATCAGCATATCGTA
>CAUZEB010000154.1:0-4503 GCA_963578655.1 Dehalococcoidia bacterium | reverse complement strand
CTTCAGGAATTGCTTTCAATAGTGCAGGGGAACTCTTTGTATCCGATACCTATAACAACCGTATTCAAGTTTTCACCTCATCTGGAGAATATGTTCGCTCCTTCGGGACCGACGGAGACCTAAATCTTCCCTGGCGTTTAAATTTTGATTCATCAGACCACCTATATGTCGCAGATTGGGGAAATGACAGGATATGTAAATACAATCCTGATGGTCATTTTATTGCATCATACGGTGAAACTGGTGACGGAGAAGGGGAATTTTTACACCCCGCCGATGTGGTAATTGACGATTTCGGACGGATGTTTATCTGTGATTGGGGCAACGAAAGAATCCAAGTTCTTAATGCAGACGGGGAGTTTCTCCAAATGAATCTAGGTCAATCGGATCTTTCTCCATGGGCAGCTAATTTCCTAAATATAAATGTAGAAGAGGGTCAGGCAAGAGAAAGGTCTGATCTTCATAAAAAAGATATAAAATTTGCGAATCCAGAAGATAGACACGAAATCTCTTCACATATCGAGGAATATTTCTGGTCTCCAATGGCATTATCATTGACCCCAGATGGGCATCTTTATGTCATTGAAAGTAACCGGCACAGGATACAAATATTTAAGACCGTAATCTAATCGAACTTACCAACTAAAGAAGTCAGGACCAAGATCTCACCATTCTGCCTCGAAACCCCGATTTTTAAAGCTGTCTCAGCCGCGGATCTAATTTATCTCTCAGCCAATCTCCTAAAAAGTTCATTGAAAACACGATGAGAAGGATAGCTATGCCAGGGAAAAAGCAAATCCACCAAGCGGTAGACATGTAATTTCTACCCTCTGCCACCATATTACCCCAGGATGGTTGAGGTGCCGGTATACCTACTCCCAAGAAGCTTAAGACGGATTCAGTAACTACCAGTGAACCGACTTGCAGAGAGGCCAGAACAAGAACCGTGTTAAAGAGCCCGGGCAATATATGTTTTAAGCAAATCCGTAGAGGGGAGGTGCCAGATACTATGGCAAGAGAAACATAGTCCATCTGTTTCAAAGATAATGTTTCTGCCCTGACTTGTCTGGCAAATGGAGGCCAAGTAAAAATCGACAGCAAGATGATTACCAACATAAGGCTAGGGGACCAAATGACTGCTGCTACCAACACAACTAAAATAAACGGTATTGCGTACATAAAATCAACCAATCGCATTATGATTTCATCCACAACCCCACCGAGGTAACCTGATAGAAGACCTAATAACGTACCTATGAACGTACCAAAAAACAAAACCGTACCAGCAACAATCAAAGAAATCCTCGTACCGTAAATGATCCTTGTGAGGACGTCACGTCCAATGTGATCACCGCCTAGAAAGTATGGAGATTCATTATTGTCGCTCAACCAAGATGGTTCTATGTTTCTCAAATCCAGATCTCCTTCTAAAGGAGGGTAGGGGGATATGAGAGGGGCGAAAATACCGACCAGTAAAAGAATTACAATGGTGGCAACTGGTAAAATCGGCAGAGATCTTACTTGTCCCCAAAGGCTGCGTTTGTTTGATAAAGTTACCACTTGCTTAGTCTTCCTTAACTTATTCTAATTCTGGGGTCTAATAATGCATAAAGAATGTCCGCCACTAAACTACATAGTAGAAATATGACAGAGAAAACGAGTGCCAGACCTGTAATTAACGGGAAATCCGTGTTGAGGGCTGCCATCACAGATAGCCTGCCGAGTCCGGGCCAAGCGAAGACCGTTTCTACAACGACAGTTCCCGTAAGAAAATTCGCCAATAATATAGCAGCATAAGTTAAAGGGGCTATTAAGGAATTTCTAAATGCGTGCTTCCATATTATGGCTTTCGTTGATACTCCTTTAGCTCTCGCTAATTTGACATATTCGCTATCAAGCACCTCCAACATAGATGAACGAGTTAAGCGTAACAGGCCAGCTGCCGGAAGCCATCCTAGTACTATTACCGGCATAACGTAGTGGGTCCAATCCCCTTTTCTAGATGTCGGGAGCCATCCGAGATATACACTGAAAATCCAGATGAAAACTAGGGCTATCCAAAAAGGAGGCGCGGCCTGACCAATGAGAGCAAAACTTCGTCCGAGGTAATCCCACCCGGTCGTTCTTTTAACAGCGGACAATACGCCCAGTGGAATTCCTATAAGTAATGCACATAAGAAAGAAATACCTGATAATTGCAACGTTGCAGGTAAGAATTTTAATATCAAATCTAGTGAGTTACGTCTGAAATGAACAGAGTCGCCAAAGTCCCCCACGGCGGCGTTTTTCACCCAAACCAGATACTGGACAATCAGCGGTTTGTCCAGACCCATTGCCCTTCCCTGCGCCTCCCATACCTCGGCGGTCATGCGGGTATAAGAAGACATATAAAGATATCGAGGGTCACCAGTTGCTCTAGACAACATGAAAACCACCAATGTGATCGCTATGACCACAACAACCAGTGAGATCAATCGTCTAGTTATGAATCTTCCCAAATTTTATTCCTAAAAAGAGGAAGCGCCCGCACCGAAAGGGGTGCGGACGCTCCTTAGTTTCTTACTCGTCCCAGACTGGTAGGTTACTCCGACAGTACTATAGTTTCAGCACTATTAAAGTATCCAGTCATATATGGGCGCCATTCCACAATCTTAGAGGAGTAAATGAAATAGTTACCCACCGTAGCAATTGCCGACTGGGTTTGCCAGTGTGACATATATTCAGTCATGGAAGCATTGTTGGCTAACCTCTTATCCATGTCTGGTTCGACGTCGTTTAGCTTACCAGTTGCGCAAGTGTCATCCGGCAAGGTTACCCCACCAAGGTGGCCTGGATGCGCACAGTAGAAGTTAGCTATTGATTGGCCAGGTAGCCAGGCAATTCCGTGTAACCACGGGGTGTTCATCTCTTTATTGACCGATTCAGGTCTTCGAACTGCATAGTCGGCATGGTCAACGGTGACATCTAACCCAAGGTTAGTAATCCACATCTCACCGACCGCATCTGCTATCTCACAGTCCCAAATGGCTGGAAGGTTGCAGGCAGACCAAAGAGTAATCTCAAAGCCTTCTGGGTAGCCAGCATCTATAAGCTTCTGCTTTGCACCAGCGATATCATAGGGGACTCGCCACTCTTCATTGAATTCAGGTCTATCCGGGGTGATGTTACTTGCAACGTAGGCAGTTTCACCAAATCCACCGAGGACCGTATCTACTATTTTCTGTCTGTCTATAGCCATCGAAAGCGCCCACCGTACCAGTCGGGCATTCTCCATAGAAGCGGCATCACCTGGATCACCGATCCAAGCGGAACCATTCGCAAGCCCTTTGTAGGCTCCCGGCCAGTCAGTTTCCAGGTTTGCCTGCACATCTGTATTAGCACAATCCGGGCAAGTCTGGCCCCAATAATTTCCTGACCAATAGATGGTGTTAGGAGTCGGCTTACCTAAGGTAATGACTTTTCCACCAGTGTTTTTAACAAGGTTTGGAAGAGCCTTACCAGGCATCTGAGCTATTTCTACCTCGCCTGTAAGCATGGCAGCTTCTCTAGTGCCTTGCTCAGGCATTTCTATAACTTGTAGAGTTTCAATTCGTGGGTTCGCTCTCCAATGGCCGGCCGATGCCCTCGCAGTCATTTGGTCGTGACCGTCCCATGCATCAACTACGTATGGCCCAGAACCAACAGCATCCGTGAGGAATTTGTCTTCTCCCAATGCGTCATATGCTTTCTTACTAGTAATTCCGAAAGTTGCTCCCCATCCGATTCCTCCATGCAGCATACCCCATAGCGGGTCAAACCCACCTGCAGCTACATTCATTTTTGCCTTGCCGTCTACGACTTCCCAGCCTACTTTGTGGCCCGGAGTAAGCTGCTCACCTGGGTTTCCGGTGGAACCTTCTTTGAAGGAATCATTGAAAGTCCATACGACATCTTCTGCGGTCACATTACCGAAATCGCCTCTGTCATCATGCCAGGGAATTCCATCTCTAATCGTGAATGTGATACTGCTTTGGTCACTAGCAATTTCCCAACTGGAGGCAATTTCAGGCACATACGTAGATTGCGACGGAACTGTTGGAGGTGGGGCCCATTGTGACCTCACTATTCCTTCAAATATGTTCCAGTCAATGCCAAAACCACCCACAGTACCTCTTGCATCCAAAGATTGCAGTTGAACTAAAGGCGGTACCAAAGGCACTGCAACTATAAGCTTGCCTTTAGGTTTGCTTGCTGCTGGTAAATCGGCTGCAACAGGCACCGAAACCTGTATTTCTTTTGTAATGGTTACAGTCTTAGTTTCGCCAGGGACTTCTTTGATCACTTCTTTGATCACTTCCAATTCCCTAGTTATGGTAGGTCCTGCTTTAAGGATTTCCTTGGTTATCGTGACAGTTTCACCTGGAACTTCCTTGATGACCTCGACCTCTTTTACGACCTCTTTCACGACTTCAACTTCTGTCGTACAAGCCGCAAAAGCCAAGGCCAAGGCAAGAAGTAAAGCCG
>CAUZEB010000153.1:0-4517 GCA_963578655.1 Dehalococcoidia bacterium | reverse complement strand
TACTCAGATAAATTTAATAATCGATGCCTTGTTATTTACTATTTACAGAAAGGATGTTGACCGCAAGGAAATCCAGTCCTAGAATAAAGTCGGTCTAGATTGTTTAATATTAACAAAATTAGAACAATCGTGAAATGGTGCAGAAAGAGATATTCTCGTAATTAAGCGGTATGGAATAAAAAGTTTTACCTTAAGTAACAATTAAGAGGATTAACTTATGGATGACTTATGTGGTTTAACAGTTGCAACCGCAGCTTCTCAAATTCGGCAGCGAAGGATTTCACCGGTATCACTGATGGAAGCGTTGCTTGAACGATCAGCGCTTTTAGAGAATAAACTGAAAATATGGGTCACATTAAATGGAGACCATGCTCTAGAAGCTGCTCTAAAAAGCAAGAAGGATCTGGATAATGGAATAGTGAACGGCCCTCTCCATGGTATACCGGTAGGGGTGAAGGATTTATATTTTACAAAGAACATGAAGACTACCGCTTGTTCGCCAATTTACGAACATTTCATGCCTTCTTATAACGCTACCACTGTACACAAATTAGAACAGGCTGGAGCTATTATAATGGGTAAAACGATAACGACTGAGTTTGCCTGTGGCGATCCACCACCGACAGTAAATCCATGGAACCACCTTCATACTCCTGGTGGTTCCAGTACAGGATCGGCGGTCGGGGTAGCTGCACGTATTTTTCCAGCCTCTTTGGGATCTCAAACCGCCGGGTCGGTTCTGAGGCCCGCTTCGTTCAATGGGGTCGTAGGGCTTAAACCAACATTTGGACGGATAAGTAGGTTTGGTGTTTTCGGTGTTTCATGGAGTCTAGATACTATGGGGACGTTCACAAGGACAGTTAAAGATGCGGCACTAATGCTAAATGTTTTGGCAGGTCATGATTCTAAGGATCATTCTTCATCTGAGGTAGCTGTCCCAGATTATGCTAAGTCTGTAATGAGAGGTAAAATAGTCCCACGCATAGGCATACTCAGGCAATTCTTTTACGACAGATCAGATGAAGAAGTTAAAAAACATACCGATGAGATGATATATAAATTTAAGAGTAATGGTGCCCATATTAAAGAAGTGGTGCTACCTGGTGACATCCAACAACTACTTTCAGCTCACAGAATTCTGATGACTGCTGGAGCTGCGGCAACTCATCAGGTTAAATTTAGTGAAAGGCCAGACGATTTTTCTCCAAATGTTCGTGGAGTTATCGAAGCTGGGATGCTTGTACCAGCGGTTACTTATTTGCAGGCGGATCGAGTTAGAAGGATGTACAGGGAATATGTAGAGATGGAATTAGCTGACTTAGACGCTATCCTTACAACAACAACTGGCACGCCTCCACCTAAAGACCTTATGACAACGGGAGACCCTAGATTTCAGGCACCGTGGACTACTTGTGGATTACCTTCCATAAGTGTGCCTAGTGGTTTAAGCGAGACTGGACTCCCTCTCGGACTGCAATTAGTTTCTAAAGCGTTTGATGAAGTCACATTATTGTCCACAGCTCGTTGGTTAGAAGAAGTCATTCGATTTGACGCTACACCCGTATTAGATTAGCTGTTCGATATATTTGTTTAGATGACTATACATTGTTTATTTCAGTCGGCTTGGTACTTCTGTAGTTGTATTGCTGGATGATAATTTAAATTAACTTTTTTCAAACTGGTTCTAAATCAATACTTTTTAACGTGTTTAGTTGACTGGATTCAAGGCGTTTAGTATTCTCTTACGAATCGGGTTGACAGCTTTATTGAGATCATGTGGTTATTTAATAGTATCGCAATTCATACATAATTTGGAGGCATCTGTGTTTAACGAAGTTAAGGGCGTTATCGCTAAAGGTAAAGGCTTGGCTGTGGAAGTAGATTCCGTAATAGTTCCTGACCCTGGCCCTGGTGAAGTTTTGGTGAAAATTCAGGCTTGCGGTGTCTGTCATACAGATTTACATTACAGAGAAGGAGCTATATCTGATGACTTTCCGTTTTTTCTTGGACATGAGGCATCTGGTGTGGTAGAAGCTATAGGCGATAATGTGGATAATGTCGTTCCAGGTGATTTTGTCATACTAGCTTGGCGTTCACCTTGTGGCACATGCCGCTCTTGTCTTAGAGGACGGCCGTGGTATTGCTTTGATAGCCGCAACGCTGGACAAAATATGACACTTAAAGACGGTACAGTGTTGTCCCCTGCACTCGGAATAGGCGCATTCGCAGAGCTTACCCTTGTTGATGCAGGTCAGGCCATTAAAGTTAATGCTCGCGCTGACCCCAAGGTAGCAGCTCTTCTAGGATGTGGTGTCATGGCCGGCCTTGGAGCCGCTATAAACACTGGTGGGGTTACACGAGGAGACTCTGTAGCAGTAATAGGATGCGGAGGTGTCGGTGATGCGGCAATTGCAGGATCACAGCTGGCTGGTGCGCATACGATAATCGCGGTTGATATCGATGATAGAAAGTTAGAATGGGCGAGAGGATTTGGAGCGACTCATACCATCAACGCTAGTAATAAAGATCCAATAGAAGAAATCAGGAAAGTAACAGGGGGTAATGGAGTTAATGTGTCAATAGAGGCGGTAGGCAATCCTCTTACCTATGAGCAGGCTTTTTATTCGCGCGACCTTGCTGGCACCGTTGTATTGGTCGGGGTTCCCAGTCCTGATATGAAAATTGAATTGCCCTTATTAGAAGTGTTTGGTAGAGGTGGATCACTTAAATCTTCCTGGTACGGAGATTGCTTACCAAGTAGGGACTTTCCTATGTATATAGATTTCTATCTCGATGGCAGATTAGATTTAGAAAGATTTGTCAGTGAGGTTGTATCGATAGATGATGTAGAGGAATCGTTCACTAAAATGGAGAATGGCGACGTACTCAGATCTGTAGTAACTCTATAGAAATTCTTAGTCACTTTTATTTGATTAAAATAAACTTATACGCACATGTGTTCCAGGTTCACGCGTTGCTCTTGGCTATGCGGAGCAATGGAAGATTATGTCCACCAGTAACAGCCTGTACGTGGTACCTAGTGATGCTCATATTTTAATTATCGAAGCGTGGCAGCAAACGCCAAAGTAATTGTTCTCCTACATTTAGTTCGAGAAAGGTCCAAGCCTCTTCATCGATTTCTATTGACTTTGCAGGTATATCATCGTTGAATTTAACTTTCATACGTATTGCTGGGGGATGGTGTTCGGAAAAAGCCTCAGCCATATCTCCGTCTTGGACCCCATATTCCGCCATAGATGGATTAACTCTCGCGATCCGCATACCGTATTCTATATCAGGAACACTTCCCTTTAGAGCCGTCAAATATATACGTTGGTTTCTTAGTTCATTCCGTCTATGCAGTGTCGCTGAGTTATCCACTGTCATATCGGTTGTATCGAAAACGACTCCATATACGTCTCTTGCAGATTTTAAAGACACCTTATCATTTACAACGTCGTCTAACACTAACAAAGGTTCTCTATTTAAGGCTTCACCATAACCACCACCTCCGGCTGTTGATATTCGGATGGTATCTCCTTTGTGTATATCCAATCCGGTAATTTTGGCACCGAGCGGAGGCTCAAGTGGTTCAGATTGCCCTTGTCTGAAAATCTCCCATTTCCCATGGGCTCCCCAATGACCTCCTGATATCCCTGCTGGCGGTATCCTACTATGGTCGGATAGAATAGACAATTCGCCATCCGAAGGCGTTTGATATTCTCTTACAGCTCCCATACCGCCTCTGAATTCTCCGGGGCCACCTGAATCCTGCCTTAATTCGTGCCTATGGAATAAAACTGGGAATAAATTTTCAACAACCTCCAAAGATTGGATATTAACATTGCCTGATCGAAGCGTCCTAACGAAATCGGGCCCATCTTTAGTCTTGCGGGCACCGCTTCCTCCAGAAGGGTAGTCATAATATATAAATCGGTGTGGATCCTCAAATCGAGAATCGGTACCAGCCAGATTCTGGTGATTGGCCCCGGCTCCTTCTTCTGAACTTATTCTATCTGGAACAAGTTTCCCCAAGGCGACCATAGTGAAAATGGCTGTTTGTCCCAATTCTCCCATGCCTCCAGCTGGAGCCGGGCTGGAAGCATTAAGCATTGTTCCTTTAGGTGCAGTGACTTTAATGGGTCTGAAACAACCAGAGTTGATTGGACCTGGAGGGTCCAGTGCTGCTTTGACACCCATAAATGCAAAACAATGAGCCATGGATACTCCAACATTTAAGGGCCCTTTAGTTTGCTTGTCAGTACCTGAATAGTCAACGTGGAGTTCGTCTCCTTGTACTTCGATAGTAACACAAATACGTTTGCGTTCCTCGTCGACGCCGTCATTGTCCATATATCCTTCGTGATAAGCTGATGATTCAGGTAGTTCTTTGATGAGCGTCCTCATACGCCGCTCAGACGAATTAAGTACTTCATCTAAATGAGACATGGTAGTATCCTTACCGTATCTGTTTATCAAGCCAATTACGTGACTCGATGCTACACGACAACTAGCCA
>CAUZEB010000152.1:0-4523 GCA_963578655.1 Dehalococcoidia bacterium | reverse complement strand
CCCTGGTAAAGTAATATTGTCGGGATATATGAAGTCCGAGCTTTCATTGAATACATCTTTAGGTATATCGATTAGAACTGGACCTGGTCTGCCTGTCTGCGCAATATGAAAGGCTTCATGTATAACGCTAGGAATTTCGTGTGCATTCATAACTAAATAATTATGTTTTGTAATCGGTAATGTTATGCCTTGTATATCGGTTTCCTGGAAAGCATCGGAACCAATTGCTGCACGTCCCACTTGTCCTGTTATAACTACCATAGGGATCGAGTCCATTTGTGCGGTGGCGATGCCTGTGACTAGATTTGTGGCACCTGGCCCAGAGGTTGCCCAAGCTACACCTGGGCGTCCTGTGACGCGAGCATATCCATCCGCCGCATGTGCTGCACCTTGTTCATGTCGAACAAGTATGTGCTTTAGCTTAGGGAACTCAGGTAAGGTTTGGTAAAGAGGTAGAATCGCCCCTCCCGGTAGTCCAAATATCACCTCTACTCCTTCACGAAGGAGACTTTCACACACCATCTGCCCGCCCGTCATTTTCATGTTACGTTAACCCTCCGGTTTACTTCCATCACTTTCGGTATCTAAGGCCCTAAAGATTTTGGCAAAAAAAAACCCGTCCTAACAAAGGGACGGGACGATAAGCCTCGTGGTACCACCCAATTTGCCCTCACGTACATATCCATACGTACGGGGCCACTCTAAGGCTATAACGTAGCCTAACGCCCGATCCTAGACTAAGTAACAGAGAACGATACACGACACGGAACGAAATTCATACTTCTTACGTTCTTTGTCATTATTCTCCTAACTCCTTTTCAGACCGGGTGCTCTGGGGCGAGTTCTCTAAGCTCCTAGCGCCGGGTTCCACCCTATCCGACTCTCTATTACCGGTAGCTAAGTTACTACTCCCCATTCGTCGCATCCAATATGGTAAATTTTTACTGTAAGTGGCTCAGAATGTTAGCAAATTAATCCATAGGTGTCAATTATATCTGCGACGTTTATTAACTTCCTAATTTAAGTATTAGTGGAATAGCTTACGTTTTATAACAAGAATGTTGACCGCCGCTTTAATTGGGATTTCCCTGTGAAGCTTCAATCAACGCAATGTTGGTGCTTGACCAAATGGTTGAATATCGGATTGGTATTAATTTGCCCATGTCGACAAGTACCGCTACAATTAAGTGTGTATCGGGGTGTGGCGCAGTTGGAAGCGCGCTACGTTCGGGACGTAGAGGTCGCTGGTTCAAGTCCAGTCACCCCGACCATCTCCAATTACACCGAATTCCTGTTGAGAGATCAAATCATTCGTGAATACTTAATTAAAATCATCGCTCTAAGTTAAAGTTCAATCGCTCAATGAGTAGAACTTCGACTCACTTGCGTTGTTAGTGACTACTGGTCTAGTCAATTGGTATAACTGGTAGCACAACATGAGAGGGATATTCGGAATTATGATATACGGTCTGTAATGCGGACACATAATCCTCATCTTTGCCTATTGGATTACCAGTATTAGTGTTTCGGTCAAATCTCGGGAAGTTGCTACTAGAAATTTCGAGCCGTATTTGATGTCCTTTTTTGAATACATTACTGGTTGCCCATATGTCTATTTCATATTTGTATACTTTATCTGCCTGTATGAGGCTCGTTGGACCATTTTGATTTCGATATCTGGCTCTTATAATGCCATCAGTCAGGTTTCGGGAGTATCCCGAAGGTTCTACATCCACCAATTTGGCCGTAAAATCAGTATCTCGTGCAGAACTTGCAGCATATAATACAACTGTTATGGGACCAGTTACTTCCAGATTCTGTTTCAGTGGTTCCGTGGAATACACGAGCACATCGGATCTCATTTCAACTGGGCGCTGATCATATACACCTGACTTCATAAAGGCTGGATCACAGCAAAGTTGTCCACCACGAGTGGGAACGGGATTCAAAGGGTTATACAGATATACATCGGGTGACTCAGACTTAGGAGATGTTATATTTAGAGAACCATTGCCTGCTAGAGAATTCGCTTCCCCGCCACTATGCATATAGAATTTTGTGTAATCAGTTCTTGCTAACGGCCAGTCTTCTTCCGATCGCCATACGTTGTCACCCATAACAAAAATTTGCACAGGTTTATCGTCTAATAGACCGTTCTCTTCGCCTTTAAGCCAGTAATCATAATATCTAAGGACCAAGCCGTGGAGATCAATTCCCGGTCCAGATGACAGAGTTCCAAAATTGTATTCCCCTGACACTGCAGCTGGATTGCCCCCGTGTACCCATGGTCCTATGATGAGTTTTTGTCCTTTACGGGAATTATTCGTTGCTCCTAATTCCTTCATACGTGTGTAGTTTCGTATAGTTCCTCCGAGGAATATATCGTACCACCCTCCTATGTTGAAAGAGGGAACTGTAATTTCAGCATGCGACTCCTCTATACATACTTCTTTCCAATACTCGTCATATTCTGGATGGTCTAGCCAACCGTAATAATATGGCGCTAGACTGTCCTGTAAATGAGGATAGCTCTGTAAAGGCAAATGATTAAAGCTTTCTGTTAGGTTATCCTTCACCTTTATCATATCTTCTAAACCTTCTTTAGACAGATCAAGACGTTTAGTTAGATTTGCCCAATTAGCTGCGGTAAGGTGCCCAACCGCCCAAGAGAGATTGAAACCCAGTTCGAATGCACCGCCCTGCCATGCCCAGCCTTCGTGATAATCTGACGCTGTAACAGTGGGAGCAATGGCTGATAATGATGGAGGCCTTGATTTTGCGGCTAACCACTGGGTAGCTCCGACGTATGAGGCTCCGTGCATTCCGACTTTGCCGTTACACCAGGGTTGGGTCGCGAGCCATTCGATGGAATCGTAACCGTCGTTAATTTCATTAATGAAAGTGTAAAATTCCCCTTCGGATGAATAGCGCCCTCGAACATCTTGAATAACGGAGATGTATCCATTCATAGCAGCCCGGATAGAGTCCATGCTTCCAGTTTTAGACATAACACTACTTTTATCGTAGGGAGTACGTTGAAGAAGGGCTGGAAATTGCCCAGCGGAATCAGGCCTATAAATATCAGCATACGTTGTTGTTCCATCTCTTAGTTCTATAGGCACGTCTGGTTCAAATTTTACTGAATATTTCTTAGTCAAATTACTCTCCTACACATCATGCTACGGCATTTGGATAATTTAACACGAATTTAGCATATATGGAGTTAATAGACAACAGGGAGGAACCACATACAAATATTTCTTATGGTACAGACGTTGCTTTCTCATATTCTGATTGGTCCACTGAGTGAATTTACATCGGGATATCGACGGGACTATGCATAGGATAAAATCATTGATTGTGATTGTTGGTAGCGCATACGGGATTCGAACCCGTGATCTCCGCCTTGAGAGGGCGGTGTCCTAGGCCACTAGACGAATGCGCCAAGAGATTTATCAGTAGTTGGCTGGGGATCGAGGATTTGAACCTCGGCTTACAGATCCAGAATCTGTCGTCCTACCGCTAGACGAATCCCCAGAATTGCCAGAATTCTATCAATTGGGATTCATTTATTCAAGCGATATGCGGCACTACTATACACACCTCTTCTGCAATGCCTAAAGAACTTGTTTTGAGGTTGTGGTGTAGAAACCCTGTATAGGCGGCTATTAAGGCATCATAAATGTTGTGACTGAGATAGTTTCTGTAACTCTCAACACCTGGGATAAGTTTATTTAATCGCTGCTGCAGGAAGCTTAATCCAGTCTCTGTAGTTTTTTTAGGTATGTTTTTTCCGAAAAGGCATACTTTTGACGCGTATGGATACACTTCGATAATTTGATCGCAATAAGTAATTAAATCACTCTGCAATTTAATGGCTCGATAGACCATTTCTTTGATAATGGACCTTTTAGTGGTGTAGTAAAGAGGTATACCCATTCCAGACAGTATCCTCTCGCACCTTCGGCCTTTATTTCCCCACACAGATGTACAACAACATTTTTCCTCCAGGCAGCACATACCTTTTGGTAATCCTAACGGAGCATCCACAGCGACAACCAAAGGGTTATGGCTCTTTACACTACTTATCACATCAATATCCTTGACTAAGTAGCCTAGTTCCAACAAAGAGCCGTCTTGTTTTAGTATTGCATACCCGGACGGTCTCGATTGCGAAGATGTTAAGTCTAGACCAAAGAACATAGTCTGGTTATCGGGACATCTGGCGGATTAAATTTGCCATCTCTATAGCCGAAATAGCGGCGTTGTACCCGGCATTACCTTGCTTCGCTCCCGCACGGTTTATTGCTTGCTCCAAGGTGTCGGTTGTGAGAATCCCAAAAATGATCGGAATCCCTGACTTAAGAGATGAATTGGCTATACCTTTAGCTGCTTCAGAAGCGACATGTTCATAGTGGTCTGTTTCCCCTCTTATCACTGCACCTATACATATTATTGCGTCATATTTCCCAGAAGTGGCCATCCGGTTAGCTATGAGAGGTATTTCGAACGAACCTGGTACC
>CAUZEB010000151.1:0-4546 GCA_963578655.1 Dehalococcoidia bacterium | reverse complement strand
CATTAATAGCCCATCTTATGAGGAGAGCAGGTTTTGGGGCAACAAGATCTGAGATCCAAAGTTATCTCGCCAAAGGATATGAAACTACAGTGGAGGAATTGCTTCACCCAGAAAATCCGGCGAATCTTCCTGACGATGTTATACGTCGTTACCATGGTGATCAATCGGAGTTACGTAGGCTGGACTCAGCGGGTGGATATTGGATGTACCGTATGATCACCTCGCAATGTCCCTTAGAAGAAAAAATTGCACTATTTTGGCACAGTCTTTTTGCAACAGGTTATGCTAAATTAAATCAAGCTAGATCTTTATTGAACCAAATAGATATGTTCCGTAACCACGGATTGGGCACTTTCGACAACTTGCTCGTAGAATTATCGAAGGATCCTGCTATGATTGTTTGGCTTGACAATAATGAAAACCATAAGGGATCCATCAACGAAAATTATGGTAGGGAGTTGTTAGAACTGTTTTCCATGGGCATAGGTAATTATACTGAAAGCGATATAAAGGAATGCTCCAGAGCTTTTACTGGATGGACTTTAAAAAATGCGGAATATATGTCCGTTAGAGCCCAGAAGGACTCTATCTGGCCTTATTCCCGAATAGCATGGCATTTCGAATATAGAGAAGATGACCACGATAATGGAATGAAGACATTCTTAGGTGAGACTGGTAATTTTAATGGGGACGATATAGTAAACATAATTGTCAAGCAAGAATCTACCGCGAGATTCGTTAGTACTAGACTATATCAATTCTTCGTTGCTGATGAAATAAATAGCGAAGGTGAGAAGCTCATAAAGTCTATGATGGAAAGCTACTTTAATTCGAACTACGAAATACGCTCAGTACTTCGAACTTTATTCACATCAGAACACTTCAAGTCAGAGCAAGTCCGTTTTACTAGGGTGAAAGGACCCGCAGAGTTAGTCGTCGGTGCTGTACGGATTGCAGGAACGTACCGTACTCCCACTCTGGGCGTACATCAACTGGCGCAACAGGCATTCTATATGGGGCAGGGTCTTTTACAACCACCAACAGTGGAAGGCTGGCATGAAGGTCAAGAATGGATAGATAGTGGAGCGTTAGTCGAAAGGGTGAATTTCGCTTCGAAAGAGATCAGTAACATATGTAATCCAGGCATAAAAAACATCATAGAATATCTAGCTGAAAATGCGGATGGGATATTCACCCCAGAACAATTTGTGAACGAATGCTTGGACATTATCGGACCTATAGATGTTTCCAATAGCACGTATACTGCATTGTTAAATTTTGCCTCGGAGGACGGAGATATAAACCTTAGGGATCACAGACCTGGCGACATATCTGAAAGACGAGTTGGGCAAATGTTAAGGCTAATCACTTCAACGAGGGAATTTCAACTCGCTTAGTAACCACGTGCCATATTGATAGGTTTATCGATATACTGCGTTATATAGTGTAGGGAGTGCTTGCTGATATTTTCAGCAATAAGAGAGAAGTATGAACATAGAAACTAAAGATGAAACTATACGCCTTAACTACTTAAAAACGATCGGTCTTTGTAATAACGGTGAGAATGGCAGAGGGTTTGCTCAACCATACGATTTGGCTATAAGTCAAGATGAAAGAATCTTTGTGTTAAACAGGAGCGATCCATCATTAACAAAAGCTATAAGAATAGGTATATGTAATCTAGAAGAGGAATACTTGGACGAATTCTACGGCAACGGATATGGAGTAGGGGACGGCCAATTTACATTACCAGTAGCGATGGCATTCGATAGTGACGAGCAATTATATATAACAGACGAATACAATCACACGGTTAGCGTATTCGATAAATCCGGTAAATATTTAACTAGGTGGGGGTCTCGCGGAAGTTCTCAGGGAGATTTAGACGGACCGGCTGGCATAGCGATAGACCCCGAAGGGTATGTATATATTGTAGACCAGAATAATAATAGAGTGCAGAAGTTTACAACAAACGGTGACTTCATTCTCAGCTGGGGTACCCAAGGTACTGGCGAAGGTCAATTTAATCAGCCTTGGGGCATTACTACAGACATAGACGGAAACATATACGTAGCTGACTGGAGAAACGATCGTATTCAAAAATTCAGTAGCAACGGTCATCTCTTAAGAATCTTTGGAGAATCGGGTAGCAAGAACGGCCAGCTATATCGACCATCTGGAGTAGCTGTAGACAATAAAGGACGTATCTATGTGGCCGACTGGGGTAATGAACGAGTTCAGATCTTCGACCCTTCTGGTAAGTTTTTGCTGAATCTTAAAGGACAGGCCACACTTTCTATATGGGCTGAGGATTTCCTCAAAGCCAACCCAGACGAACAGGTGACGAGAGACATTTCAAACCTCATCCCTGATTTACCTTCGCAACTTAGCACACCTTACGACATCTCGTCGCAATCTGAGCCTTATTTTTGGAGCCCTGTAGCTATCAAAATCGATTCTCTTGGCCAACTATACGTACTGGAATCTAATCGCTATAGATTCCAGGTATATACCATAACTTGAGGAAAAGGGTAAACTATGCTTGAGTCATTAAAATACTGGATGGACTCTCCACTCAGCTGGGCAATAGTAGGGTTTATTGCCGGAATAATTTTTGGAGTGAACACTATTTCCATTTGGATTGTTACTATAGGATTAATCGGATTCTTAGTCTACCTTACGGTCCATGGTCAGGCATCCAACAAAAATGAAGGATGGTTATTCGCATCATGGGCAACATTTATCTTAGGCTGGATAACTGGATTCATAATTTATGGAGTGAATTACGTAGTCGTCTAATCCGTATATTCACATATTATAGTGACACGAAGCATGGAGCGGTATTACACCTAGGAGTTATCTTTGAATCAACGAGACCCTGTGAAAGCTTCTCTTTTCGTAACGTGTATCATTGATCAATTCTACCCTAACGTAGGAGAAAGTGTTGTTCGAGTATTGAGGAGATTTGGTGTAGACTTGGATTTTCAAAAGAAACAGACCTGCTGTGGACAACCTGCATTCAATACAGGGTTTTGGACTGAGGCTAAACCGTTCGCTAAGCGGTTTCTAAACACCTTCACCGGAGACCGTTTCATCGTTGTGCCGTCAGGTTCATGTGCCAGCATGATTAGAAATTTTTATCCTGAACTATTGCACGACGAACCTGATGACGTAAAGAAGTCTCGGAAGATATCCTCAAAAGTTTATGAGCTTTCAGAATTCATAGTTGACGTCTTAGGTATAACAAACCTTGAGAAGTACCTAGACCCTGAATCTCCGAGGAGAAAAGTAACCTACCACGAAGCATGTCACCTTAGGCGCGAGTTAGGAGTACTAACACAACCTAGAACCCTAATAAACTCAATGCCAAATATTCAATTGTTGGAAATGGACCAAGCGGAAGTCTGCTGCGGTTTTGGTGGTACATTTTCAATAAAATATCCTGACATTTCAGGTGCCATGTTAAATGATAAGATTTCCAATATCACCCAGACCAGAGCTGATACATTGGTGTCTTGCGATAACAGCTGTCTCATGCACTTAGCTGGAGGAATGGATAAAAAACATTTAGATATTAACTCTATGAATCTCGTCCAACTAATTGACGAGGCTATGATCTCAAAGCAGGGACATGATGAAACCAACCACTAAAGAATTTAGAAAAGCTGCCTCTGACACACTCAAAAACAAGAAAGTGCAATCCAACCTGAACGGTTTATATAATGGATTTCACAAAGCAAGTATATCAGCCGCAAGTAATACAGAGCATTGGGATGAAATGAAAGATAAAGCGCGGTCGATCAAGGCTCACACAATCGATCACCTTGACCATTATCTCCAATTATTAGAATCAAACGTAACTAAAGCAGGTGGTAAAATATTTTTTGCGAATGATGGTGAAGATGCGGCCCAATATGTTCTTAAACTAGCTAAATCCAACAAAGTCAAAATAGCTACTAAGAGTAAATCTATGGTGTCTGAAGAAATCGGTCTTAACAGGCTTTTGATCAAAGAAGGGATTCAGCCTATAGAAACGGATCTGGGTGAATATATAATTCAACTAGCCGATGAGACACCCTACCACATAATCGCCCCCGCCATTCATAAATCCAAGGAAGAAGTATCTCAACTGTTCCATGACAAGCTTAACAGTCCACGTTTAAGTAAGATCACCGATATGACGGCCGAAGCCAGAAAACAGTTACGAGCAAAATTTATTGAAGCAGATATGGGCATTACAGGCGGCAATTTTTTAGTTGCGGAAACTGGTACCCTCGTCCTAGTTACGAACGAAGGTAATGGCCGAATGTGTACATCAATGCCAAGAATTCATGTAGCAATAGTAGGAATGGAAAAAATTATCCCATCTATGGATGACTTAAGTATCTTTCTACGACTGCTCATCAGATCTGCAACTGGACAGAGACTGACTAGCTATGTGACAACTGTAACAGGACCTAGGCAAGATAGCGATGAGGATGGTCCCGAGGAATTTCATTTAGTTATAGTTGATAATGGGCGAACCCGTCTCCTTGAGAATCCAGAG
>CAUZEB010000150.1:0-4568 GCA_963578655.1 Dehalococcoidia bacterium | reverse complement strand
GCAGGAGGCTTTGAAGTAGACCGTGCCGATATTGCACTCGGTACCCCGACACACGCTCTCGTGCTTGCGACTGCAACGGGGTTTTCAGACGTTTACCAACACGTGGTGGAAGAAGTGCTTATTAGTGACTCAAAACAAGGTGGGAGTGTGAACTCTATGGTTAAGGGAGATATGGTCTACTTCGAAGGCGAAAATGGAGGCGCCGTATTCTCTGTAGGATCAATAGCATGGTGTGGCTCTCTCTCCCATAATAACTACGATAATAACGTATCTAAAATCACAGGTAACGTCTTGAAAAGATTTTCTGCCGAAGATCCAATCGTGTAATTGAGACTGCTAAGACAAATTAGAGAGGAAGCTTATTATGGATTTAGAATTAAAGGGGAAAACTGCAATCGTAACCGGGGGAAGCCAAGGTATAGGTAAGGCAATAGCGTTACAGCTAGCACATGAAGGTGTAGATCTCGTCATTTGTTCAAGGCGTCAGGAAATACTCGATGAAGCTGCTAGTGAGATAGCATCCAAAACAGGGCGGAAGGTTATCGCGTGTGCGGCCGATATGACCCGAGATGAAGATGTTGAACGTTTGATTGGAACTGCTGTGAAAAGTCTAGGTGGGATTCAAATTTTAATTAATAACGCTGCATTACCGGGTGGTCTAGTAACAGGTCCTCTAAGTGAAGCAAATGTGGATGATCTGATGCTAGATATAAACACTAAGGTGCTTGGCTATTTGAGATGCGCTAAAGCTGTTGCTCCTCACATGGAAAAGGACAACTGGGGCCGAATAGTCAATATTGGAGGTTTAGCTTCACGAAACGGTGGTACCATCAGCGGTTTACGCAATTTATCGCTGGTCCATTTGACTAAAACACTATCTGGGCAGTTGGGAAGCTCTGGTATTACAGTCAATGTTGTTCACCCTGGGCTTACGCGCACGGAATCTACAGTCGATCAAGCTAAAGCTCAAGGCCTATCAGTGCAAGAGTACGAGAAACAGGCGGGTAAAAACATCACAATCGGACGCCTAGTTGACGCAAGTGAAATCGCCTACCTTATAGCATTCATATGCTCCCCGAAAGCAGAGGCTATTACAGGTGAGTCTATAGCCGCGGGAGGGGGTCTAGGCGAAGCAGTCTACCCATAGAACAGCAACAACCAGACGAGACAGGATCATCACACTTCATTGGCAGTCTGCCCGGCCTGGATTCGAACCAGGGATTTCAGCTCCAAAGGCTGACGTGCTACCGCTACACTACCGGGCATTGACAGTTAGTGGACATCACCTCCGATGGCAGTTATCAGTCCGACCGATAATTTCACCGTAAGTGAATAGGCTCCTTATTGTCCTAAGAAACCTTTCTGATGGTATCTCCATACGCGAAAGTAGTCGGTACAGCAGACTGTAGGCTTAGTCTAATTCAGTAGCTCTTAAACACGAGCCTGATGCGCTAGGTGAAGTCACTATTAAATGATAACAGTTGTGTTATGTGTGTCAATCCTAAACGCGATAATAACAACAGGTCGATACAAGCATATCAATTCTATCTCATCAAAAGCATGTTCTTTTTTCTATTTGTGCAAGCCGATCCATTTTTCACCACATATATCCAATAAATAGAAATGTATTTGTCTCACTTTTTTATAGCTATACAAAAATCACCAAATCGAGAGTATAATTAGCAAGACAATCCATTATAGGACGACGCCTTTAAATGAGTATTAGAATAACTAACGAGGAAATTCGTCATATAGCCCTCCTTGCGAGGATAGGTATAACTCCTGCAGAGATAGATTTGATTCGAGATCAGATGTCTGAGATTCTTAAAGGCTTTGACATACTCAACAACGTTGATGTAGAAGGGATACGGCCCACCGGCCATTCAGTCGACTTAAAAACAGTTACAAGAGAAGACAAGGCTCGAGAATCTCAGTCGATCGAAGACACATTGTTAAATGCCCCGCATAGACAAAACGAATTCGTGCGAGTCAAACCGGTTCTAGAATAGTTCCATGGCTAAGCAATCTGAATCTCGAATAGTTAATATCTTTACTTTAAGATTTATCAAATGAATTCACTGGACTCAAAAGAACTTATAAACCTAACTTTACAGAAAGCTGGATCACTCTTGAAAAATCGGGAGATTTCTTCTGTTGAGCTAACTCGGGCCTTTTTAGAACGCATACATAATGTTGATGACAAAATTAAAGCGTTCGTTACTGTTACAGATGACGTAGCAATTAGACAAGCGAACGCTGCCGACGCCAGAATAGCATCAGGCGATATCAAACCTCTGACTGGCATACCTATGCAACTCAAAGACAACATAATCACATCTGGGATACGTACAACCTGTTCATCAAAAATGCTCAGTGGTTTTGTGCCAACTTATGATTCTACCGTTACTAAGAGATTATATGGACACGGGGCAATCCTATTGGGAAAAGGTAACCTAGACGAATTTGCCATGGGATCATCCACCGAGCATTCAGCTTTTTTCCCGACCAGAAATCCTTGGGATATCAATCGAGTTCCCGGTGGTAGCAGCGGGGGTCCAACAGCCGCTGTTGCTGCCAACGAATGTATATTTGCTTTAGGTTCGGATACAGGTGGAAGTATACGCCAACCGGCATCCTTCTGCGGAATTGTAGGCCTTAAACCAACTTATGGATTGGTTAGTCGGTACGGATTAATCGCCTTTGCCAGTTCCCTCGATCAAATCGGGCCTATAACAAAAGATGTGACCGACAACGCTATAGTATTAAATACTATAGCAGGACACGACCCAAACGACTCAACATCTATACCATATAAGGTACCAGACTACACGAAAGCACTAGGCAAAGATTTATATGGTGTTCACATAGGAGTCCCAAAAGAATACTTTATCCAAGGAATAGATACCGGGGTTGCTAATGTTATCCATCAAAGCATAGCAATTCTTGGAAGCCTAGGGGCCACGGTAGAAGAAACTTCGCTAGAGCATACAGATAACGCCCTAGCTGTATATTATATAATAGCTCCTTCAGAAGCATCGGCCAATCTTGCACGCTATGATGGCGTTAAGTATGGATTCTCATCCGACCATCCAGGCAATATGTGGGAAACCCTTGAACACACCAGAAAGGATGGATTCGGTGATGAGGTTAAACGTCGAATATTGTTGGGAACTTACGCTCTATCAGCCGGATACTATGACGCTTATTACCTAAAGGCTCAGAAAGTCCGAACCCTCATAAGGCGTGATTTTGAGAAGGCTTTTAAACGATTTGACGCTCTCGTGATGCCCACATCGCCTTCAGTTGCATTCAAATTAGGCGAGAAAATGGGGAATCCGATCCAAATGTACCTAAATGACATTCTGACCTTGCCTGCAAATATAGCAGGAATTCCTGGGATATCAGTACCGGCCGGTCTTTCGGATGGACTTCCTGTTGGATTACAAATTATGGGTAAACCACTTGGGGAAGAAACTGTCATACGAATAGCCCATGCCTACGAACAAGCTATAAAATTCCGTGGCAACCATCAACCATCCCCAATCTAGTCCCTGATTATCGGAACTACGATTGTTTGATAGACTGTGCCAAACTTGGGGGAATATGTGTTGTTTATGATATCAGTAATCCAATATTGTTTACACTCCAGTACAACGTGGATATACTCTGATAAGAATGACTTTATTGAGTCAGTAAAAGGGGGAATATAGCATGGGAGAACTGGATGGAAAAGTCGCTATAGTTACTGGTGCAGGACGCCTCAGAGGGATTGGTAGAGCAGCAGCAGTAGCTTTCGCTAGACTTGGAGCTGACGTTGTAATAACCGGCACAGGAAGAAATCCCGATAACTTTCCTCCCGATGAAAAAGCGGCAGGATGGAAAGACATTGATAGTACTGCAGACCAGATAAGAGCTGAAGGCCGCCGAGCTTTACCTCTGATCGTCGATGTTACTAAGCCAGAAGATGTCAACATGATGCTGAATAAAACTATTGAAGAATTTGGTGGCGTCGACATTCTGGTTAATAACGCTGCTTTCGCTAGAGGACCTGACAGAGTACCTATCTTAGAACTTGAACAACACATATTTCAAAAAGTCATCGACATTAAGCTACTAGGCACTTACCTCTGCTCAAAGGCGGTAATCGGTCATATGATTGACAAGGATGAAGGCGGCAAGATAGTGAATATTTCTTCCTCTGCTGGTAAACGCGGTAGTAGCAATACTCTAGCATATAACGCAGGGAATTTTGCAATCGTAGGTATGACTCAGTCTATGGCACAAGAATTAGGCCGCTACGGTATCAATGTTAATTGCGTTTGCCCTGGAGCTGTCGATACTCATCGTATGGACGACTTGGGCAGAGACGACAAATGGAATGATATGGCTGCAAACACACCGATTGGTAGAAACGGGACTGATGAGGAATGTGGAGATCTAATAGTCTATTTGTGTACCAAAGCCGCATCTTGGATTCACGGCCAATCTATTAATATTAACGGCGGCACTGTTATGGAGCACTAATATATTAAGACTCTATACTCCATAAGAATGACTTTATTGAGTCA
>CAUZEB010000149.1:0-4570 GCA_963578655.1 Dehalococcoidia bacterium | reverse complement strand
ATACGCTACGGAATTGCGTTCTATGACACAAGGGCAGGGGAATTTCACTGTTGAATATGATCACTATGAAGAAGTTCCTCAACATATGATGCAGAAAGTAGTCGACGACGCAAATGAAGCGACAGATTAATAACTATGTACTTAATTGCGTTCATGAAGCCTATTTATGTTGCGTCTTCCTTACGAATAAAATGGAATACTACTTAACAGGATAATCACTCCTCGCAGTTACTCGTCAAATCTTAACTAATCTTGTTGAAATGTATGGATAAACAGGTGCTTGAAGCAATGACTTACGACCTATTAATCCAAAACGGTATCATAATAGATCCAAACAGTGGTACGAAACTCAAGAAGGATATAGCTATAGCTGGTGGAAAGATAGCGGCTATTGAAAAACATATCCGGAACGATTCCGCCCTTGATGTCATCGAAGCCGACGGGCTTTTTGTAACGCCTGGTCTCGTGGACCTACACGTACACGTCTGGTGGGGAGTAGCACATTTAGGAATAGAAGCCGATCCAGCGTGCCTTTACAGAGGCGTGACAACAGCTATAGACGCCGGTTCCGCAGGCGCTAATACAATGGCGGGATTCAATAGATACGTGATTGAACAATCTAAGACACGGCTCTTTGCATTCCTTCATATTTCAGGGATGGGGCAATTAGACAATGAAATAGGGGAATTGCAAGACATTAGGTGGGCTAACGTAGAAAAAGCCGTTGATTCTTTTAGACTTCACAGGGATAGGATCGTAGGAATTAAAGTTAGACTAACCGACAATATTGTAGGTGATAAAGATTTAGTTGCAATTGATAAAGCCTTACAAGCTGCAAAGGAAATTGACAAACCCCTTATGATTCACATAGGTGGATCAGCCCACCCTCTAGAAGACATTCTTCCAAAGCTACGTCCAGGTGACATTGTGACACACGCTTTTACTGGTCATACTAATGGTATTTTAGATAATAGAGACAAAGTTAAAGATGTAGCTTGGGATGCTAACAAACGAGGAGTAATATTTGACGTGGGACATGGTGCCGGCAGTTTTTCTTTTCGCGTTCAAGAAAAAGCGTTAGAGGACGGATTCTTGCCACAAACTGTGTCCAGCGACGTGCATCGTTACAACGTACGTGGACCTGTCTTCGATCTGATGACAACACTCTCTAAATATCTGTATTTGGGACTGACCATAGATCAAGTTATAAGATTAGCCACTGTTAATCCAGCCCGTGCTGTTAATTTAGAAGAGCACATAGGATCTCTTATACCTGGTTGTGATGCAGACCTCTCTATTATCAAAATCAAGGAAGGCCCCATAACTTTAATGGATGCTATGGGAGAGCAAAGACAAGCCAACAAATTACTAGTCCCAGTAGAAACAATCAGGGCGGGAAGACGGTTCACGCCTTTACACTCTATTAATCACACGCTATATGGTAATTCCTTTTCACATTAACATCTTGAACGGAGTTATATGTGGCGATTCGGTATATTTGATTGCTACATACAATACTGCTTTGTTCGTACGCTTTCCAGACCTCCCAGTTAGATACTAGATGACCATAAAGTGTGGAAGTTGTCTCCCATGACAATCGATGCATATTCCAGTTTCTCTAATCGCTTCAGTTCTAAAAAAATCTTCTCGATATCCACCAAAGAATCGTGCTGCGTCAAATCTTCAAATTTCTTAGTTAATAAGTCCCATATGCCTTGGTCTCTGAGGCTGTCAATATATCTGGCCCACGGGATTAGGATAAAAGACTGTAATCGAGGCAATCCTGGCCTTAGGCGTCTTATGGTTCTCAGCCGTTCTTGAGGCGAAGCCACCATCGGCATAATTTTTAAGAACGACTTATTGGCATTATCACACCGATAATCAATTATCAAAGAACTTCTTAACATAGGAAAAAACAAGGATAGCGTTTCTGCATTTGCAATCTTGGACTTCACATCGTCAATATCAATATCGAAATCTTCATCCATCATACCAAGAGCCCCAATATTTCTTCACGAATTAATTAATTCCCTAGTAGTTTCAACAAATGATGGGAATATTTTCTCCCAGTCACCAACAACTCCGAAGCGGGCTTCTTTAAAAATATTTGCATCGATATCTTTGTTAATTGCCACTATATTTTTTGCCCCTGAACAGCCAGCCATGTGTTGACTAGCTCCCGAAATCGCAATCATTATGTATAGATCTGGACTGATCGTCTTGCCTGTCAAACCTATCTGATGATCATGGTCCAGCCAACCAGCGTCACAAACAGCTCTTGAAGCTCCAACTGCACCACCCAATAATTCTGCTAATTCGTTTAGTTGGTCAAAAGCTTCAGGTCCCCCTAAGCCTCTACCTCCTCCTATAACAATGGCAGCATCCTCTAATTTCACTCCAGTTGATTGACGTCTAACAACTTCAACCAACTTAGTTCTAATCAATGAATTATCAAGTTCAACGTCGATTCTTTGGATCGTCCAGGCGCCTTCAACTTCTGATAATGACGAGTCAAATACATTGTTTCTAATCAAACACACCTGTGGCTCGACATCAGTAAATCTGAACCTAGCTAATGCGTTCCCGCCATAGACGGGTCTGGTAGCCACAACATTTCCATTCTCATCGTCAACATCCAGACCCACACAGTCTTGCGCTAAACCTACACCTAATTTGAAGGCTAATCTAGGTACAGCGTCGGTCGCAAATCCAGTCTTACCAGCTAAGATAACAGATGGGTTTATTTCTTTACAAACCTGTTCTAACGCCGAAACATGTGCTTCAATGTTTTCGCAGGACAGCAAGGGGTGTTCCACTAAATAACTTTTGTCTGCCCCGCAATTCAAACTACCCTGATCTATACCTGTCATAGTATCAACAGTGAATACAACGCCGACTTCTTGGCCAGAACGTAGGCTTAAACTACGGGCAGCCCTCATCAATTCCCCAGTTATAGGTTGCGGCTGTCCATCCAGAAGTTCTCCTATAACCAAAATATTTGACATCTTATTCTCCAAAAGTCAACTAATTTAAATATTCGATTTAATCCTTGACTTATATAATTCTCAAAACAGGTAAGGTACTTCGGTTAACAAGTATGATCATACAAACTATATTAAATTTTCTTCTCTCAAACGTAATGCCAACTTGCGCCCGGTTTCAGCATCATCCTCTCCCTCTATAAACTCAATGTTTTGTTCACGCTCGGGTAGAAACAAGTCTATTAGTTCTAGTTTAGGTAGAAGCGCATCGGTTTCAATCGATAAATCGTTCAGTGTATATATGGATGGAGTTTTACGACTTGCCGACATTATACCCCTTAATGTGGGATAGCGGGGTTCACCTAGCTCATTACTTACACTTACCAAACAAGGCAATAACGCTTCAAATATTCCGACACCAGTAGTAATGGGTTTCTCTACAATGATTCCGTTTTCAGTGTATTCGACTCTCTGGGCCAGAGTAAGGATAGGAATACCCAGGATCTCAGCAATACCCATAGGAACCTGGGCTTGATCCCAATCAGATGCTTGACGCCCACACAAAATTAAATCGAAACTCCCAATCATTTTTATAGCTTCAGCTAGCACATATGCGGTGGCGTATGGATCAAAATACTCTGTCAGTTTGTCATCTATAAGAATTAATTCATCGGCTCCCATAGATAACGGCTTTTTCATTACATCCAGAACAAAATTGCTTCCCAAAGATAACACAGAAACATGGGCATCACTGGAATCCTTGATACGCAAAGCAGCCTCGATTGCGTTTTCATCAAATCCGTTAATTACAGGAGGTATTCCAATAGCGGGAATAACTCTTTTTGAGTCACGGCATACCTTGAAAGCACTAGTCGGTGTTTCAGGATCTACGACTTGCTTCACACACACCATGATATTGATTGTCATACCAATCTCCTATAAATAAGCTATTAACCAGCTAGATATTTAACCTTACTGACTAATTCAGAAATCTTAGGAACAAGACGGTTGCGAATATAGCACTGAGGATATTTAAGTGTCAATATCAATCTTTAACTGTTTTATTAGATGAAATATAAGAACTTATTTAAATTCAAATAATGAAAAGTATTAATAAGGCCTTAAAAAATGTGCTGCGAAATACGCATTATATAAGGCGACTTTCCAGATTTGTATTCGCTATTTTATAATTAGATAACATAAATTCATAGAAGATTCCAGTATTTCTTAAAGATAAACCCCTTGACATTTTTAATATTTTCCTAAAAAATGCTAAGAGGTCCAGGAGAGATTGATGGAGAAGTAGGTTTAAACGATATCCGTAGCTCTCAGACACGCGATTAATACGAGTCGCCCGTTTACTGATATTGCATTAAGAGCCACGTTTGGCCAACTAAACTAATAGATGTCTATAAGGGTCTCAGTCAAATCGACAAATTATAAGGATGCCAACAAGAGTTCCAGCTGATCATATATATAGAAGTTTGAGATCCCTGAAAGGAGTATATTGTGGTAACACCTATAACCACAGCCGAAGTAAATACAGAAACCACCAATGTCATTGGGGTTAGCAAAGAAACCACCCAAGT
>CAUZEB010000148.1:0-4662 GCA_963578655.1 Dehalococcoidia bacterium | reverse complement strand
GGCCGTCCCTAACTTCCGGCAGTTTACTTGTAGGGTTGTACACATTAAGTGACTTCGGTGCCGTCTCCATCATGAGATATCCTACATTCACCTGGGTGATATACCAGCAATATCAATCGGCATTTAACCAATCGTTGGCAGCAATATTTTCTCTCATCCTTGTAAGTATAGCTGTATTCCTCTTGATTACAGAGAGGCTAAATCGAGGTAGATATAGGTACTATCAAAGTACGGGAGTTCCAAGAATTCGTTCAGTGGCAAGTTTGGGAGGATGGAAAATCCCAGCCCTCGTATTCGTGACCAGTATTGTTATGCTAGCATTAATACTCCCGGTAGGCGTGCTATGCTATTGGGTCGTGAGAGGAGTATATGAAGGAGAGCCATTACTTCTCTTGTGGCATGCTACAATGAACTCTATATGGGTGTCCACATTATCCGCATTCATAGCAGTAGCTTTTGCTTTACCTGTCGTAATATTGATTGTTCGTTATACCAGTTTATTCAGCAAAGCGTTAGAAATCCTATCGTTCGTTGGTTACGCACTACCAGGTATAGTCATAGCATTAACTCTAGTATTTTTCGGCATATCGTATGCACAACCAATTTATCAAACTATTTGGATCTTGGTCTTTGCGTACATAGTTCTCGCCTTCCCAGTCGCTCTGGGCCCCATACGCAGTTCTTTAGTACAAATAAGTCCAACCCTAGAGGATGCAGCTCGTTCGCTCGGACGCAACTCGTTAAAAACAATCTGGAGTGTCAATGCACCACTAATGCGTTCAGGTTTATTAATGGGAGCAGCCCTAGTGTTTCTTGTGACCATGAAAGAATTGCCAGCCACTTTGATCTTAGGTCCACTAGGGTTTAAGACGTTGGCGACGTCAGTGTGGTCAGCGTCCACGGAGGCATTTTTTGCCCAAGCTGCTGCACCTGCACTAACATTAATCTTGGCTTCTTCGGTACCTATCGGGTTCCTCCTAGTCTATGAACGGAAATTCAGCATATGAAAAAAACAATCATCGAGTGCCGCCAATTGACTAAATCCTACGCAACCATTCCAGCTCTGCAAGATATCTCCTTCACACTTTTTTCAAATGAAATTTTATCTATTTTGGGACCAAGTGGCTGTGGTAAGACTACACTACTTAGACTAATTGCGGGCCTTGAAAAACCAGACAGAGGTGAAATATTAATAGGTAATAATATGGCTTCCAGCGAATCAATCCAGATACCTACGGACAAGAGGAACGTAGGGATAGTATTCCAAGAATATGCTCTTTTCCCACACATGACGGTTTCTGAAAATGTATTATTTGGTCTGACCAGGCTTGATCAAACCCGTAGATCCGCAAGGTTAACCGAGACAATTGAATTAGTAAAACTTAAAGGCTTAGAATCCAGATATCCTCATGAACTATCTGGAGGCCAGCAACAACGTTTAGCTCTGGCTCGAACTTTAGCCACCAGACCTGTTGCCATCTTACTCGATGAACCTTTCAGCAATCTTGATAGTGTAATGCGCAGGGAAATGAGGCAGGAGATGGAATCTATACTTCGAGAACACGACATAGCAACCATATTCGTGACACACGACAGGGTAGAGGCATTTGCAACTTCAGATAAAATCGCAATAATGGAGGGAGGGCAATTTCAGCAAATTGGCACTCCTGAATCCATTTATTATTCACCAGTCAACAAATTTGTGGCTGAAATGAGTCGCACATGCGATTTCATCAACGGGACATACGCTAATGGTACAGCTCACACTGATATTGGTAACCTACTGTGTTCTCCATCCTGTAAAAATATGGTGAATGGTCAATCCGTATTAGTATTGATACATCCTGATGATTTCCGCGTATTGCCAGACCCCAATGGTAAATCCATCATCCTCTCACGCGAGTTTAGGGGCGATGAAACTATGCTTATGGTTAACACTCCTGAAGGAAATTCTATTCGCTGCCGGCATAGATCATATTCAGCAATTATACCAGGCACCAGAGTCTCACTTATATCGACAAAGGGCACACCTTTTATAGCTTTCTTACGGTATATTTAAATAGTTCTATTTACCCTACAAACCTATACTAACAGAAGGTCGGGATTTAACTGGCTGTTCCAAAGTCAACATAAGAGGTATAGCGAATAGTACTGTCATCGACATTAATACAAACGGTTCTTGATAATTTCCTCTCATATCAAAAATAAACCCTACTAACACCGGTCCTATAACACCAAATATTGTGCTAACTGTCATCATGGTCCCCATAATAGATCCGTAATGTCTGCGTCCAAAGTAATCAGCTATGAGAGCAAACCTAGCAGGTATAGAAGCCCCGAATCCAAAGCCCCATATTACGATAAATCCTGCCAAATGAATGTAGCTACTACTAAACGCGAAAATTAAGGTTCCAGCAAACTGACAGGCGAATGCTAATGC
The DNA here is from genome assembly GCA_963578655.1 of Dehalococcoidia bacterium. Lineage (GTDB taxonomy): Bacteria > Chloroflexota > Dehalococcoidia > Lucifugimonadales > CAUZEB01 > CAUZEB01. The sequence continues at coordinate 2,222 of CAUZEB010000148.1, read as the reverse complement.
TATTAGCCTTCGTTTATCTAGGTAGTCACCTAGCACTCCCGTGCTTAACCTGCCTATTAAACTGAAAACAGAAACCCCTAGTATTACTAATCCTGCTGTTTCCCTAGTGAATCCAAAGCTACTTATGGCCGGCATATGATGAATTGATGCTGACATCAAGAGCTGCGATATTCCCATAGAAAATGACAGCTGCCAGAATGTGCGTGTTTTTAATGCTTCTTTTGTAGTGTAGTTGATTTCTACATTAGTATCGTTAGGTACTTGTAAAGTCGATTTATCGCGGGAAGTTGCATGGTTTTCTCCTGGCCTTATGCTATCGTCTTGATTTCGTTCATCTAAACGTCCATCCGGAAGATATCCATAATCTTCCGGCCGGCTTCTCATTACAAAGGCAACAGGGATACCTACCATCCAATACCCCACACCCACAATAATAAGCGCTGTTCTCCAATCGCTTATAGTTATTATCCATACTACAACCGGCACAAGAACTCCACCGAGAGCGGACCCTGCAAATGTGAATGCGAGAGCGCGCCCTCTCATCTGAACAAACCAATTGGTCACAGTCGTTGTAACCACCAAAAAAGTGCCAAAAGAAAGGCCAACACTTATTAAGGCAAAAGCGGCATAGAATTGCCATAATGATTGGACTTGGCTCAGAAGAATGAAACCTGCGCCTGTGACTAGAGTTCCTCCTAACATCACTTTTTTAGGGCCAAATTTATCGATGAAAAGTCCTACGAATGGAGCTATCATTCCTGATTCAGTACGTTGCAGAGATTGAGAACCTGATGTAACAGCACGGCTCCATCCGAATTGTTCTACAATCGGATCAAAAAAAGCTCCGAACCCATTCCAAAAAGTACCTGAAGTGTATCCTTGACTAATGGAGCCCGACAAAACTATCCACCAGCCATAGTACAGTGGACGTCCATTCCTGGTTCTAACTACCGAACGAAATTTGGGCAATGTCACTCCGGTTAATCGTCTGTGGTCACAGAGGGTATTCACACAATACGGAGAACTGATTGTACACCCGACAATTAGCCTTGTACACACGATTCGAGTTAATATTTAAGGCATCAATTATCGGTTCTCATTTTTTATTATTGAGTTTCTTAATATGAGAGATCTCTAAAAAGTGGTTACTCGATTGTTATCAAATGTAGTAAAATGTAAAACGGGAGAATACAATGTCGAAATATTCCCATCTAGTAAGTACAACACAATTAAACAGATCGTGGATAGAATCTGAACTTTTCCCACTAAGCGATAAAATAAGAGCAGATGAGATCCAGATTTCTTTACCTAACAAATCAGCCCTCTATTGCTTGTTCTATGAACCCAGTTTCTTAACGAGAACTTCCTTTGAGCGTGCTATCGAACTTTTGGGAGGACGATCTTATCACACAGAGGACGCATCTCAGTTCTTTCCGGTAAAAACACCCAATTACATAGATGACATCATGAATATATTGGCAAGTTTACACATTAACCTCGTAGTGATAAGAAGCAGCCATGAAGGTGTTATAGACAGAGCCAGTGACACTGATGCCCTCCCTGTAATAAATGCAGGTAGTGCGACTGATCATCCGACTCAAGCCCTGGCTGATCTTTACACCATCAATAGAGAAATGGGGAAAATAGATAATACTCATATTGCTGTAATTGGACGAATGGAGCATCGAAATGTGTACGCACTATTGAAGGGGCTATCCTTATTTAAGCAAGTGAAAGTAACCTTAGTACCATTTAGCGGCCAATTAAATCCAGAATTAATATCATATTGTGAGAATCAAGGGATGGAGATCTCTACGTCAAAATCAATAGGAGAAGTTAGGAGTGCGGACGTTATATACCTCAACGCTCCACGCACAATATCCCACACACAAATCCTTAAATCCCGTCAACTATTCGATTTTAAAATAGATGACGCATTCTTATCCACACTTAAGCCAGACTCAATAATAATGGATCCGATGCAAAGAAGCGGCGACTTCACTATTGATAGTCAAAGCACACGACTAGCTTTTTATAGACAAGCAGAGAATGCATTATTCGTACGGATGGCCATTCTACACGAAATCATGTGACAAATAATTAACCTAAGTCTGTGTATTTAAATTGCCCCATAGTTCAAGTATTGTGACCAGCTAATATTTTTCGTAAAAATGGAGCCACGCTGGGACCTAAAGTCTTTATTAATCCGAAGAACTCCGGCT
>CAUZEB010000147.1:0-4690 GCA_963578655.1 Dehalococcoidia bacterium | reverse complement strand
TCGAATGAATACCTGTTTACTGCATTTCTGACAGGATATTTACTGACTGCAGAATGCAGTAAATTTGTTTTTGAGACTCTTAAGTTGTACGGTACGTATACTCCAGAGTCAGCCGAAAATTCGTTGTCATACCGTATCTTTTTCTAAATTTATTTAAACTAATAGATTTTAATGAGGCGTGTATTATAGTCATTGATTAATATGGCTACAAGGAGACTTTTCTAAATGTTAGACATACTTATTAAAAACGGCTTGATTATTGACGGTACAGGGAGCCCTGGATTCTATGGTCACATAGGAATCGATGGAGATTCCATCCAAATCTTTAGAGGAGACATATCTGCTATCAATGCAAAGAAGACAATAGAAGCAGAAAATAGAGTCGTATGCCCTGGTTTCATTGATGTGCATGCTCATTCCGGATTGGTGATTCTTTCACAACCTGAACATCATGCCAAAGTGCGCCAAGGTGTTACCACAGAACTAATAGGTGTTGATGGTAATTCATATGCACCTTTTAGAAACCATGATGATTTTCTGAGGTTCGTCGAACTTAATTCTGGCCTAGATGGCAATCCTCCATTACCAGGAAAATGGTCCACGGTGGAACAATATCTCAATATGTTCCATAGGAAGGTAGCGGTTAATATAGCGTACATTCTAGGAAACTCACCGGTGCGTATCGACGCAATAGGATGGCATAGTGGAGTGGCGTCTTCTAGTGACATAGAAAATATGAAATCCATGATACGGGAAGCAATGGAAGAGGGAGCTTTCGGTTTATCAACAGGTCTAGATTACCCACCCGGAAATTTTGCGAATACGGATGAAATCGTTGCTTTATGTGAACAAGTATCGGATTTAGGAGGGATCTATCATACGCATGTGAGGTATCGGCTTGGAGATGGTTATCTAGATCCTCACAACGAAGCAATAGAGATTGGGAGACGAAGCGGTGTTCCGGTGCATATAACTCATCTCTCCCAACGCTCTAGCTACCCCAGCGGTGATCGGCTTCTGCAATTAGTAGAAACTGCATCAGAAACAGGCCAAGATATTACGTTCGATAGTGTTCCATTGTACCCAGGGAGTACCCGAATCTTAATACTTTTCCCAGATTGGGTGCATGATGGAGGTCCTGAAAAAATTAAAGAAGTGTTAAGTTCTAGTTCGGGAAGGGAAAGGTTAAAAAAGGAGATCGTGGTAACAGATCCTTCTTGGCAAGATATGTGGGTGACATATTTCAAAAACCCTCAGAATTACAAGTTTGACGGAATGTCTGTATCAGAAGTTGCATTGGCACGAAATCAACATCCGGTTGATGCAATATGTGACCTTCTCTTGGAAGAAGATTTACAGGTAAGCTACAATGCCATGGGATCAAATCTTAAGACGTTACCTGCCTTTATAACACATCCTCTCTCGATGGTGGGAAGCGATGCCTTACTTTTAGGTGATCATCCACCACCGAGGAGTTATGGTACCTTCACGTCTATATTGGAATCATACACAAGAGACGAGAAACAGATGTCTTTACCTACTGCAATACGAAAAATGACAGCATTTCCTGCCCAAAGATTAGGTGTCCGTAATAGAGGAATATTAAGAGACGGAATGAAAGCTGACATAGTGGTATTCGACCCTTTAACCGTTAAGACTACTGCAACTCGTACAAACCCTAAGCAGTTTCCTATTGGTATCCAGCATGTCTTAGTAAACGGTATTCAAGTAGTTCAAGATGGTAGGCATACGGGTGCCCTACCAGGAAGAGCTTTAAAATTTAATCGAGGGTCAATATAAAGTTTATTTATGTATTTGCACGAATGGTTAATTACCTACGGATTACTGTCTATCTATATTTGTGTCTGATACCGTGACCTGAGATAATACTCTAACAAGCATAAACGCATGCTTGTATGTCGGTGGGGGTGCGTTTCCTTGCACGGTTAACGCATCCCCACTCTTTATATATCCTGGATCACAGTATTCATTAGTAGCTGAGGAGGTAAGTAGTGGATGTATATGAGGTAATTCGCACTGTGTTGGCCGTACGTGAATTTCAAAACAAACCTGTGTCTGGCAATGCTGTGAATAGAATTATTGAATCTGCCCGTCTCACTGGAAGCAGCATGAATGGCCAGCCATGGCAGTTTATCGTTGTACGAAACCGCGAAACCCTAATTGAGCTTGGCACGATTGTCAAGTCTGGTCCATCCATAGCTCAGGCTGCATTTGGGATTGTTGTAGCTATCGACAAATCTTCTCAGTATGGAATATCTGACGCCAGTCGCGCCATTCAATCTATGATACTGACTGCGTGGTCCGAAGGGATCGGATCTAATTGGACGGGATGGGTTGGAATGACTAAAGTTGCCTCTTTCCTGGGGATCCCAGGAGATTTAGATGTCATAGCCGTTGTACCATTCGGGTATCCGATCCGAGCTAGTGCAATAGGGAAGAAACGACGTAAGAACCTGGCAGATATAGCGCACTGTGAACGATTCGGTCGACCCTACCGAGAATAGTTCAACAGGGACTGTTCTGTAGAGGTTACGAAGTATGGGAAAGATATCGGTTATATCACATTAATCGCACCAGTGGGGATATCGCTACCTGTTGCGGAACCCGCCTTTATAGCACACTGTGTCATATATATGTTTGGCCTAAACGTCGTATAAAGAGAAGCGCTTAACCAAGGAGGAGATTGATTCTCTGTCTTCGTATTGATGTGGGAAGGAGACTCTGTACGCCCTTTCGTAGGAGACATTTGTGGTCTAGGGTGTAATAAATAACATAATTGAGAGGTTTTGTTGAAAGGGCTTGTAGCGACCGAACGAATAATGTCCTCTTTTAAGGCGCGTAACTTCCGTTATTTGTTGTTTTCAGATGTACTCAATGGTGTGGCTGAGCAAATGGAGTTTGTCGTGCTCGCGTGGTTTGTACTCATGCAAACTAATTCGCCATTCTTGGTCGGAGTCTATGGATCACTGAGATACGGTGGTACGTTATTTTCGCCATTCTACGGAATTATCGCCGATCGATATAATCGAAAGAAAGTCTTATTGTTAGTGAGATCGGGTTTCGCTTTCCTGGCAGCATACTTATTGGTTCTTTCTCTAACGGATGGACTTGTAATTTGGCAGGTGTTCCTCATCACGGGACTATTTGGATGTGTACGCGGTTTTGACGGAGTCATGAGGGATACTATTTTACCGGACTTGTTAGCAGATCCAGCAACACTTTCTAACGCCGTAGGTTTAAACCGTATGGCTCGTGATGCAACACAAATGGTAGGTCCGATAGTGGCAGGATTAATGCTAAGTAAGATTGGAACTAGCGATACGTATGTAGTCATAGTTGTAATATATATTTTTGCTGTTCTTATTTCCAATCTTATAAACCCCGAATTACATAAAATAATGGATCCTTCGACTTCAGTTTTAGGTGATATTTCACTGACTATTGAATACATTAGTAAAGAAAGAGTTGTATTATCGATTCTTTTGATATGCATTTTGGTGAATGTCACTGCCTTTCCTACAAACCATGGGTTATTGCCTGTTTTTGCAAGAGATGTGCTGGGAAGTGGTTCCACTGGACTGGGTATACTTCTAGCTATGTTCTCTACCGGAGCATTAATAGGTTCGATAGGAGTTGCGATATCCTCTGGATTAAAGAATCCCGGCAAATACCTTATCTTTGGTACATTGGCTTGGCATTTCGCGATATTCTTGTTATCACAGTCTAGGTCGTATGGCTTGTCTATACCTCTTCTTCTAGCAGCCGGTGTTGCTCAGTCGATCACGATGGTAATATTGACTATATTGCTTCTGAGAGTGGTGGTACCCGAACTCCGTGGGCGAGTATTAGGAGTTCGACATCTGGCTGTGTATGGTCTACTCATAGGTATTCTATTATCTGGTGCAATGGCTGATGCGTGGGAGGTGCCTGTAGCCCTTTTCGTGAATTCCTTGATTGGCATAGGAATAGTGGCATTGATGCAAGTCGCAGGGTTATTAAAACATTTATTTGCTCTCAAATAGGATGTACTATTGGTAATAAGGTTGTGTGAATTGCCTTGCTACCTATTAGCATATAATAATGGTATTGTTGGTTATAACCTTAGGATTGGTTCGGTATTTACATAGTTTTCGTGACAGAGTATTAAAAAAAAAGAGAGCTTATTGTTTACAATTACTGAAATGTACGAACCATTTAAATCCAATAAACCTTTAGAGATTGAAATGATAACTGAACATACAAAAAGAGATCTTTCTGATATTCTCTACGTAATTAACAACGCTGCATTAAAGTACCAAGGTATAATTCCAGATAATTGTTGGCAGGAACCTTACATGTCAGAGCAAGAATTAATCAATGAGTTCGATAGTGATGTTCGCATGTTCGGTCTTGACAGAAATAATGTTCTGGTCGGAGTAATGGGCATCCAGGAAAAGGGAGACGTTACCCTGATAAGGCATGCTTATACAATGACTGAATATCAGGGAACTGGTATAGGAAAATCGTTGTTACAATATCTATTTAAAATTAATAAAAGTTCTCGTTTGTATGTTGGTACATGGCGTGAAGCGACATGGGCCATTAAATTTTATATGAAAGCTGGTTTCGTTCTCCATCAAAGGAAGCAGACTGTTGAACTACTTGAAAAATATTGGCAAGTTCCTATAAA
>CAUZEB010000146.1:0-4710 GCA_963578655.1 Dehalococcoidia bacterium | reverse complement strand
CCGACTAGTCATGCCAATGTCACCTGTATCTCAAAATCTTTATAATCCGGCGTCGAAAATAGAGTCTTCAGACAAGATGTCTCCCAATTTCTCCACGAATTCCTGTTTCTCGTCCTCGGTGACCTTGCCTTTCTCCTCAATCTTCTGTTTGAACTGTGTGAATAGCCATTCATCTTTTGTACCGTGAGGTATTTCAAAAAATTCTCTGTCAAACGAAGGAAGTTTACCGGGGCCATAGTAACCTTTGCCCCGAATTTCATAGCCTTCCAGGTTATCCGTTCCTTTTCCGAGAACTTCTCCTGTCTCGACAAAATACTCCATCACAGGGGCCATACCGTAGCGCTGCACGGGACAAACCAACATGCAAACCCCGCAACCTTCGTAGGTAGCCATTACAGGTCGACATCGGTCGTACATTAATTTATGCTTTTCAACACCCCTCCAAAACACCTTCTCTTTAACCAAAGCTCTTCCCGGGCATCGATTAACACAAATTTGGCACATTTCACAGAACTTATGTATACCGTAATCGACTGGTTCATCGTACGTTACTATTGCATCTGTACTGATAATAATAAGTCTAGATCTACTACCAAAATGTGGTGAGAGCAGCTGTCCATTAGCACCAAGTTGTCCAAGGCCAGCCTCGACAAACATCGGTATGTACGCAGCACTATTATCGTTCGGACTATGTATCTGAGCTTTGTAACCTAAATCCCTAATGAAGTCGGCAAGATCCAGGGCTAGAGCACCCTCTATCTCATATGTTCCAAAGTGGGCAAATTCAGCTTCCATACTTGGTATAGTCTGGGTTTGCCAATAATCCTGTTCAAGTGCCAAACATATCGCATGCTCATACTTGACCCAGGCTTTTTTACTTTTGTAAGCATATTTTCGATCGTACTTTGTAAACCCTACCTCACCAAACCCAAGTTTTCTTGCCTTCTCTCTGATCTCTTTCGTCACATCCTTAGCGGGAGCAACATCCCCAGTTGGCTCTTTATTACCTGATACATTTGCCGCTTCGATAAGGGGTTTAACGACCTCATCGTGATGTTTACGGTACTCATACATCTCCCCGGTGTAAACCGTCCATGTCCACTCCCTATCCGCAGCCTTTTCAACGTTCTGGCTGACGATTGGATAATTTCGAGAGTACCATGCTACGTCATTATCCTTCTTGACTATACCTGGTACAGTAGCCAGCTCCTCTGCCACCGGAATCTCCACGGGATCGTGGTCTTGAGTTCTACCTGGCCTCTTAACCGTATGGTGAATCTCCTTTAAGGTCATTTCTGATTCCCTCCAAAAATGTGTTTCCAACCTTGACCGTTCATACATGACCATCATCAATAATGCATGATCATAATAAATTCTATTTACAAAAGTGAAGTCTATTAAGGTTACGTCTACAAGTCAATAAAATATCGTGCATTTATCGTCCATTAATATCTTTTATTCACAAGCTTCTCGCGCTCATCTCTTCCGGCCCTACTTAGAAGCCCTTCAGATGTACGATTTAACCCACATCGTGGGTAGACATAATCAGCTGCGATTTTTTTTGAAACCACGCCTGATACAGCAGAAAGGTAAGTCCACCAAAAATTAACACGCTTAAATAAGTTATTGACCTGTCTAACAGGGTAATAGAGGCAGCATCAGAACTGGAGACAGCTATTATAAAAATTCCTGTTAATCCAGGTTCCACGATCCCTATTCCACCTGGTGTCGGGAAAGTTGATAACACGGCGTTACTCATGGTCGCCAGAATAATAAGGTAGATGGACATATCAACATTTAGAGAGGTAGTGACAAAGAACAATCTTGTGATCTCCATAAACCATGCTGCCAGTCCCAAAAAGGTAATCATAAAAATGTTTTTGAAGCTGTTTAAAACTCCGATTTTGAATTGCGAATAATGTGACCTTACTGAGATAGGTAGCCTAGAAGCCAGTCTCTTGCCTGCAATCGCCAGAAGTAAAACAAAAGCAGTGAGGATCGCTGTTATTATGAAGGCGAAAATTACAAGAAAGTCTAAAGCTTGGTTTTTTACACCAGACGACAACATCATTACGGACGCTAAAATCAGCGCCAATACAATAATCATATCCAAAAATCTTTCAGCCACTAAAGTACCAATTCCCCAAGAAAATCCCAATTTCGAGATCACCCCCAGGCAATAGGCTCTGTAAACATCCCCCAATCTTAACCATGCAACCGAATTAACAAACCATCCAGATAAAACAAGAACACTGTACTGAAAGCTAGAGGCATGGCGCAGTGTTGAATCACAATCAGGAGATCTATCTAGCACAGAGGCGTTGAAAGAAATGGTCTTCCATCTGAGTCCCCTAAATAAAAAGCTCAGATAATATGCAGCAAAAGCAATAAAATATTTAGCGATGTCCAGTGTTTTAAAGGTGTCCAAAGTAGAATCCCAGTCGACTTTGAAAATCTTGAAGGAAAAATAAATCAGAAAAAGAGCTCCCAAAAGTGTGAATCCAGTACGAAAAGAAATCACAGTACCTAAAATCTGATTTTGACTACCCTCGATAAAACCATTTTCGACGTCATTCTTATTTGATGGCTTTTTGAAAAGTAGCGAAGTGAATTCTATCGGGAATTTCAAAGCGGCCTCTTTTTAGGAATTCCCGCCTTTCTAGGGTAAATCTCAGGTGTTTCTGCTGTTTTTCGTATAACTACCAGCCTTCCTGGTAGAAACGGCAATTTATCCTCAACATTGACGACTCTGTCTATTTGCCCACCTAATAAATTCAAAGCATTCTCTGATCGATCAATTTCAGACTGAACCCGTGAGCTTTTCATAGCAACGAAAGTACCCCCGATGCTACAAAATGGCAAGGCAAACTCAAGTAAAACAGGAAGGGTCGCAACAGCTCTCGATACAACCAGGGAATACTTTTCCCTGTGTTTTCTTTTTTTTGCTATATCCTCTGCTCTCCCCACGACTGTCTCCACATTAGGCAGGTTCATTTCCTTTACAGCAAAATCAATGAATTCAACTTTTTTCTTAACAGAATCCAACATAACCAAGTCATTTCCAGGAAACATCACCTTCAATGGGATCCCGGGCATACCAAACCCTGAACCTATATCCAGTATCCTTTCTCTTTCATGAAATAAGGACGGGGCTGCCATCACAACACTAAGCGAATCTAAATAATGTCTGACAATGACCTCAGGCCAGTTCAGAATTTTAGTCAGATTAACCTTGGTATTAGCATCTACCAGTAAATCGTGGAAAAGCATTAATTTGGATATAGAAGTCCTCTGAGGGGTTATCCCTAGTGAAGAAAGGCCTGAATGGAGTCTTTTTACATTCTTAATCTCAGGCGATTTGGAACTATCTTGTTCGGAAACAAAACCCAACTATTCCACTTACTCCTTAATTATTTATTAGGCAAACATCGGCTCTTTTCAATCTAAGTTCACTAAAAGCAAGAATGCCTATAGATAATGTCTAAAAGTATTGTACGGTGTGCCTAAACTAGCATATCCAGTATTTTTGTAACGATTTCTGTTGGAATCTTCACCTCTGAAGTGCTACTATGCAGAACATGTTTGTGGTAGTGTAACTACTACGCGTAACTAAATAACTAAGACTGATTCAGTCAAATCAACTGATTCGGTCAAATCGTTGGTCAAGGAGGCAGCGTGTAAGCTATGTTCAGGACCAAGACATTAATAATTATGACCGCATTGATGGTGTCGTTTTTAATACCGACAGTAGTCTTTGCAGAATCCGATACTGTTACTTTCGGTACAGCCGTAGTAACGAATGACCAGGCCGTTAACGACTCCTTAGTCGTTTCAATGTCGGGGGTTACCCCCCCTGCCGATGGCAGTGCATATAATGCAGTGCTTGTGTCATCAGATGGTTCTAAATCTTTAGATCTAGGAGCGCTATCTGTAATCCAGCCAGTTATTCAAGGTGTCATCCAGGCAACTGGAAATATAAATTTCGTTTACGATAGTACTTCGGAAGGATATGACGGTGAAGACCTCTTTGCGACCTATAGCCGAATTAAATTGACGAACGGGTCGGGTGGATCTACAGCCTACAGCGATAATGTGCCTGTGAATGCTGCCGTTTATATCAATTCATTAATGGCTGACATTAATAGCATAGACGCGCATTTAGCAACAGCAATAGCTAGCGCTTTCTCCGCTCAATCGTCATCAGACATTGATGAGATAAAAACTCAGATAGGCACTGCCATTGCGGATGCTTCGGCAATCAGCGCCCTCGCCGACGGCTTAGGAGCTAACGCCACCGCCGCCGCCGCTGAAGATGTTGAGGATAGTAATCTATCTGAAGGGGCTGCTGGAGTAATAGCATCTGCAGCTAACATTTCATCGTGGGTTAATGCTGCGAAAACTACTGCAGACAACGACATTGCTTCCCAAACCAGTGCATCCGTAGCAAATATCTTTGCTGCAAAAATATTCAACGAACTTTCGGCAGCTAGAAATGGCTGGGACGGAAATACCGATGGAACTATTTCTTCCTCTACTGGAGAGGGAGGAATGGCGCAGGCTAGAGCCAGCGCCCAGCAAATGGCCACTCTAACGTTAGAGGCTAAGGATCTTCCAGGAAGTGAAACATCGACCGTGCCGGGAGATAAACCTGCCAGCAGCGGCGGTAGTGTACTAGGGCTTGGACTCCCAAGCGTTGGGGAAAGCATAATT
>CAUZEB010000145.1:0-4831 GCA_963578655.1 Dehalococcoidia bacterium | reverse complement strand
AGTGGGCGTGGTGTGAAATGAGTTGTGAACCCTTTTGTGATCCACTTATGAAAGTTGTTCTGTCGCATTTGGTCAAATATGCTTACGTCTATTTTCCAGGTAATCTCATGGAGATATAGGAGTGGATAAGATGCATAGACGGACGCCATGAGACAGGAATAAAATCATTAAATGCTAGCTTCAAAACCGAAGGTTGCGGGTTCGAATCCAGTTCCTCCAGCCAACATACATACATGATTACGCAGGTGTTGGGAGTCTATTATTGTTAATGCAATGTCGCCTGTCCCAGCTCCTGATTATGTGCCAGGAGCATCATTTAAAGGACGGTTTGCCTTCCTAATCGTGTTTTCCCCTATCTTTACAACATGTATTCCTCGTCTCGTGAAGGGTTTTGAGAGGGTAACAATAGTAAATTCTTCTATGACTTCGTGAGGGATTCCTTGTTTTTCAAGCAACGGGTCAGGGCTTCTAATCCTCTCAGTCCACCATGTCTCAGATATAAATTACCGTTGAAACCATCAAACGTGGCTTCAGAAGCTACGACACTTTCAGTGGACAAGTAACGCGTGCTGAACAGTGGTAGTATAGGCACTGTTTATGGCTTATCGATTTCGTGGTTATCTCTATTAGAGGTTGAAGTTCGTTACACAAAGCCGCGAAGAGTTACAGCCTGAGCAACACGTCCCACACCTATGTCAAATGCTGCCTCTCGATGTGTAACTCCGTCCGACAAGGCACGGGCTCGAACTTCGTGATATGCCTGGAGTATCTTCTTCTTAAGCTCATCGTTAACAGTATTTTCTGTCCAGCGAAATTGTTGTAGGTTTTGAGTCCATTCAAAATAGGAAACAATCACCCCACCTGCATTGACTAGAATATCAGGTAAAACAGTTACACCCCGTTCGGTCAAAATACGGTCGGCAACAGGAGTAACTGGATGATTTGCCGCCTCCAAAATAAGGGGTGCCTTTATAAATGAAGCGTTGTTTTCAGTAATCACGTTATCAATTGCAGCTGGAATTAAAATATCACATTCCAGTAAAAGAAGTTCTTGATTTGTGATGGTTTTGGCTTCAGTAAATCCTGTCACTCCCCCAGTAACCCTTTGGTGTTCGGCTAAGTTATCAATGTCCAATCCCTTGGGATTATAAACCCCTCCATCAACCCCACTCACTCCAATTATTAGAAATCCGCCATCGGCAATAAGCTTTGCAGCCCAATAACCGACATTCCCGAATCCTTGGATAACAACCCTTTCCCCTTGAATGTCTAATCTCGAATCTTGGGCTGCCTCCGCAAGAATATTAGCCACTCCCCTGCCAGTTGCTGCTTGACGACCCAACGATCCTCCCATTTCAACCGGTTTACCTGTGACGACAGCAGGAGAGTGCCCATGAGCCTGCCCGTACGCGTCCATCATCCAAGCCATCGTCTGTGCATTAGTTCCCAAATCAGGGGCAGGGATGTCTCGGTTCGGGCCAATGAGGTGTTCGATATTTTGTGTATATCGCCGAGTAAGTCGATTCAGTTCGTTAAATGAAAGTTGACCCGGATCTACTGTAATCGCTCCTTTGGCACCGCCGTAAGGCAGATCAACCAGAGCTGTCTTCCAGGTCATTAACGATGCCAAGGCTCGAACTTCTTCAAGGCCAGCCTTTGGGTGGTACCTGATACCTCCCTTGTAAGGTCCACGGGCTCCATTATGTTGGACACGAAATCCTTGGAAGACCTTGATATGCCCATCGTCCATGCGGACAGGAATCTGGACCTGAAGTTCCCTCCAGGGAAGTCGGAGCATTTCCCGGATCCCATCAGGTAACCGCAGTCGATCAACTGCGGCATCGAAAAATATATTTACTTCATCAAAGACACTGATCCCCATAGTGGTAGTCTACTGTATTGGATTAGGAAGATAAAGAGTGATGAGTTCATTCATTGTTCTATCTGCTACTAGCTCTTAGAGACGTTTAACATCGTTATTAGATGGACATCCAGTTATGCTTAACATAGAATCGCAAATACCGAAACTGATAATCAGTAGACGCTTCCATGATTACATTACAATCTGAGTTTGAGTAACTACAGCACAAACTCTTCCGTCACCACGTATAACCTTATTTATCAGACCATTATCGATCTTCCAAGATGTAAACAGTCTTTTGAATATTTAATTTTCATATTGATACCTATTTTTAATACCCTTGCTTACTTATGTCTATTATGATAGTTTACGTACAAATACTAAGAAGTTTGCTTGTCGGTTTATGATATTAGAGTGTCGGTGATTATGCCTAAGTGACACAGAGTTAGCAATTAGGTTAAGTAATGAATAAAGACACGGTAGCCAATAGACATAAAGGAAAAATGAAACAACGTGGTATTCCTTTCGGGTCTTCACTTAGTCCATTCCAACGCGCTCTACTAAAACAAAAACATCGCGGAGTAAATTTGAGTTGGCATCAGTTCCTAAAGGAATGTGAAGCATTCGATTTACAACGGATACCAGTTGAAAGAACAGCCCAACGTTATATTAAAGAGTTCAATGAGGAGCTTGCGAGAGAAGATTATGATAAATTTGTTGATTGGGATGACCTAGAAACAATCCTTGCACCCTATGATATATACAACCCTGACGAGAATAAATCTAAGAGTTGGCGCGTAAATCGGGAGCACTTAGATAGATTGCGAGAAGTAGAATCCTGGACAATGCGACATCTCAATAAGCTGGTCGTAGAGTTGAGAGAAGGGTGGAAATCTAACTCCACTGTACTCCGTACATTCAACCCGCGAACAACATATCGTTCATTAAAATGGCAAGACTACTTCTTAACGTATACCCCAAAATTAGGTGCAGATCATTATATCAAGGAGCCTATGGATATCTGGGTAATAGGTGAATTGTTTACCAATAGAGAGATGGATGCAGAAGCCTATAAGGAGTCCATTGATATAGATTGTCTTAAAGCCTGGCTAGTTCACAAACCTTTTGATGACTATTTGAAAGACCTATACGTCGGTGATCCTGTTTTGACACATGAAATTAATAAAAGACATATATACATGAAATCTGGTGAGAACGTAGAACGATATGTGATGGCTATTAAAGATGGTCTAATTCCAAAATTGAAAGCTTCAGAAAATCACTATTCAGTTAATTCACTTATTGCTCTCACATTTATGAGTCTTGATCATATTGAGGATAGAACAGTTAAGAGTACGAATCTAACTGAGATGAGTCATCGACTGCCGTCGATACAGTTTGACGACCTTATCAGGCATGATATCAATCCCGAAATTGCCATAATCGATCCTGTTACCAAACATAGAGTTACATTCCATTGGAACCTCCCAAAAGAAGATAGAGTTCCTGAAGAAGAAGTTACCAATGAGCCATTTTCTTATAATGAGGAATATTCCGGTAACGGAAAGAATGTTGAATTATTTGCAGAACTATCAGAGAAAACACAGCAAATAACTAAACTCGAAGATGAAAACACAGCATTAAGGGGTAGAATATTCGAGTTAACCGCAGGTGGAGAAGGGGAGAGCGATGACATAGTAACAAACGAACCTTTTATAGCTCCACCCTAATAATTATTATACAGATAACCGGGAAGCGATCAAACAACTCTGATGCTATTCAATCGCTTTATAGTTTCTAGTATTCTTTTCTCAGTCTAGCTCTCGTAGGCCTTTTCTCCGTGTTCGGAAATATCTAGACCTGCTTCTTCCTTTTCTTCACTTACTCGTAGACCTATTGTGTGTTTCAAGACGTAGAGGATGATTATAGTCGTGACGAACGCCCAACCCCACGCAACTCCGATTGCACCAAGTTGTCTGACTATCTGTTCACCACGGCTGATGCCTTCTAGGGCGAAGTCGGACATACCAAGACCGTAGAGGCCAACACCTACGAACAAGCCGGTCGCAAGCATTCCCCATGTGGATCCGATGCCATGAACTCCCCAGACATCTAGAGAATCATCTAGTTTGATCTTGTTTCTAAGCCAGACAGCCCAATAACAGAATACGCCAGCGCCGAGCCCGATTAGCATAGCTGGCATTGGTCCCACGAATCCAGAAGCTGGAGTGATTGTAGCCAAACCAGCGACGGCACCCGTAGCGGCACCAACAACACTGAATTTCTTTGTGAATACCCAAGAGAGAGCTACCCATGTCAATGCTGCAACAGCAGCTGCAGTATTAGTAGCTACAAAAGCCGAAGTAGCACTTCCTCCTGATGCGAGAGCACTACCTGCATTGAAGCCAAACCAACCGAACCATAGCAAACCTGTGCCTAATACGACGAATGGGATGTTGTGAGGTTCCATAGAATCTGAACCGTATCGTAGCCGTCTTCCAAAGATAAGAGCCGCGGCTAAAGCGCCTGCTCCGGAGCTTATATGAACAACGGTGCCCCCGGCGAAGTCCATGGCACCCCATCCATTAAGCCCGAGCCATCCTCCAGTCCCCCATACCCAGTGGGCGAGGGGCGCATAAACTATCGTAGACCAGACCACAACGAAAATAATGAAAGCGCTAAATTTCATACGCTCGGCAAATGCTCCTGTTATAAGAGCTGGTGTTATTATAGCGAACATGAGCTGGAAGACCATAAACGTCTGATGAGGTATCGTAGGCGCATATCCATGAGGATCTGAATCTATCGGTGAAACGTTTCGTAGACCAATGTAGTCTAGATTGCCAATGACACCGCCGACGTCCGGTCCAAAGGCCAGTGTGTAGCCCCAAAGGACCCATACAACGCTGACTATCGCAATAGTGAAGAAGCTGTGCATAATTGTGCCTAATACATTTTTACCCCTAACAA
>CAUZEB010000144.1:0-4840 GCA_963578655.1 Dehalococcoidia bacterium | reverse complement strand
ATTCCTAGTACCTCGCTTCGAGTTAGCGGCCATCCGCCGGTTGGTGTAGCTGTCAGTATTCTCCAACTATGAGAGCGATTGGACTGTGTATGACGGTCCTATGCGGTCATAGTATTCGTTGATAGTCCCTCATTGATCGAAGCCGCCCTCCTCGTTATCGTATGTTTTGCTGAGTGTCCAATGATGGCGTGTGTTAGCAGCACGATCTGCTACCTATACCAAATGAGGGGGAAGTTTATGAAAGGAATTATTCTTGCTGCTGGCGACGGTGGTCGATTACACGAGCTAACGCGCGAGACCCCGAAGGTTCTGCTTGAGGTCGGAGGATGGCCGTTGATTCACTACCCAATCACTGCTATGCAGCTGGGCGGTGTCACGGAGATAACGGTGGTGGTGGGGCACAACGCGGAAAAAGTGGAGAAGTTCCTGGGGAACCTGTATCCTGAAATCCTATTCCAGTACAACGAAAACCACGCCGGGGGTAACGCCCTGTCCATAGGTGTCGTGCGAGACTTCGTGGATGGTGATTCTTTCGTCGTATGCATGGGGGATCATCCCATCAGCAACCGAATCGTCGGAAATCTGCTATCTAATCCCTGGAATGGAGACATACTGTGCATAGATCCCAAGGCGATTGAACCCGAACAGTTAAACGATGCAACCCGAGTTTTCGTAGATGGTGATGGCTACATTGTCAGAATAGGAAAAGGCCTGAAGACCTGGAATGCTATCGATATAGGGGTATTCAAAATGACGTCCGACGTGTTCTCAGTTATCGATTTGCTTATCACCCGCCAGGGTATGGAGGTAGGAATTTCAGACCTGGTCCGTTACATGGGGGCTAACGGTCGACCCTTCGCGACTTGCGATATTGAGGGAGAATTCTGGTCCGACGTGGATACACTGGAAGACTACATGGCGACCAAAAACAGGATGAACTAGGGTATGCATGAATCGATATATGATGGGTTCGTCTCCCGGCACTTGAACCGCCGCATTTCCAGGCCGCTAGCACGCCTCCTGGCTCACACGCCTGTAACGCCAAATCAAGTCTCCATCGCAAGTCTCGTGTTGGCCCTTGTGTGCTTCGGTTGTTTTGCCTATGGCCACTACATCGCTGGAGCCTTTCTGGCCCAGGCCTCCTCCATAGCCGATGGCATAGACGGCGACTTGGCGCGCATGAAGAAGATGACCTCTGCTTTCGGCGGTTTCATGGACGCGATTCTCGACCGCTACGCAGACTCACTCATATTGTTGGGTCTCACCATATGGGCTGCGGGTGACTCTGGTATCCTCACTTGGGTAGTGGGTTTCTGGGCGCTGTCGGGTACGTTCACAGTAACTTACACCAGAGCTAGAATCGACGTTCAGTCGGGTAGACAGCCGTTCGATCGTGGCATTACCTCGGTGGCCAGCAGGGACGTGCGCCTTTTCATTGTGATGGTGGGAGGCGTACTGGGGCAAGGGTTGGGGACACTCGTCGTCCTGGCCGTGCTAACCAACACCGTCGTGCTTCTGCGTCTGCTGGCTGCCCACCGCATATTGAAATAGATCTCTATCGAGATGGTCAGAGGCCTTGCCCACCACTTAAATGATCAAAGCTGCCAAAAGAGGGAGCGACCGCAAGCAGCAAGCATACCACACAGTACAGGTACAGCCTTATGTCTCATTCCAGCTAATATGAGCGTGCCTATACTAGCATAATATAGCGTATTTAAGTTTCATATCTAAACCTATAGCTGTGCTGTTTATCGCGTACTAGCAGAGTCTAGCTGGTAAGATAATCCTAACAAAATAGTTCCGCAAAAACATTATGTGAGGTCACTAACAATGAACAAGAAATTATTTTGGTTGGTTCCATTAATTATCTTCACGTTTCTAGGCTTGATTGGTTGCACAGATAACAATGCTGTGTCTCGTGGTCCTCAGATGGAAGGTATTATGTCGGGTAACGATGAAATGGCTATTGCTCCAGCTTCGGCCTCTGCTCCACCAATTGGTATGGAAAGTTATTCCAGCATACCTGAGGAATCTAGAATCCAAATATGGGGGAACATATCGCTAGAAGTTCAAAATATATCAGGTGCTGTAGAAGAAATACGGGCTTTGGTAAATCAATACTATGCTAGAGTGACATCGTCCGAATCTGGCGATTCTTACAACAAATATGCAAGGATATCTATTCTGGTGCCAAAAGAATCATTCCATGAACTAATCAAAGCTATCAAAAATGTCGGCACTAAAGTCACTACTGAAAATATTAATTCCAATGATGTAACCGAGGAATTCGTAGATATCGAAGCTAGATTAAATGTAATGAAACAGACGGAAAATCGTTTTATTACATTACTTTCTGAAACATCCACCGTAGATGAGATAATGAGCGTAGAGAAAGAATTGATGAGGCTAAGAGGAGAGATAGATAGCATTGAGGGAAGAATGAAATACCTTAGTAAAACGACGGATAATTCTGTTTTGCACGTTCATATAACGGAAGAAATACCAATTATTGGAAGTGATTGGAGTTTCTTTGATTCCTTCCACAATTCCGTAAGAAGTTTCGTTTCTTTCTCCAAGCACATTACCAATTTATTGATAAGCGTAATAGTATTTTCTCCCATTATTATCGGAGTAGGATTACTGTTCTTTTTCGGATATAAAATTGCTAAAAGATACATAATCCGTCGTAGAAAATAGCTGTATTTTTGACAACGCTCAGAATTCGAGAAAGAAAGCCTAATCTTTAAACTGGAGTTATTCAGGAAGTTGTTACTCTCACGAATTTCTGACAGTATAACAACAGAATCTTAATCAGGAGGATGTCGAGTTGCCTTATACCCCGTCTCATCTCTTCGACAGGAGTCCAATATACGTTGATAGACACTACTGCCTCGTTCCCCGATTGTGAGCGTGAAACTAATCCCCTCTCCTTCGATGTACTAATCCCTTTATTGCCAGCAAGGATATACCGGTGGTAAATAATCCTGTCGATGTCTTACCGGGTCTTGGTTCGTAGGTAAATCCAAACCGTTCACTCTTTCTGATTTTCCTTGACACCCTAGCTTATAATTGAATAAAAAACTTCTGTTTGGGCGCTTTAATAGTGTCCATGCGGTTCGTACTGACTAGGTGAGGATAATGTGACGGGAAAGGATCATAAAATGCGTGGTTACGGTATCTTGAAATCAGCGCTGATAAACTTAATACTCCTTAGTGCACTATTCGGTTCAGTAGCTTGTTCTGGAGTGTCGCAAGAAGAATTCGATACCGTATCCGAAAACTTGGATACTGCACTTGCCAGAGAACAACGGGTTGAAACCGACCTAGCCGTTTCTCAAAGTAAGTTTGAAGATATTGAGATCGAACTAGCCATTGTTCAAAGTAAGACTAAAGATATTAAAACCGAACTAGCCGTTGCCCGAAGTAAGGCTAAAGATATTGAAACCGAACTAGATGATGCTCGAGCAAACCTATTAGAGTATTCCAATAGTGTTGATACTGACTATGCAGATTTGAGTCATCGAGCAGAGCAAGCACGTCTGATTTTATCGATTTTTAATGAGTTTGTTCATATCGGGATTACAGGCGACACTTCTAAACTTGTTCAGTTATTCGGTCAATTGGCTGAGGTTGAAAATACAGACATTCAAGAAAGCCTTGAATACCTTTTGGAAAATAGTGATTTTATATCAGAAGATGAAACTGGAATGATAGTTATGAGTTGGCTAATAGAGGCTGAAAAGCTGTTGGGTAAATAGAGATATATATACGATCATGGATTCGAACCAGCGACCCTCGGTTTCGTAGCTAGCATTTAATAATTTTATTCTTGTCTCAAGCCGTTCGTTTGTGTATCCTATCCACGCCTATATCCCGTATTGTCATTATATCACGTGGAAAGCAGACGTAAGTATTTGACCAGATGAGACAAGACAACTTCTGTAATGGTCCTAAAATAATTTAACACGACGCCCGCTCTCACTGTCTTACGCATTAACAGATAAATGGGTTCAGAGATAATGTTTGGTGGTTGTGTGGAGCATTTGAAGATGGGTTAATAATGAGCGAGTATGTCTTATAGAATGTGTTAATAGGTGGTGGATACCAGGGACAGACCTTTGAAACAAAAAGAGCTCCTTTGAAGTAAGATGTGAGCAATACTACTTTGGGAGGTATCAACAATGCTTCAATATATCTTTCCGGCAAAGCATAATTCAGTATGGAAATATCTGCTGATTATCAGTTTTGGTATTGCGGTTTTCATGTTAGGCATAACTGGATGTGCATCTAACGAAGATTATGATCGCCTCGAAGAGCAAGTAGCACAGCTACAATCGGAAATTAATGAATTACGTCGAACCATTTCGGGATCAGTTGAAGCATCGTATGCAGCCAGAGTAGTACACGATGAGGACATGGAAGCCCATAGAAAGCTCCTTATGCCACTAGCGAACCAGCTCGCCGAAGGGTCGGCTCTTTACGCTATAGAAGTAATGTTTTCTCATACTAATTTCTGTCATAAGGACTCCTTTATGTCTAGTGCCCAAGGCTGTATCGAATTTGAAACAAGACTTGAGCAAATTAAGGCTAGAGGAACCAAATAACTAAAACCAAAAGGACGGGCAAGTTTAGTGTGGATTATTCCTGATATCCCTTTAATTTGACTATTTCATTTGTCCTAAAGGCCATGACCTGCGATAATAGAATCGCAGGCCTATTGGTGTTTTCTGCGGCTTTACTCGAGCTTCAGAATTGAGCCCATCTTTAGGTTTGTGTGAAAGTGGGTGCGTTAGCGATTTGTTTCCCGTTAACGTATCCACATTTTATTTAGCTTATATCT
>CAUZEB010000143.1:0-4884 GCA_963578655.1 Dehalococcoidia bacterium | reverse complement strand
TTATTGTAAAGGTAATCATAGATTTCATTAATGTCAGCCACTGACTTTACTTCTATCGCTTTCACATCAGCGTTACGAATAGAAAGTAATCCACCTTCTGCACTTATAATAAGTGTAGGGGATGGAGCAGTGGTACACAGAACTGTTTTTCCTGATCCGGCAGAACCGTAAACTAAAAGACAAACGCCTTGAAGTTCAACCAGTTTAGATGGGGCTACGAATCGCGAAGTTATATCAGCCATTAGCTTCTCCTTATTTATAGTTCACGATCATACTAAATCATATTTGCATTTGTGTCAAACACAATGTATAGTTCCTTGAATATACATTTTGAATATAAGGAGTAAATAATGTCTATGAGTCTTAAAGAGTATATTGAGTTCGTAGGTGAGGATGCCGCAGCTGAACTTTTCAATACTAAAATTACTACCATTCGTAGTTGGCGCTACAAACAACGTCAGCCCCGGGTTGAGGAAGCAAAGAAAATCATTTCTAAATCCGGTGGTAAATTGAATTGGGAAAGTATTTACGGACCGGTAGAACAGACCGCTTTGTAAAGTGATTGACTGGAGCCTAAGCCCGGACAGCTCCGCTTTAGATATTGCCCTAGGATTTGTTGAATACGGTTTTAAGGTAATACCAGTAACACGCGCTGAAAAAAGGTCTGTTGTACCTTGGAAAGCGTATCAAACTGAAGCTGCCCCCACTGACCAACAGATACGTCTTTGGTTTCAAAATGCTACAGGCATTATCCCCGCTCTTATCTGTGGGGAATTTATTGTGGTGGACGCTGACACGCCGGAAGCCGTAGGTTGGTGTGCCAAGAATTTAACCTTCACTCCTTTTCGTGTAACCACCGGACGCGGAGTTCATTTTTATTACAAAAACAATCTCGGCTTTGGTCTTTACACCGCACGTCGTGACAAGGTAACCATTGAAAAAGAAATAGATATAAAAGGGAAAGGCGGTTACGTGATCGCTCCTTTCAATACTCATTCCAGTGGCGCAACCTACGAACCTAAATTGGATGAAGGGTTCGACGTTCATAATCTTCATGATCTTCCTGAACTCACCATGGAAGACATTGAGAATATCAAAGGTGAGATCATTACCGGAGGCACCGGCAACATTTCTAAAATGTTGAACGGCAGCGGTACTCTGAACATTCCTGAGCCTTTAACTCTAGACGGAGTGCCTAGTGGTAGTAGGAACGATACGGCTGCCAGATTAGCGGGTAAATACATCGGCATGAACTTGCCTATCAAAGAAACCATCTCTATTCTTAATGAATGGAATCTCAAAAATTCTCCTCCGTTGTCGGATATAGAGATTGCCACCACTGTTAAAAGCATCGCTCAAACTCACGCTCATAACGAAGCCAACAAGAAACTCGCGCCACTTTACGTAGAAAAAAAAGAAGACATTAAAGAACCTGATAACTTGTTAGAAGCACCGGGAATCTTAAAAGAAATATGGCGATACGGGGAAGACATAGCCCGTGTATCGCAACCACACTTATCAATGCAAACATCCCTTGCATTGGGTAGCGTCGTCCTCGGTCGGTTATACAAAACCGACCTCAATAATTATTCCAGTCTGTTTTTCATGAATGTTGCCAAATCCGGGCAAGGCAAGGAAAACAGCAAGACGGTTATTGAAGCTATACTAGAAGCCAGTGAGGCTGATTATCTCCTAGCCGGGGACGGCTATACTTCAGCGGGAGCTGTTTTTTCAGCACTGCGTTTTAAACCGGCACACATATCCATAATGGATGAGTTCGGTAAACGTTTAGAATCCATTAACCAATCCAGTAACTTCAACAAAGAAGATGGTATTCAAGTGCTAATGGAATGTTGGGGAAGATGCCACGGTACCATTCGTCCGGATAATTACTCGATGATGAGCGCTACTCCTATGCAAATCAGTGACATGATGAATCGTTATTGTTATCAACCTGCGGTTACCTTACTGGGAATGACGGTACCCCGTAACTTTTACGGCGCCTTGTCAGGGGGACGAATTGCTGACGGCTTCTTAAATCGTTTCATCGTTTGTGAAAGCACCCTACCCAGAGTAGTGGGAAAATTGGTAGAAGGAATTGAACCTCCCCAATCTATTGTGAGATGGGTAAAAACCGTACGCGAGACTCATGATTTAATTGAAGAATCAGTGCGAAACAACGGCATGATCCACATGGATGCAGAAACTATTCCATTTGATGATAAGTCAAAAGAACTCTTAGCGTCGCTAGAAAAAGTATTGGTAGATCATCAGATCATCCTAGAGAAAGACGGACTCGAAGTGCTTCTATCCAGAACCCGGGAAAAAGCAATGCGCTTGGCAATGATAGGTGCACTGGCGGATAATCCGAAATGCAAACAGATTGATTCAGAGATTACCAAATGGGCAATTGATTATATTTTTTACTACGATAGGTTGTTGGTAGAAGCGTGCCGCAAATACGTTTCCAGCAGTGAATTGGAAAGCAAGTTTAAAATAGTGTTAAACTATATTCGTGAAATGGGAGAAGGCGGTATCTCTAAACGCGACATAGACCGTCATGAAATATTTCGTTCCATGCCTCGTCGCGAAGTCCGTGAAATTATTGATAGGTTAATAGCCAGTGGAGAAATTCAAGAGCGCACTTTCAAGACCGACGGCAGAGGCAGACCGAGTTCCCGTTACGTGGCAATTGATCCATTATTTTTTGAAGAGAGGGAGAAATATGAACCCACTGACCCAGAAAGAGAAGGAAATAGAACTCGCTAACGCATTAATAATTATTGCAAGGGGAGGTATTTCTGATAGTGTCATGCAAATGGTGGCATCAGACACCCTAGAAAAATGTGGTATTGAAGTGCCAAATCGTGAAATAATTAATGATTAGGAGGCAAATATGTTAATAATGATTGCATTAATAATAAGTGTAATAGTTACTGTTGCGTCAGCAATAGCAGCCCTTACACCTACACCCAAAGATGATAAATGGATAGGAAAACTATACAAGATCATTGATGTGTTCGCATTAAATATCGGAAAGGCTAAGAACAAAGCAGGGAAATGAAGCTTGCGATTGGGCTAGGCATAGCATTGTTGTTAGTTGCTAGTGGCTCATACGCTTGGATCGGTAAACTCAATGATGAAATTGCTATCTTAAAAGGCAATGCCATCGTGCTTGAAAGTGAAATCACCAAACAGAATGCGCAGATTAAAAAGAATTTAGCGCAACAACAAAAGACCTACGCCCAAATAGATAGTCTGACCAAAAAGAACCAAGACAATATGCGTGAGGTTAATGCCCTCAAGCAGACTTTCGCTCGTCATGATTTAGACGCATTGGCGATGGCAAAGCCTAAACTACTGGAAGGTAAGGTTAATAAAGCCACCAAGCGTGTCTTTGATGGGTTGATAAAGTTGACTGACCCTAATCAGTTTGATAAGAAACCTGAAGAACCTGAAGGTAAGGTAAAAAAAAAAGATGGCGAAATCGTGAGTGAGTAAATGAAAGTAATTAGAATTCTATTTATATCTTTTACTCTACTAACTTTAAGTGCCTGTTCCATGTTTCAGTTTGGAGGAGCTAAAACTAAACCCATAGAAGTAATAAATATAGAAGAAAGACCGCCTATGTTTCACCCGCCATTGCCCATGGAAATGCAGATGGTTCATTTTGATTGGGAGATATTGACACCCGATATAATGAGAGAATATCTGCAATTGATAGAAGAAGGAAAGGCACCCAAACAAGCCTATTACGCACTGACCACTAAAGATTATGAAAATATCAGCAATAACATGGCAGAAATTAGACGTTATACTAGGGATATTCTGGCAATTGTGGAATACTATCGTAGTCTTGATGACGAGGAAGAAGAAGATGGATAAAGACCAGTTAATGAAAGAGCTTATTGGTGATGAAGGGTTTGAATATGAAATCTATCTGGATCATCTCGGTTATCCCACCATGGGAGTGGGGCATTTAATTACGGCAAAGGACGAAGAACACGGACAATCCGTGGGCACTCCGATCTCTGAAGAAAGAATCAGGGAATGCTTGGATAATGACATAGACATTGTTTGTGAAGAGTTGGATACAAAAGAACCTTGGTGGCGACATCTTGACGATAACCGTCAACGCATTTTAGCCAACATGTGCTTTAATCTAGGCTATCCGCGTTTTAGTGGGTTTAAGCGTTTTCTAGCTGCCGTACAGACTTCCCAGTGGGAAACGGCTGCTGTTGAAATGATGGATTCTAAGTGGGCTACTCAAGTCGGCGATCGTGCTAAACGTTTGCGTGATCGTATGCTAAGTTCTTCCTAAGCGTTCTGCTAAGAAACGATCCTGTGGATTCGGTAATACAATCGGATTAGCTATGCCTACCTGTGGGGGCGCCACGTTGGGTAAAGGAATTGGAGAGGTTGTGGGTGCAGCAGAGCTAATAGGGGGAGTCCCTGCTGCACCAAACGTTTCTCCAATTGTTTGTCTGATGGTGTCTCGCATCGGAGTCACGGCTTCTTTAACTTGTTCTAAAATATTTCCGGCTTCGTTACTCACATCTTCTTGTAAGTCCATAGGTACATCTACCTTGTTAATCGCTGCTTGTAATTCATCCGCCGCTGCCTGTTGTCCGGTTGCTATAAGATGGGCTATTTCCAATTGAATGGCACGACGCATGGCGTTCATGACTACCCGGATAGAGCCGGAGTCGGTCTTAGACAATGCTTGTACCACTCGGTTGCTGGACAGCATACGTCCGATTATTCCGATCGTGCCTATAGTAGTGATGTTGGCTAAATTAAATGCGTACAGAGCCACTGCTCCCGCCACAATGTTACCCGCTCCCTGACCTTCTACCCCAGTAATAATAGACATTTCTCGACCAA
>CAUZEB010000142.1:0-4897 GCA_963578655.1 Dehalococcoidia bacterium | reverse complement strand
GGCCAATTCTTCGCCCTCTTCCCATACAGGAAGGAAGTTAAAGGATTCACCGAAGTTAGAGGTATGCCCAACTACGCTGGAGTGTGGCTAGAAAACTAGACCCATATTAGCCTAGTTAGAGTAATAACCTGGGAAGGTACAATTAAAGTACGGACAACGAAAGCCTCTGGTTGGTTTCAGCCGGGGGCTTTCGTTTCTTTATCCCTTTTCACATTAATCTAATACCTTCTTAGCATGGAGGAGATTCACCTTGCATAGATATGCTAAAGACAATCCTACCGCTATGGAAAACAGGAAATCAGGTACTGTTGAATGGCAGCTCCAATACACCTATTTCGATAACCCAATGACGATAGCAGCTCATCCGTTAAACCGACGTCTCCGATGCTCAGCTATTGAAGGGTATTCTTCAAAGACCAGTCTTTATCCAGGAGAAACTATCGACTTCATGATAAGCATGAACCCAGGTGGGAGTTTCATTATCGACTTTTATCGAATGGGTTATTACGAAGGAATGGGAGCCAGAGAAATGGGTAGGGTAGGGCCTCTTAAAGGTGATCCTAAACCGATGCCTATGATGTCAATTGAGAGATTGAGAGAATGTGATTGGGACAAAAGTTTTTCTCTTAAAGTGCCTGATGATTGGCCGAGCGGCGTTTACATCGCTAAATTCACTCGCCAAGATCCACCAGGATTGCAAAATTACGTTATCTTTGTAGTAAAGAGTCTCCGCAAAACTGACTTGCTATGCCAAGTCAGCGATTTAACATGGCAAGCCTATAACCGGTGGCCAGGTTTAGATTCTATATACAATGACGGCACACCAGATCCATATTATGTTGGAACTGGCGTAAGAGTTAGTTTTGATCGTCCATATGCAAAATACTGCCAGGTCCTTGATTCTTCCCTATCTTCAGGAACCGGGGAATATCTTTTATGGGAACATCCAATGACTTTTTGGCTAGAACAACACGGATACGACGTCGGCTACTGCTCTAACCTTGATTTACATATGGATCCAGATGTACTTTCAAAATCAAAAGTTTTTATCTCAGTGGGCCACGATGAATATTGGTCTCGAAAAATGCTGGAAGAGACTATCCGTGCACGAGACGATGGTTTAAGTATAGCCTTTTTCTCGGGCAATTCCGTTTATTGGGAGATTGAACTCTACGATAGTTCAATTAACGGTGCTCCCTGTAGGACCTTTTCCCGCAAACAAAACTTTCAAGACGAAGATACCTTAATGGGTGTTAAGTCATATGGTCCTGGATATGGTGATTGGGTTATTACCAATTCTGACCATTGGATCTATAACGACACGGGATTAAACACGGGTGATAAATTACCGGGTATAATCGGTTGGGAATACCATGGGACGCCAGCCGAAATAGATGGTCTCGAAGTCGTTGCATCCAGCCGACTAGACGGATGTATAAGAGAAAAGCTCTCGGAGGGACCAGCCGAAGAGAACCAAATTCATCACGGGATAATATATCCTTGCGACAAAGGTAACTGGGTATTCAATGCAGGTACTATTTGGTGGCCTGAAGGGCTTTCGAATCCGCCTGGGCATATACCTGCAAGAGGTCATTGTGGAGGAACATTCGGAGTATTGGGACCAATCCAGAAAATAACAAGTAATATTTTGAACAAGATGATTGAGGATTCCCCACGAGCTTAGAATTGACATGTCTGACGACTATAAGTAAATAGGTAATTGTAAACATATCAAAATTAAAAGGATCTTAAATGGATATTGAAGCGGGAGTTGTGTCGGCTCTCACACTTGGCTTCTTATTGGGACTCAAACATGCTACGGATGCAGATCATGTTGTCGCGGTATCAACAATTGTTAGCGAGTCTCGTAACATCTGGAGAGGCCTATGGATAGGTGGATCGTGGGGTATTGGCCACACAATACCTTTAATAGCTATTGGATCCTTAATTCTTATATTCAAGGAAACGGTTCTAGATAAATACGAGGCTGTGGCTTTCTTCCTAGAGTTTGGTGTGGCTCTAATGTTGGTTTTCTTGGGTGTACAGGTATTATGGAGATTATCTACTGGACGGCTGCACTTACACCAACATATCCATGACGGAGGCACTCATGTGCACATCCATTCCAGCCATCATCAGAATAATGAGGTGAGTAGCGAAAGTTCACACAGTATATTTAAATTTGGCAAGCCACATTTTAGACTCAAATCCTTTACAATCGGCATAGTTCATGGACTTGCGGGTAGTGCTGCTGTGATGCTACTGCTACTGCCAAAGATTGAAAATTTCTGGATTGGTATTGGCTATCTCTTGATGTTTGGATTCGGTACAGTTCTTTCCATGTCCTCTATAACACTGGTACTAGGGCTTCCATTTTCAATCAGTAGTAGCTTCAGAAATTTAAACGCTACGGTTTCCGGGCTAGCCGGCATAGCTAGTATTCTAATTGGATTCATGCTTGCTTCTGACATCTTTTTCGACACTACATTGATGCCTTTCTAGGCTATCTATCGAACTAGTGATAGTAGATCATTACGATAGTAGCGATTGTCTAAGCTGTTGAGCAACGATAGCTCCTTCACCTTCTTTCAACGTGTGAGCATTAACAATAATGGTATTCTCAGTTTCAGGATTAACCCATATTCGTGGTTCACCCCTATCCAGATCATCTGCTACCTCTTTTGCGCTTTTACCAAATCCTGAATCTAACGTCAGTTGCAAACTAGCACCCCAAAAGTTTTCATGTCGTACAACCTTGGCCTCAACATTAGGTATACCTTGTAAGTCACTCTCCATCGTCGTTAGTCTATTGTCTATTGAAATTAAACGATCTTCGTGATTCATAGTAAACCATTCATCAAGAGCTGCAATAACAGCAACAACATCCTGTCTATCAACTTTTAGAGGGCGACCGATAGCCTTCCGTCCACCGGTATGAAATCCAATAAATCCGTTAGCGATTGCTGCGTCAACCAGTTCCTTCTTACCACAAAGGAATCCTGTGGAATGTGGTGCACCAAAGTATTTTGCACCAAAACAGACAAGATCTGCGGCGTTGGCGTTCCCTATCATGTAATCTAGAGGATAATTCTGCGAAGCTGCATCAGCTATAACTGGAACGTTATTTTCATGGGCTATTCTCACTACCTCGTCGAGGCTTAGTACTGAATCGTCCCAATCTTTTTGTATAAAATACGCCACGGCAGCTGTATTAGGCCCTATAGCTTCTGTTAATTGTTGTTCAGTACATCCTTGGTCGTCTCCCACCTCTAACAGCTTGGCTCCTGTCACTGTGTAACACCTATCATAACTATATCTTTGCTTTTTTTGTATCAGAATCTCATTTTTCATTCCGGATGTATCAGGTAGTCGATATATCTTTTCCGAATCGTCTCCGGTCATACAGGCAGCAGCACTAAGAGCCATGGCAGCAGCGCAGCCTGCGGTAACATAACCAGCCTCAGTCCCAAGTGTCTTCGCTATGAATTCACCAGACTTAGCTAATAATTCTTCCATTTCTACATAACTGACATTGGCGTGCTCCATAGCCTCTCTGACAGCATCTGACGGAGTCGAACCTCCCAATACTGTCTGGTTACCCATAGCGTTAATAACTCGCCTGACATCGAGTTTCTCGTAAACATTACCGCCTGAAAAAATCGTCATATCCTATTACTCCTTCTATATTACGGTATACCAGAGGTATATCCCAATCTATAAGCTACCACTGGATTATATTCTGGTCGAGTCAAGGTTACAAGATCACCAGTAATGGTAGGGGGGTTTTTGAGTATTAATTGACCATGATAGAATGGTCTCATAAATGATTTGGAACGGGAAGAATAAATTGACTAGGATACTCATAACGGGAGGAATAAATTGACTAGGATACTCATAACGGGCGCAAGTGGGCTTATAGGAGGATTGTTAGCTCGGCATCTCAAACGACTAGGTGGATACCAAATCACTGCACTAAATCGAAGCCCAGTTAAAGATTTTGATTCAGTTCAAGCTGATATCTCCGATCTTGAATCTATTAAACCAGCCTTCAAAAACCAAGACGTAGTGATCCACATGTCCGCGTTCGCTCAGAATTCATCGATGCCTGGTTCAAAATTTTCTGGAACAGTCGAGGAGGAATGGGCAGGACATTTATCCACCAATATTATTGGTGTTTATAACGT
Source organism: Dehalococcoidia bacterium (assembly GCA_963578655.1). Classification (GTDB taxonomy): domain Bacteria; phylum Chloroflexota; class Dehalococcoidia; order Lucifugimonadales; family CAUZEB01; genus CAUZEB01. Next base: position 713 of record CAUZEB010000142.1, on the reverse strand, counting down.
ATACGAGGCCGCGAGGCAGTCAGGTGTAAAGCGTGTGATCTTTGGTAGCAGTGGAGCTGCAATTGGTGGATTCGAAAAAATTGAACCTTATCGGGCAATAGCGGAAGGGCGTTATGAAACGATTACGTCAGACTATACCAAAATTACGCACGAACAATTCAGGCCATTAGGTATATACGGTGCTGCAAAAGTTTGGGGTGAGGCAATCGGACGACACTTTTCGGATGAATACGGCATATCCGTCATTTGCCTGCGAATCGGTTCTGTAAGATCTGATGATTGGCCAGATAATCCACGTAGATTTTCATATTACTTTAGCCATCGTGATATCCTGCAAATGCTTGTGAAATGTATCCACGCCCCAGAAGATTTAAAATTCGACATATTTATGGCTGCTTCGGATAACAAGTGGACCTATTACGATCTAGAACACACTAAAAAGGTCTTGGGATATGTTCCACAAGACAAATCTGAAGATTTCGTCTGAAGATTTATACTGAATGGCCAAGCAGAGACTTACTCATTCTGGATAACGATCCACCTATTTTGGTTACGTATATGCTTAATATAGTCATTAAGTCTCAATTGATTATAGATGATGTAGAAAGTTCGAGTTTACAGCCTTAAGTCTAATTATGTTAATGTTAGTATTTCGGCCAAATATATCTCGTACAGGAGCTGGAATGATGGACACTCATGAAATATATGAATTG
>CAUZEB010000141.1:0-4930 GCA_963578655.1 Dehalococcoidia bacterium | reverse complement strand
ATATTTTGGAAGCTACACCCAATCGGGGTAATATAATTGCAAGTCTGGACGGACGGGATCCGTTTCCGGGACTTCTTTTTATGTCACACACCGATGTTGTTCCGGTCGAAGATGAAAAGAACTGGATATTCCCACCATTTAGTGCCGAAATCCATGACAGTAGGATTTATGGGAGAGGTGCCTCTGATTGTAAAGGTTTATTAGCCGCTCAACTAATGGCGTTAAAGCTCCTCAAAAAAAACAATGTAGAACTCAGCAAAAGTTTAAGATTGGTGTCTGGCGCTGACGAAGAACATGGTGGGCGATATGGTTTTGGTTGGTTAGCAGAGCATCATTCAGATCTGCTTAAATCAGACTATGCAGTGAATGAAGGAGGTGGAACACCTATAGAAGCCGCTGGCACCCTTGCCTATCTTGTTGGGACGGGAGAAAAAGGAAGATTGCAAATTGAAATAGACATCAAAGGTGAAAGTGCTCATGCATCTGTTCCATGGCAAGGCAAAAATGCTATGTATCAACTGCAACAAGTATTGGAGAGTATCCAAAAATACGAACCAGATATTGATACTTCTTCAAGTATTTTCAATTACCTGTCCATCTTTGCTATAGAGCACAAACCTACTAAAGATAATATAGATGAGATTATATCTGACGTCTCTGATACAAATCCTAGACTCGCAACAATGCTTAAGGCGTTATCAAGACTTACGATCACTCCAACGATGTTAACAGGTGGAATTAAATCTAATAGTGTCCCTGAGTCGGTGAGACTCACTTGCGATGTTAGATCGCTACCGCATCAAAATGAAGAGTATGTTTCAGACCAACTACATAATATTTTGGATTCTATTGAAGGAGTTAGTTATTCTATAGACTATATGGCTGTCCCGAATTCCTCAGATTTTGATACAGAATTCTGCGACCAAATCCGGAAAGCCACAGAATATGTAATTGAGAGAGATGATATAGGATGGATACCGACGATTAGTTCGGGATTTACCGATTCACGTTTTACTCGGCCACTTGGAGTGATAACGTATGGTTTTATGGGTTCCCATCCTAAGGACGATCCAATGCTAGATCGTGTTCATGGGAAAGACGAATCGATTGGAATTTGTAGTCTTGTTAGTAGTGCTAAGATAATGGTTTCTATAGCTTATAACCTTTTAGCCGTATAGTCTGTATACAACAATTTAGATCACGGGCGTTTGTATTAACAACTGAAGGTTTGGGTTGGCATCATCGTTAGCAAATGATAAACTCAGTTTGAAAGTTGCGTGTAGTTATTTGGCCATTGGTATGTAGTATCTGGATTAACTAAATCCAAGATTCGATGAGTAATGCGATATAGCAAAAATAGCTTTGGACAGTAGGGCACTATCCGAAAAGTCGATACCTAATTTGAAAGATAATATGGTATAAAAGTTATGAGGACTTGACAATGAATGGACTAATATTTCATGAAGAGCCATTTACTGACTTAAAAACAATGATTGTTGCATTTGCAGGATGGCCAGATGCCGCGGAATCCGCGACCAGGGCTGCAAGATACCTTGTACGTAAATTACCTGCAAAGAAATTTGCCGAAATTGAACCCGAAGAATTTTATGATTTCACAAATACACGTCCAGAAACCAGAATAAATAGAACAGGGAAAAGAACAACTCGTTGGCCGGCCAATGATCTTTATCAATTCAAAAAAGAGTCAGATTCTAATGGATTGTTTATATATATAGGTACGGAACCAAATCTAAAATGGAAGACATTTTCAAATATTTTGCTAGGCGTTGCTAAGCAAGTAGGTGTTGAATTCATAGTTACTTTGGGTGCATTACTTGACGCTGTACCTCATTCTCGTGAAGCAAGAGTGACAGGGCGTGCCAGTACAAAGGAACTAACTGAAAAAGCTAACTGGTTAGGTGTGAGGAATTCAGGGTATCAAGGCCCGACGGGTATACATACAGCATTTCTTGATGCATGTACAGATGAAGGCCTTCCGTATGCTAGCATTTGGGGTCATTGCCCACACTATGTCAACACTTCTCCCAATCCCAAGATAAGTCATGCTCTTCTAACAAAACTCCGGAGCCTCGTCCAAATAGACATAGATTTGGAGGAGTTACGTATAGCCGAAGGTGCATTTGAATCAGAAGTAACAAAGGCAATAAATAAAGATCCTGACGTTGGTGCGTACGTTAAACGCCTAGAAGAACGTTACGATGATGCAAACTCTAGCAAAGAAGAAATTCCCAGTCCCGATATGATGGTGAAGGAACTAGAGGAGTATCTGAAACGTAGTCAAAAGCAGGGACCAGAATTAACCTGATACAAATCTTCCATCTGCCTAATTTCCTTATTCTGTGAATAGAAAACTAAAAGTCAGTTCTGTTTAAGAGAATTATACATGGCCAGGACGCCGTACAATAAATATATCACATTAAATGGTCATCAATTCCACTACTTAGATTGGGGTGGGAAACAGCAACCAGTGATATTGTTGCATGGATTGGCGTCTACTTCCAGAATTTGGGATTTTGTTGCCCCATTACTGGATAATTCCCTTAAAGTCCTTGCTCTGGATCAAAGAGGCCATGGGATGAGCGATAGACCTGACCACGGTTACGATTTCAACAGTATCTCAAGAGATCTCCACAGATTCGTGGAACAATTAGAACTTGAGAAACCAATTATAGTCGGACATTCGTGGGGTGGGAGTGTAGCTTTAGAGTATGCTGTACTATACCCGGATAGTCCATTAGGCCTTTGTTTCGTGGATGGCGGTACAATTGATATATCTTCGAGGCCTAACAATACATTGGAGAAAGCTAGGAGAGATATGGCTCCGCCAGATTTTTCAAACATAAACATAGATTCCCTAATAGCTAAGAGCCAGGAAAGATTTAAAACAATAAACCCGGACGAAACTTGGAACGATACCCTGCTATCAAACTTCGATATTAGCGATGACGGATCCGTTAGAGCTCGCTTAAGTAGGGAAAACCATATGATGATAATCGAGGCTCTTTGGCATCATAAACCCGAAAATTTGTATTCATCAGTCAGGTGTCCAGTTCTGTTATTGCCAGCTAGGAGAAATGAAAGCGAAGAATCCATGGTCGAGCGTCAACGATACCGTTATTTATCGGTTTCGACTGCCGTTAGCCTATTACCCTTCAATAAATTGATATGGTTCGAAAACACCCTTCATGACGTTCCTTTGCAAAAGCCACGGGCTTTAGCAAAGATAATCAACTCACATATAGATAATGCTTATTTCCGTGAAATTTGATCTTGAAGACACAGTGGAGACTTCACGAATATAATCTATTATATTCGTTCTGGAGTCATACATTGTCATCCCATATGTTTTCCATTATTACCTTCGGATTCATTGGGAGTGTATTTGGTCTAATACCAGCAGCTCTATATACCGCGTTGGCTATTGCGCCCGCCGGAGGGATTATGGACACTTCGCCAACACCGCGAACTCCAAAAGGATGACCAGGATTAGGCACTTCTATAATAACGGTGTCAATCATGGGGAGATCAAGACAAGTCGGCATCCGATAGTCTAAAAGTGTCGAATTAGCCATGTCATTGGTTTCATCCATGAAATATTCCTCATTCAAGGCCCAACCTATACCTTGGACAGTCCCTCCTTGCATTTGACCTTCGACATAACTAGGATGTATTGCCTTACCAACGTCCTGAAATATTGTTACCCGTAGAACATCGACCTTTCCAGTTTCAACATCTAGCCTAACGTCTACAAGGCAGCCTGCGAAAGTTGGGGCGGAGCCCGTTGCATTAATTGATGATCTACCAACTATAGGTCCTCCTGTGTTGTTAATATCTGAAGCAACTTCTTTGAAGTCGAGACTCTTACCCAGCGCTTCGTTCGATTCAAATATGCCGTTATTATATTCAATGCTTTCTGGATGTACATTCCACATTAAACCTACACGGGCCATCATCTGGTCGAGGACACTTTCAGCCGCTTTGTACGCAGCCCAACCAGTCTTAAACGTGACACTACTACCTCCAGTACCGCTAGTGTAACCTATAGAATCTGTATCTAAAACCTGAGGATTTACATCTTCTGCTTTAAGTCCCAACAGTTCAGCAGCCTGCATAGCTACAGAAGCTCTGGTCCCACCTATATCAGTCGAACCTTCTACTAAATTTATTGTTCCGTCTGTATTAACACTGATAGTACAACTGGATTCTGCTCCGCCGGTTGGCCAATATCCAACTGCAACTCCCCTTCCATAATGTGTGCCTGTTAGTGGGGTTTTGCAATGAGGATGATTTATCATAGCGTTTAAAACCTCTGTTCGCCCTACGGAAGGATATTTCAAACCACTTGCACTCCTAGTCAACTCATTGGCCACATTGTTCAGTCGAAATTGTAAGGGATCTATCCCGAGTTCTACAGATAACTCGTCAACTATTGTCTCTATGGCAAATGCCGCGTTAGTAGCGCCTGGAGCCCTATATGCTCCGGCTTTTGGTTTGTTAACAACAACATCATATCCATCAATCACAAGATTGGGTATATGGTAGGGAGCAAATGCGTATTGCGCAGCGGTGTCGACAGGAGATCCAGGGAAAGCCCCTGCTTCGTATGCCATATAGGCTTGGGCAGCTGTAAATTTGCCTGCTCTGTCTACTCCCATTTTCACCTTTAGGTAAGAGCCTGAAGTCGGGCCAGTACCTTGGAAAACTTCTTTTCGCGTCATTACTATTTTGACGGGATTCCCTGTCTTTTTTGATAATAGCGCAGCGACTGGTTCATGGTAAAGAGGAAATTTACCTCCGAATCCTCCTCCTATCTCCATAGGTACCACCCTGATTTTTGACACCGCAATATTTAGACAACTAGCCATTGCTCTTCTAACTTCGAAAGGTCCCTGGGTGCTAGTCCAGAGAT